>NZ_JBNGOP010000033.1:0-55893 GCF_050589625.1 Maribacter sp. 2-571 | reverse complement strand
CGAACATTTCAAATCAAAAAATCAAAGAACGGCTGTAACTTGTATATTTTTAAGGTCTTTACAAAGATTACTATTACGTTAACCGGACACTATTGAGTAAAAAGTGGTGAGTAAAAAGTGGTTCGCTTGAGTTTGAACTTGAACTTTTTTGTCTTTTATCCTTTTTCTTTCAGCGCAGCGGTCTTTTTTTACTCCTAACTCCTATTTAACCGGCATATACACCTCCGCTTCCCACGTAAGCTCCGGGTCGCCCATATTGGGATTGTTGTTGAAAATCTCGAAGGGTTTGCGCTCCAGTGTGATTCCCTTTTTTTCGGCGTATTCCAAAAGGTGGTACCACGCCCGATCCGAGGTAATGTAGTTTCCGTTATACAAGGCCTTTACCGCTTTTCGAGCAGGAATTTTTTTATAAAACAATTCTTGCAAAGGGGGGAGGCTGTCCTTTTCGATGATCGGGTTGCAGAAGTTGTAGGATATGGAATCTTTTTCCATTTGCCAATCGGTAATCTCGACGAACGGATGTCCCTTTGGAACAAGTTTGTTTTGTGCTACGACTCCCGTTAAATAGGAGTAGTTGCGCATCATTCCGCCGGCCTTGCTTTGTTGGCTTCCCTGTAACGCGATACATACGCAAAAAGCAGCAGGCCGTTCCGCTTCCCCGACAATCGCGACCTTAAAAGCTTCCAAATGGTCGGCAAGGATATTCATGGCCTCCAATATGGTTTCTTCGCTGCGTCGTACAAAGGTATTTTTGGTAAAGGGAACGACTAGCTTGTTGTAGAAACTGTTTTGAGGTTCCGTAACGTACACCTTTACTTTGGAAAGTGAATCTTTCATGCGGTCAATGTGCCATCGATAGGTAACCAGCGAATCATTGTGATTTTGTTCGTAGGTGAAGTCCGTAAGACTTTCCTGGCCCAAGAAGGTGCTTTCCGATATGGTAGCGTTCCACTTTTTTAGAGTCTGGTTGATTGTGCCGGGTATAGCCCTGGTCTTGAAGGTGATCAGATAATCATAGGGTTTTAGGAAAAGATACCATCCTAAGCCTGCAAGAAGCAGCAGGCCAATACCCCAGGCAATTTTTTTCCCCATTAGTTTTCGTTTGCCGCTATCGGTTGTTTGGAAGTCATTTGTACTTTGTCCATGATATAGGTACCCAGATTTCTACCTTGTTCAACGCCTACTTCAACAGCGGCCCTGTAATGGATGCCACCATACATGCGACTGATCGCCGCTTCATCGGCGGCCGCCTCGAACGATTCGAAACTACGTACCGGAAGGCCATATGGCACCTCGGTATCATCATCGAATTGAAAACCGTCTCCAAAAATATCCGTCAGCGCAATGGAGGCCGCACCGGATACGACGCTGTGTCCGCTCGTATATTCGGGAAACGGAGGCGTTTGCAATACCGGTTTCCAGTTTTCATCGATATGCTGGTTGATCAGTGTTTCCGGCCGTATTAGGTTGCTGCGGTACTTTTCGTCCCAACAACTGATAAAGGCGTCCGCAATGGCCATGGAGGTCTTGGTATAGGCATATACGGTTTTGTCAAAATCACTATCGGTTTTTTTAGCGGCAATTTTGGTAATCCCGATCCAATGGGCGCCGGGGGTTATCTTTTTTGTAGCGAACATCAAATGTCCTCGGGTAACCGATACATAGGGGTTGCAGTCCCAAAATTGTGCAATTTGAATTTCTTCGGAGGCATCACCATCCTTTTCTATTTTTTTACTGATGTCATATACCTCCTCTAGTTCTTTATAAAAATCAGCGGTTTTTTCCATGGAAAAGGGCGGGGGCGGTACTGGTTTAAACTGCGCTGCAGAATCGATCAAAAAGGGGCGTATTTTGCTCCAATGCGGTTCTATACCCGCCATATAGGCCGGTGGTGTCGGCTGCCACCGTGTTTCGTCTTCCATACGTACCGTAAACTGCGGCATGGTGCGGGTCTGCGCATAATTGTCTTTTTTCATCCATTCCGCAATATGTGCCGCTACCTGTAACCCGTAGGTTTTTGAGGTATTGAAAAGGGAGGCATCCTTAGTCTCCCAAGAGGTATATAGGCTATCCCGAAAGTGCTCCATCTCCTGTTCGGAAAAAATAAGCTGTTTGCTCAATTCCATATGGGCAACGAGTGCAGCCATGGGATAATGGATGGTTTGCTCCACATTAGGTTTGGGTATGGGCGTTAGATCGGTCACCTGTCCCGAGAGCGTGCGGTAGGTGTCGTTTTGTAAAGCGATGATCTCATAGGCCGCAATGTTGGGATAGGCAAAAATACGGCTCGCTACTGGCGGCGAGAAAATATCGTGGATCATTATTTCCGTTACCTTGTCTATGGCGGCATGTAAGGCATCCGGGGAAATGGAAATGGGTTCCTTTTTTTGCGTCTCCTCACAAGACCATACCAACAGCATTCCGCCGAAAAATAATAATACTTTTTTCATTGTCATCGTCATTTTACCATGGCTTTACAGCCCATGGCATTCGTGTAAAATTAACATCAAAAATACGGTTTTTTTTAGTGTTTTTATGTTAATTGGAATCACCACTTTCTACATTGCTTCGGAAAGGTGTCCAACCGTTTTCTTATGTGCCCCATTAATAGAGAGCAATCACTGCTAGCATAGGCAAGGTCACATGTGGCATGGTTATTTAATTTTTGTAAAATCAACCTTTTGGATTACACGATGGTTGGAACTGGGTTCTGTTTGAAGTGAACTCATTTAGACTTTTTTAATTTGCTAAAAAATTGTTCTTTACAGCCCTGTTTTTGCCTTTTTTTCCTCTCGTAGCCCTGCTATGAAACTCAAAAAAGTCTTAACAGGCCTTTAAATCACTAATTTTCGCTTCAATCCAAAAAGTCTAAATGAGTTCAGTAAGAAAGACCGAATACGTCTAATCCGGATTTGTATGTTTTCTAAAGTGGTGAGATATTAAAAGGGTTTAGCCAATTGGAAAAAGTCTAATTGTTTGTAACAGTAACAAAACCGCTGTTGCCACTGGAGCCATTAAAGCTTCCACTTAGTGTATAGTTGTATACTCCAGGACCATAATCATCAGATTCGTTGGTTACTGCCTGACCAGCGTTCGCGGTGACCGAAGTAGAATCCCCATCTATATTGAATGTGACCGAAGAACTGCCACTTCCCCCAAAAGCGGATACCGTGAAAGATGAGCTTTCACAATAAATTGTTATCGTCCCTGATATTGAAGGTAGGTTAGGACTGATAGTTTGATTATTTCCAATTGTAGTGCCACCTTTTTCAACCATTACGGTAGCCGTTGCCTCTCCACCGTTTCCATCGGAAATGGTATAGGTAAAACTGGTATTGGTACAACTGCCGTCGGGCGTATATTCGAAACCGTCATCTGTTCGGCTGATCGATCCTAAAGTTGGATTGGTTTCGCTGATAATAGAAATAGTGTCATTGTCTGGATCATTGTCATTTGATAATACGTTTATGGATGTCACGGTATTACTAAGTACCCTTAATAAATCCCCTTGTGCAATGGGCGCTTGATTGGCGGACGCAACCGTGATTCCGAGCGATCCAAAAACCCCGGATTGGTCGTTGGCCGTGGCCCGTATGTTGGCGTTTCCGGGGGATACCGCCGTAACCAGTCCGGTATCGGCATCTACCGTGGCGATGTTGGTATCGGAGCTGCTCCAAGTAACGCTTTGGTCGGTGGCGTTGCCGGGATCCACATCGGCGGTAAAGGTCTCATTTGTTCCTGCCTGTAATGTTGTTGGCCCATTGACGGTTATGAACGTTACCGGAATCCCGGTGACAGTGATTCCGAGGGATCCGAAAACCCCGGATTGGTCGTTGGCCGTGGCCCGTATGTTGGCGTTTCCGGGGGATACCGCCGTGACCAGTCCGGTGTCGGCATCTACCGTGGCGATGTTGGTATCTGAGCTGCTCCAAGTGACGGTTTGGTCGGTGGCGTTGTCAGGATCCACATCGGCGGTAAAGGTCTCATTTGTCCCTGCCTGTAATGTTGTTGGGCCATTGACGGTTATGAACGTTACCGGAATCCCGGTGATCGTAAAGCTTTTACCGCCCCCGACCCAGTCTCCGGGGTCGGCGCTACCATTCTCCACAATGCCTGTTATATCTACGGTCCCTGGTCCTACGGCCGTCACGAGGCCATTATTGTCTACTGTAGCGATATTGTTATCGGAACTGATCCAGTTGTCTACTGCCGTAGGTGTCGCATCAGCGGGTAAGATGGTGACGGTAATTTGTTCCGTTGCCCCTAAAACAAGAACATCGTTGGGGCTATCAAAAACAACGGAGGTCGCTGGAACATAGCTATCGGTAACGGTAAGTTCCTTGGCGCCGCTCACTTCGGATCCATCGTTGGCTGTAGCCACGATGTTAACGGTGCCTTCCGCTACCGCGGTAACCAATCCGTTCTCATCCACAAGGGCCACTGCAGTATTGGAACTGCTCCAAGTGACGCTTTGGTCGGTGGCGTTGTCTGGGTCGACATCGGCGGTAAAGGTCTCATTTGTTCCTGCCTGCAATGTTGTTGGCCCATTGACGGTTATGAATGTCACGGAAATAACGTTTGTCATTACTTCTATCGAAATGGTGCCCGTTGCATCGTTTCCAACGGTTCCATCATTAATGGTGTATTCAAAGGTCGCCGTTCCCGTAAAATCGGTTGCCGGTGTAAAGGTCAAGGTATTGCCATTTTGTGTTACCGTTCCCGCATTTTCGGGCGCTATTGTCCCCACGGAAACTACCGATAACACATCGTTTTCGGGATCGATATCGTTTAAGGTAGGGTCAAGTTGGCTCGCGGTATTGGTATCGGTTGTCCTTTCATCGTTGACTGCGGTCGGGGCCTCATTAACGGCATTGTCGGCAACGTTTATGATACGGATTTCAATTGCTGTATTTCCCGCGTTATCGCTTACACTATACCGTACTTCATAGGTTCCCTCTGTACTTGTATCCACTTCGGTAGCGTCGATCGTAATGGAAGTGGTAAGGTCGCCATCCACTTCGTCCACAGCGGTTGCACCCAATTCTTGATAAGGGCCATTTAACGCAATGTTCTGAGGGTTAGCTCCATTCAATTCGAGCTCGGGAGCAAGTTCATCCGTTACTTCGGCAAGCACTTCAAAGGTAACTTCGACCGTGGTTTCCTGCCCATTGTTATCCCGGACTACAAAGGAGAGTATGGTCTCCCCTAGCGCACTAGGGGTAAAATTGAGCGTGTAGCTTCCAGGAACGATGGCTTCGAATTCGTTTTGTGGTATCGCGCTACCTTCTTCCGATGTTAGCGTGCCTTCCCCAGAAATAATGGTGTAGCGGTATTCATAAACCAGTTCTGGAGCGGTATTTTCTGTATTCAACACCACGGTAATTGCGGTGGGTTCATTCACGGCCACTTGAACGGCGGTACCCGAAGCCGTCCAGGTAATGGGGATTTCCGACAACGTATAGGTCAGTTCCGAACTAACGGAAAAACCAAAACTGTCCGTAACGGTAATGACAACTTGCTGTTCTCCTTCCGATGTTCCCATAAAATCGAGCGATAGGGAAAGATTGTCCAATGGTAGCCCCGTATTGGGAGGGAGGATTTCACCGTCCGGTTTCAAAAAAACGCCTTCGCCCGACTCCAAGCGATACGAAAAACTGTAGGTATAGTCTTCCATGATTTCTTCGGGTACCACGGTAAAGCCCGAAGCAAGCGGTTGGTTGATAAAACCTTCATCATCATATTGCGTCAGCACTTCAAATTCAACCTCGGTAAAAAGGGTCACGTTTTTTGTGCAGGAATAGATTAGACAAAAGGCAAACAACACTTTTAATAGGCTAATGTTGGTTTCTTTCGCGAAAGGTTTCATAAATCGGAATCAGTTTGGTCGGGACCATTGTATGTTGCAATGCATCCGTTCGGGGTCAATACCCCCAGTATTACGGTTCTTATTTTAATAACATGGCCAAGATGATATTTCATGCATACAGAACAGTCAAAAGCTTTGAAGCTTTTGTTCGAATACATTCGAGGACTTTTCGTTGCTCAAAACGAGGTCTCGACTGCGGTCGACCGGACATGCATAGTATACCTCAGCTTCTTCTTATTTAACTACTCACCTTGCCTATCTTCTGTCAACGGGAAAATCCTAACTTTATTGAATGTTCCGCTGTATTTGTGCTATTTCAAAGTTAAAATGGTATTATTCTTGTAATATTATTGCCGCCTTTTAATCCCTTCTTGATATTTGGTTTCCACTGACGGCATTGTATCCTTGACGAAATGTTCGATTGTGCAGGACCTTCATAAAACGGGTTTGAGGACGCGCTTCGACAAGCTCGGCGTGACAGTAGTATTTATTATTGGCATTTTTACCAAACAAAAAGGACAATGCTCATTTCAATAGGTGTTTACGGTGTATGTTATCTCGGAGGGATTTAAATATAACCCCTTCTATTTTCCATAAAGGGATAGGGAATCGAATCGCGTCGGTTTTTAACGGATTTGATACACTTCCGCTTTTTGGTTATTTATGGTCACCAAAAGATACGATTTATCTTGGAACGATATGATATTCAAGTCTCGGACTGCCTTATGGGAGAGTTCCAACCCCAGCATATCTCCAAGAACAATGTTTTGGTCCGTTTTGATCAGGGCCCCAGGAAAGGAATCGAACCTACCGTGATAGGGTTTTACCCCAAAGTAATTTCCCGCTGTCAATACTTCGGTTTTTCCATCGCCATCAAAATCATACTCCGCAAAAGCCGTCAGCGGAGCTATTTGCAAGGTTTTTGGAAACGGTATAAAAGAGAATGTTCCCCCTTCGTTTTTCAGATAGCCCGATCGTAATTGGTGTACTTCCAATACCTCGGTTTTTTCAAGTTCTTCCGAAGTGAATAGGGCATCGATCGTTTTTCCCGCAAAGTCCTTGTTCCGGAGAAACCGTTTCTTGAGAAAAATGAGTTGGGAAGCAAGGCCGCCCAAGGTCTCGATGGGGTAATACCCCCCGTTCTTATTGATTGCGGTAATGGTTTCGGTTTGGCCGTTATCGTCCAAATCGCCATAATATAAATGCAACGGTCGCTTTTCGGAAGCCTTGAACTTGGTGTTTTCCCCCCAATTGCCGAGCAAATAGTCCGTGTCCCCATCGCCGTCAATATCATAGGGTTGTATGGCCTGCCATAGGCCGTTCAAACGGTCGATGCCAACATCGGTCTTTTTTAGCCTACCATTTGTATTTTTAAAAAAAACGGGGGCCATCCATTCCCCCACTACGATCAGGTCTATTTGACCATCGCCGTTAAAATCGTTCCAAATAGCGTCGGTTACCATCCCAACGGTATTCAATTCGGGTTGTTCGGTCAAACGTAGAACACCCTTGTCGTTCTCCAATAGCGCGGAGTAAGGGGTGCTGCCAAAATCGTTGGTCATTGCCTGGTTCCCTACAAAAAGATCCATATCCCCATCGCCATCAAAATCGTAGGGTGCTACTACGGAGGCGTTTTGAAAGGTTTCGGGTAAAGGGGCCTTTTGGTAGCTGCTATCGGTCGCACTATAATAACTGTCCAAAAGCGGTGCCATTTGGTCGAAAAAATCCCCACCACCGGAACCTATATAGAGGTCATTTTTGCCGTTACCGTTGATATCGACAATGGCCGCGGCAACATCTTCCTTCACCGAATCCTTGGCAATCTCGTCAATGCGTAAGGGCACAAAAGCACTGTCGGTCTGTACGAATATCCTGGAAGCCGCAAACTTGCTGCCACCAAAGAATACGTCTGTTTTTCCGTCGGAATTCAAATCACCGATAGCCGTGGCCGGCCCACGATCGGAAACCTGATACGGAATCAGTTTTTGTCTGTTGAAATCGGTGTAACGGTCCTCACGGTGTTCAAAAGATATCCCAATATTGTCCGGTACTTTCTTGAAAAGTTCCTGATTTTTGATGCGTTGTGCCGGATACTCATAGGCAATGGTGTTTTCGGGTACCAACGTTAGCGTTTGGTCCGTTTGGATGTCCGTTAAGGTTTGGGTAGTGCCATTTGGCCATACGATCCGTAGGGAGTCTATTTTTGCGGTTTTTCCATAACCGAAATGGATGATGGGTTCCGAAGAGGATTGAAACCCTCTGGCGGTATAGAGTTCTTTATACTGTAAAGTTTTGTTGTGATAGGAATAAACTTTGGTACCGATACCGAGTTGGTTTCCTTTGTCGTATTTGAATTTCAGCTTAAGGTAATGCGCCGTATCGTCCGTTTTGTTCACATACAATGAAGCCGGGCTGTTCAAGTTGTTGACCACAAGGTCCAGGTCGCCATCGTTATCGAGATCCCCCCAAGCCGTGGCCCCGGAAATCAAGGAATCTTTTACCGTCCAATCTCCCGAACGATTTTCGAATTGCATTGGATTGCCGCCTTGAAATATATAGTTGTATATTTTTCCATCGGGCATCAAGTCTAGCGCCTCTTGGTCCACAAGTTTGGTGTCGTTTATTTTTTGTTTGATTTTTTCATCGGACACGAAATTGATGTAATCCAAATCGTTGGGACGTTTGGGAATGCCATTCGAGATAAAAAGATCTTGCTCGCCATCCTGATCATAGTCGGCAAAAAGGGCGCTCCAGCTCCAATCCGTTGCTGCAATACCGCTCATTAAGGCCGTTTCAAGATAGGGATGCCCCTTTCTGTTCATATGGAGCATGTTTCTTGAAAATTGATAGTGATAGCCATAACGGTCTACCCGAAGCTGTTGGGTCTGTAGGTCGCCATCTCCATCCGAGGCCTTTAAGACCGATTCTTTTTCGGGAAGCATATCCAACGAAATCAGGTCGGGCCAGCCATCGTGATCGATATCGGCCGCATCGTTCCCCATGGAGAACCGTGAGGTATGTCCAAAATACTTGCGCAATTTGTCGCTAAAGGTTCCATCGCCGTTATTGATGTAGTAGTAATCGTCCTCATGAAAGTCGTTGCCGACATAGATGTCAGGGTGGCCGTCTTGGTTAAAGTCGGCGACCGACACTCCCAGCCCGTAACCCGTAATGCCTCCAAAAATCCCCGCCTGTTCGCTAACATCCGTAAAGGTGTCGCCGTCATTGCGCAACAATTTGTCACCGGATTGTTCGTTGCGTTGCAATCGCAGATCGGCCTTTCCAAAAGATTCCTGGGTATGTACGGCATGGTTCAGCAGATAGATGTCCAAATCCCCATCGCCGTCATAATCCAAAAAAGCCGCCGAGGAACTATAGGAGTCGAAATCGAGCCCATACGCACGGGCACTTTCGGTAAAGGTGGTATCCCCATTGTTGATAAACAGTTCGTTGTATCCGTTAAAACCATTGATGCCCACAACGGCACAAACATAAATATCCAATAGCCCGTCGCCGTTGACATCGCCCATTACGGCACCGGTATTCCAATCACTTCTACCGGTCACCCCGGCTTTTTCGGTGATGTCCTCAAAGGTCATATCGCCCTTGTTCAGATACAGTTTGTTCTTGACCCTATTGCCGGACAGGTAAATGTCGGGCAAGCCGTCCGTATTGATGTCCCCTATGGCTACGCCGCCACCATTATAGAAATAGAGGTAATCCAGAATGTTCAGGGCGTCCGAATCGTTCAAAGCGTTTTCAAAATGAATTCCCGTCTCTTTTGGAGTTGGATTTTTGAAAAGACTACCTTCTTTCTGGCTACAACTGCATACCAAGGTAATGGCTATCAAAAAAGCGAAGTGCTTACTCATGCAATGCAAAAATTTTAGGTTTGCTATCATTGATGGCGGCAAAAAGGAAGCGGGTTCCCTTATTATCCCTGAACTCCTTTAAGTGTTTGACCTCTTCTCGGATGAAAAAACCACTTTTGGAATAGCCCTGCCATTCAAAGTTCAATTGGCCATCCCCTAACAGCACATTGCCATAACTGGCATCCAAGCGGGAATACTGGGGTTTGAATTCAAAATCGTTCCCTGCCATGATCAGATCGATGTTGCCGTCGCCGTTCACATCCGAACAACTGATGCCGCATACGCAGGAGAGCTGTACCCTGCTCGGTAGGGTTTTAATGGTGAATTTTCCGTTTCCTTCGTTGATGGCAATGATGGATTCCGAAATTGAAACGGTCTTTACGATGGCATTGGCGACCACATTCTCGGGGAACAATTGAGAAATGGATCTTTTTGCGTAATCGGAAGCTTTTAAGTTTTGCTTTTTTAGGGTGACGAGTTGACTAGTGAGCTCCTGTTTCTGATGTATGGGAAAATCTTCCTTGTTGGCGTATTGGGTTACAATTTGTTCCAAACTACCGTTGTTATCAAAATCGTTGACCCACATTTTCATGGGATTTTCGGTAGAGGGTCTATAGTGTAAATTACTGCCTTGGTTGCCTATAATAAGGTCTTGATCACCGTCATTGTCGAGATCTGCCGTTGCTACGGTATTCCACCATCCGTTCAGGCTATCCAAAGCGGAAACGAATGGTTGTAACCTTCTTCCATTATTTTTGAAGACCTGCGGTGTTCCCCAGTCCGATACCGTTACCAGATCTTTTATGGCATCCCCGTCGATATCGGTCCAAATGGCATCGGTGATCATCCCAGCGGTTTTAGTATCATAGGCCAACCTTTCGGTAGCGTCCACAAAACTTCCATCCCCTTTATTTTCCAAAAACAAATGATCGGGGTCGGCCCCGTAGGTGCCCACAATACTGCGTGAGCCGACAAAAACATCGATATCCCCATCATCATCAAAGTCATGGGGAGCGATTATGGCAATGTTCCTGAAGGTGGAGGGTAGTTTGCTTTCCGATGGTGTAAAGTTTCCGGTTCCATCGTTTAGGTAAAGGCGTACCCGATATTTTTTTTCATCACCGACCTGATTGCCGCCACTGCCTACCATCAGGTCTTGATCGCCATCGCCATCCACGTCCAAGAACGCTGCTGCGGTATCTTCAAAATAGGCATCTTCAACAAATATCGGTTGAGGGACATTTGCCACTTTTCCCTTTCCCTTATGGCGGTATAGGGAACCGGGCTGTCCTTTGGCACCACCTACGAACACGTCCTCGTTGCCGTCCTTATCGACATCGCCAACGGCCAGGGCAGGCCCTTCCTGTGAGAGTTGTTTGTAGATCAGGCCTTCATAATCAAAATCGTTGTAATTGTTTTCTTCGTGGCTTAAAAGCGTGCTATTGGGGAGTACATTGAATAGGGTAGGGGCCGCTTTCTCTTTTTTGTACAAAAAGATATCCACGGCATCCGTTTGTTTCATTTCAAGGGTCTGATTTGCCGGTACATTCGTCAACAGTTGGGTTTTGGAGTCCGGCCAGATAATTCTCACCGAATCGAGCTGTTCGGTTTCGCCCAGCCCCAAGGTCATGGTATATTCCATAGAGGATTGAAATCCTCTGGAGGGCACCAGTTCCTGTAGCAGTTGGTTGTTGCCATAATAGGCCCTTACGGTCGTTCCTATGGCAAAGCTGTTTTTATCGGAGCCCTGAAGCCGCAGTTTGAGATACTTGTTTTTGGTAAGTTCCCTGGCATTGTTGCGGTATACGAAAGACTCCATATTTACATTGTTCACCACTAGGTCCAGATCCCCGTCATTGTCCAAATCGCCATAAGCGGCACCATTGGAAAGGCTTGGAATGGCCAGTCCCCAATCGGCACCGGTGTTGGAAAAGGTAATGTCCCCATTGTTTTTATAGGTATAGTTGGGTTGTGGTCGTATGGGCATTTTGTTGAGTATGGAGTCGATGGACTCCTTTTTTCCGGTCAACGCCATTTTTTGGATAATCTCATTGGCAAAAAAGTCTATAAAATCCAAATCGGTCAGATCGTGGTTGACCCCGTTGGTTACATAAATGTCCCGTAGTCCGTCGTTATCCATGTCGAACAACAGTCCGGCCCAACTCCAATCGGTAGCATCGACACCACTGAAATAGGCGACTTCGGAAAAGGAGCCGTTTCCGTTGTTGAGCTGTAGGGTGTTCTGGATGTATTGTTGGTAAAAATCCTTGCTCTGTTTTAGTTTGAAGGTATTATAACCGTCGAAGGTCATTACCGATTTTACCCGTTCGTCCGGTTCCGGGAGCATGTCGGTGATAAAAATATCGGCATTTCCGTCGTTGTTAATGTCGGCCATATCGATACCCATGGCGGAGAGACTTAAGTGCGAGGTCCATTGTTTAATTTCCTCGCTAAAGGTGCCGTCCCGTTGGTTGATATAAAGATAATCGCGTTCATAAAAGTCGTTGGACACATAAATATCGGGGTATCCATCTTGATTTACATCGCTGACGAGTACACCCAGTCCAAACCCGATCAAACTACCATAGATGCCGGCTTCCTCGCTTACATCTATAAATTTACCATCGTCGTTGCGCAATAGCATATCTCCCACCCCTTTGAAAATAGTAGGTACGCCTTCCCAGTCCTGCGCCCGAACGTTCCGTTGTTCGGCAAAACCAAGGCTACTTACCGGTATGTTGCTGTTGTTTAAAATATAGGCGTCCAAGTCACCGTCCTTATCGTAATCAAAGAAAGAGGCATGTGTAGAAAAGCCGGTCTTGGCAAGATTGTATTCTTCGGATTTTTCGGAAAAAGTCAAATCACCATTGTTGATGTAGAGATCGTTGTCGTGGTTGTCGCCTTTCATGTTACCGGCATTGCTCACGTAGATGTCAAGAAAACCATCGGCATTGATGTCCACCATGGTCACACCGGTAGACCACGGTTTATTCCCCTGTATACCCGCTTTTTCGGAAATATCTTCAAATTGAAAATTCCCTTTGTTTAAATAGAGTTTGTTAGGTTCCATATTGCCGGTCAGATAAATGTCGGCAAGCCCATCGTTATTGATGTCCCCTATGGCTACTCCACCACCATTATAAAAGTTGCGGTATTTGAAAATATTAAAGTTTTTCTGATTTTCTACTTTGTTTACAAAAGTTACTCCAGTTGTATCCGAGGGAAGTAGTGTAAACATTTTTAAGGTATTCGATACATCGGTACTAGAGTCTTTTTTTTCATTTGTACAGGAATGAAACAAAAGGAACAATGAAAACAAAAAACCAAGTTTTTTTAAGATGACATTGCACATAAATGATAGCATGATTTTATAAGATTTGTATAATGGTATATCGTATGATGAAGTTTAAGCTTTGCTTGGATATGTTCTTTTTTGATTTCGTAGCCTTGGGTAAAGTTATTCAAAAGAATTATTGATAAAATTAATTCATGAAATGCGTTCTTCCTATCCTTTGCTCTGAAATTTAATCCCTGTTTAAGGCTTGTTGTTCTATGATTAAATGAGTTTTTTGAGCATTTGATCGAGAATCACTTTCTGTAAACAAAATGGACATAGATGTTCAGTTTTTATACCATATCACTATAGTAGTATGGTATAAGTAAAAAAAGGCCGTTCAATTGAACGGCCTTTTTTTAATACTGGTATCGAGGTTGATTAGTATCCTGGATTTTGTACTATGTTGGGATTAGCCAATACATCTGCGTTAGGAACCGGGAAAATTTCCAAATGCGGGTCACCGGCCTCTTTTAGATTCCATGCACGTAGATATTGACCGAATCGAATCAAATCTTGTCGTCTAGTTACTTCTCCGTACATTTCTCTTCCGCGTTCTGCTAGCAGGTCAGCTTCCATAATCGCGGGCAAATCTGAAGCACCACGTATTTGACGTAGTTCGTTGATCATAGCGGTAACATCCATACCCATACGGAACATGGCTTCTGCTTTCATCAAAAATGCATCAGCATATCTGTAATTTACGATATGTCTTCTGCGATCTCCACCCTCTTCGTTTGGGTGGTACTTGATTACCCTAGTTCCTGCGGTTTCTAAAATCGAATTGTCGGCAGGGGCAACGAACTCAGGTTGTTCAACTTCTTTTGAGAAAACTAGTGGAGGAGAACCTACATCTTCCCTGGCGTCGGCCGGAGTTCCATCTCTGTTGAACTGCTGACCAATGAGGAAACCATACCCTATGGCCAAGTTTTGATCGTCTATGGTCGCCGGGTCTGGAACAAAACCTCTGCGCTCTTCTTGCCCATCTCCTACATAGTTGGTCTCTGGTGCACCTTCAAATAGGTCATAAAACTCAGCCAAAGTGGAGAAACCGTTCCATCCTCCTTGCTCGGCGTCCTGCCCCGCTACCGGAACAGTTTGAGAATAATGTAGGGTATTCCATGTTCTTGGGCCGGTGTCCGCCGGCGACCACCAAATGGTTTCCACATCATTGCTAGGTCTGAAAATATCGAAGAATTCTCCAGAGGCGGCAAGGCTATAGCCATCAGCGGCGATACCATCTACAGCATCTACGACTGCTTGCATATCGGCCGCTTCAGGAGAGCTATCCAAATACACATGCTTATTCAAATATACCTTGGCCAATAAATGCCGGGCAGCAGCTTGGGTAGGAGATGATTTACTTGAAATACCATCGCCAGAGGTTACCTGGGGTAAGTCCAGGATAGCAGCATTTAAATCGGAGACTATACTGTCTATAGCTACTTGACCGGTCAATACCACAGGGATTGCGCTATTTGGTAGGTTTACGTCCCTGTAAGGAACTTGTCGCCACATGTCCAAAATCCAATGCATTGCCCAAGCTCTATAAAAACGGGCTTCCGCTTTGAGCTGTGTAACATCACCACCAGCGGTATTAACGCTCTGTGGATTAATGATTCTGGTAGCGTTTATAGTGACACTGTTCAGCGCTTGCCAAGAGTTTTGAATATCGGAAAGTTCCGAATTCCAAGTTTGTCGATGAATGGATAACCAACGGCCGTTATCTCCCCAATCCGATGCTCTTGTGGGAACAATGAACTCATCTGTAGACACTTCATTGAGGGCATAAAGGCCATCTTGGTTGCCCAAGTTTCCTCCAGCTATAATGTTGGAAATATTTGCTACTTCTCCTTGAACGTTTGCCACTCCGGCAAAGCCATCACTGATAAACGAATCCGTAGGTTCGATCTCCAAGTCGGAACAGGAGACCAAAGCTGCAATCGGAAGCGTTAAACTTAAATACTTTACTATTTTTTTCATAATTCTATTTTTTTTAAAAGGTAACGTTTACACCTAAGGTATAAGTTCTTGGCCTTGGATAGGCAAGGTAATCGATAGAAGCGGAAGGCAATCCGTTCAATGGAATATCCGAAGTGCTTACTTCAGGATCGATTCCGCTGTAGTCGGTGATTAAAAACAGGTTCTGCCCTGTGGCACTCAATCGCATGCTCTTGAACGTGCCTTCACCACTCAAAGGTACATTATACGAAATGGAAGCGTTTTGAAGCCTTACAAAATCTCCTTTTTCTAAAAAGAATGTACTAGGGTTTTGAGAGGAGGGAGCTATACCGCTACTTACGATACTTTCTAAGTTGTTTCTACCTCCGATTTGAGGAGTAGCGAATAAGGCATTTGCCGTATTGTTGTATACATAAAAGCCAAATTGTCCAGAGAAATATAAGGATGCGTCCCAGTTTTTGTATCGTGCACTGGTGCTAAACCCAGAAATGATGGTAGGAAGCCCTGACTTGTCCAATATGGTCGGGTCGGTTTCTACATTTAGATTCTCGTCTACCAAACGCAATTCATAAGTATAAAGCGACTTACCATTGGTCAGCACCTGTGAGGTGGAATTGGTCAAACCTTGTCCATAAAGATTTCCAGCTTGAATGTTAGGACCATTGTAATCGGTAAGTTCGTTGTCGTTAAAGGAGATGTTGAAATTGGCATTCCAATCAAAATCTTCTGCGCGAACGAGGTCATAATCCAACCCAAGTTCAAGACCCTGGTTGACGATGGTGCCATCAATATTTTGGAATACAAAGGGCGAAGTCGCCGGTTGTACCGCTGGTAGGTTCAACAAAATATCGGTAGTTTCTTTACGGTATACATCAATAGTACCACTAAAACGATCGCTGTCGAAACCAAAATCAAGTCCGAGCCCAAACTGAGTGGTCTCTTCCCATTTTAAATCAGGATTTGCGAAAGACACCTCCGCTGTTGCAGGAGCGGTCAACTGCGAGTTGGAAGAAATACCCAAAGCATTTCCTGCAGGTCCATTCCTCCATCGTGTACGATTAACAAAGTTTCCATAACCCAAACCGTCTTGATTACCGGTGATACCCCAGCTCAAACGTAGTTTTAGCGTAGAAAAGGTTTCGTCGCTGACAAAATCCTCTTGATTTAACTTCCAGGCAAAAGCGGCAGAAGGGAAGTAACCATATTGGTTGTTGCCCCCAAATCGAGACGAACCATCCGCCCTAAACGTGGCGGTAAACAAATATTTGTCCTGTAGGGTATAATTCAAACGTCCAAAAAAGGATTGCAGCTCATCGGTATTGTCAAAAGTATCTACCGCAAAGGCAGTAATCGGAATACTAGGTAAGCTTCCAGTAGTTTCGTTAATACCGGGGAACAAGCCTAAAATTCGAAAAGCGTTGCCCGCTTCCGGTTGGTCCTCAAAGGTTCCAATACCGTAGGCCTGATAATTGCTCGCCAAATTACGGGTTGCATTATACGTTTGATCGGTAACATTGATGATGTCGTTAAGGTCGGTTCTTCCTCCATATCCCTGACCTAAGATATTGGCGCCAGAACGGTTGAAATCCTGAAAAGAATACCCAGCAAGTACGTCAAATTTTGAATTTTCGTTTTCCTTTTTGTAGTTTACGGTAAGTTCGACCAGTTTATTTTCGGTATCCAGATTACCTATAGCAGCACGTCCATTTCCAGGAGCGCCATTCGCGAAACCATTTATTTGAGGCCCTACTACCTGTCCCCTAAAGGAATCGGAAGTATCCAAACCTAGGTTCAATTTTGCGGATAACTCATCGGTGAAAGCATAATCAAAAGAAAGGTTTCCTAAAAAACGGTTAGTGTTGGTATTGTCATCATAGAAGGCTAATAGGTTCGCCGGATTTCGATCAGGGTCGGCACTTGACAAAGGGTCTGCTGGCCTGGTCGGATTAGAATAATATGCTGCAGCCAAAAGGTCACCGGTACTTCCCGAAGTTCTACTCACGAAAGGAGCTCTGTCGTTAATTCGAGATATGGTCGCTTGTAAACCTACTTTTAACTTATCGTCCAAAAAGCGATGGTTGGCGTTTATTCTTCCCGTAATCCTTTCCAGATCCGTGTTTTCAATAACACCGAACTGTTTGGCATAACCAAAGGTAGCCCGGATGTTTCCTTTTCCGTAGTTTAAGGAATAGGATAGGTTGTTGTCCGTGGAGGCACTGGTACGGAAAATATATTCCTGCCAGTCCGTAGAGGAACCTAAGTCCGCTCCACCTCTTTCCCGAAACTCATCGGCACTGAGCAAATCATATTGATTGGCCACTTGCGCGATGTTCAGGTTGGTACTAAAATTAAATTGTCCTTTTGCGCCGCCGGCCTTACCGGATTTGGTGGTGATCACTACAACACCATTGGCACCCCTGGAACCGTAAATTGCGGTTGCAGATGCGTCTTTCAAGACACTCATGCTTTCAATATCGTTCGGGTTCAAGAAGTTTAACGGGTTTTTGGAACCACTGGTTCCTGCCCCAACATCGGCACCGGAAGCGGAAACGCTTTCGTTCGATACGGGAACTCCATCAATTACGAAGAGTGGGCTGTTGTTTCCACGTACGGAACCAGTACCACGAATTCGCAATGAAATTCCGGCCCCTGGCTCACCACTGGACTGTGTAATCTGTACACCAGCGGTCTTACCTTGTATCAGCTGTTCCGGAGATGATATGATACCGCCGTTAAAGTCTTCCGCGGTAACGGAGGAAACGGCGCCCGTTGCATCTTTTACCGTAGTAGTACCATAACCGATGATTACAACCTCTTCCAGTTGTTCGGCATCTTCCTGTAAGGTAACCGTAATGTTGGTTTGGCCATTTACCGCTACTTCTTGCGAGGTGTACCCGATGTAGCTGATCACCAATGTTGCGTCACTTTCGGCACTGATGGTGAAATTTCCATCAAAATCGGTTTGTGTACCGGTGGTCGTACCCTTTACAACGATACTGGCTCCTGGTAACGGGCCGCTAGCGTCTGATACAGTACCGGACACTTCCTGTGCCTGCGTTAGTCCGAAGCACAAAAATGCCCCTACCAACAGCAAACTTTTTAAGAGTGTAATCTTCATAAACTGTTAATTTAAAGTTGAGTTAATTTAAAATTGAGCTAATTCCAAGCGTTAAAAATATGTAAATTGTTTGTTAATACTAGGTTTGGTCAGTGTTAAGGAGTTACGCAAACGGTTTCGTGTTGATAACTTTCTTAATTTAACACAATATCAATCACATCTTATTATAATTATGGTATTCGTATTTAGGGCACACCGCAATTAGGTAATTCGCAATTAACGACAAATATAACATTTTTTCCCTTTGTTCAGGGTTTTGCTTAATTTGTTAAACCAAATAACGAAAGTAGGAAAAGTATGCTGTGCCATAGAAATGTTTACTTTTACGATTACTACCAATGACTTTTAGATTTTGAAACAAAAAATAACATTAAAACACATTGCTAGGGAATTGGATGTTTCGATCTCTACCGTTTCCAAGGCATTAAAGAACAGCGAGGAAATCGGCAGGGATACCAAAGAGAAAGTTCAGGCGTTCGCCAAGCTTTACAATTACAAGCCGAACAACATCGCGATCAGCCTTAAAAACAAGCGTACAAAAAACATCGGGGTTATTATCCCGGATATCGTCCATCATTTCTTCACCACCGTTTTTAGGGGCATCGAGAAATATGCAAATGAACAAGGCTACAACGTCATCGTTTGTGTTTCCGATGAATCTTTTGACAAGGAGGTCATTAACATGGAATTGCTGGCCAACGGCAGTATTGACGGTTTCATTATGTCGCTATCGGCCGAAACACAACAAAAAAACGACTTCAACCATTTAAAGGAAGTTACGGAGCAGGGCGTACCATTGGTATTGTTCGATAGGGTTACCGATGAGGTGGCTTGCGATAAAGTGGTCATCGACGATTTTGAGATATCCTATAAGGCAACCAAGAACCTGATTAAAAACGGTAGAAAAAAGATTGCGCTGGTAACCACCGAGAATTACTTTAACGTAAGTAAAAAAAGAGCCGAAGGATATACAAAGGCCTTAATGGACAATGGTATAGCGGCGAACAAGGCTTTGGTTTTAAAACTGCCCTACAATGGAGAGAGCGATACCATTATCGATGCTTTTTTTGATGCGCATGACATTGATGCCGTACTTTGTGTGAACGAAATTTTTGCGATTACCTGCATGCGGGCGGTCCAAAAAAAGGGACTGCGGATACCGGAAGATATTTCTTTTATCGGTTTTACCAATGGTATTTTATCGCGCTATGCGACACCTACGCTGACCACGGTGGAACAGCATGGAGAGAAAATGGGCGAGGTCGCCGCGAAAATGTTGATCGAAAGGGTGGAGAATGATATCGATGAGGAGGAGGAAAACTTTAAAACGGAAGTGATAAAGGCAACATTGATAAAAAGGGATTCTACCTCTTGAGTTGAACTTACCTTCAATGTTATTCCAGTTCAATGATCAGGCAACTGTTCGGTTGAATGCTCAACCCACCTTCCGCTTCGATCCGTGTTCCCGATAAAATGGCGGTACCCTTAATGTTCGGTGGAATGATTTCGGAATACCCACTAAGGTCCAGATGTACCGTTTTTGGATTTTTATTGAAAGCGACCATCACCTTTTCGGTGTCGTTATAGCGAAAAAAGACATATACTTCTTCCTCCCCTTTGGGAGCAAAGTGCAGTAAGTCGCCTTGGTGTACTACAGTGGCGTTTTTTCGCCAACTTAAAAGGGTTCGTACGAATTGTTGGGTCTCTTTTTGTATATCGGACAGGCCTTTCCCATTAAAAGCATTCACCGTGTCGCCTTCCCACCCACCGGGAAAATCGGAACGGATGACCCCGTGCTCGGTCGTTCCCGGGTTTCCCATTAAAATTTCCGTGCCGTAATAGAATTGGGGAATGCCCCTTACGGTAGCGGTATACACCAACGCCATTTTAAATTTGTTTAGGTCCTCGTTCACTTGGGTGTAAATCCGGCTCATATCATGATTGTCGGGAAAGACAACCAAATTGTTCGGATCGGGATACAGATAGTCCTGTCCCAAGGCCTCATAAACATCGATCCATGACGATTGCCAGGTTTTTTCATTGTTCAGGGAAGTGACCAGTGCGTTTTGTAAGGGGAAATCCATCAAGCTTTTTAGGGAGGAGGTATAATCATTGGGATTTTCTTTTCCTGCCTGCCAATACGAGACCATGGTGGGGCGGGTAACCCATTCTTCCCCGACAATAGTAAAGTTAGGGTACTCGGTCATCACAGCTTTGCTCCAATCACTCATAAAGTACATGTCGGGATAGGGGTAGGTGTCCATGCGAATACCGGAAATACCGGAGTATTCGATCCACCATAAGGTGTTTTGAACAAGGTATTTGGCCAAGCTGGGATTGCGTTGGTTCAAGTCGGGCATTGTAGGAACGAACCACCCATCAAAAAACTGTTTACGGTCCAAGGCGGACGCATGGGGATCTAGAATGACGGTCTTTCTATGATTGGTCCCCGTATATTTCGGCCATTGGTTGATCCAATCCTCATAGGGAAGGTCGTTCATCCACCAATGATCTGACCCACAATGGTTGACGATCATATCCATTATTACCTTAAGGCCTTTTTGCTTTGCCTTGGTACAGAGCGCCTTAAAACTTTTGTTGTCACCAAAGCGCGGGTCTACCCGATAAAAATCGGTGGTTGCATAACCGTGGTAACTGTACTCCTTCATATTATTTTCAAGGAGCGGGTTGCTCCAGAGCGCGGTAAACCCCAGGTCTTTAATATAATCCAGATGTGCCGAAATTCCAGCGATATCGCCACCATGTCGTCCGTTGACGTTGGTACGTTCCGCTTTTTCTTTCATCTCCCCTACCGAATCGTTCATGGGGTTTCCATTGGCGAAACGATCTGGGGTAATCAAGTAAATGGCATCCGAACTATCAAAGCCTTGTATTTGATCTTGTTCCGGTTTTCTTTTTAATATGGGATAGGGGACTGTCTTTGGTGAGGTCCCTTTTTTGGAAAGGACAAATTTTAGGTTTCCCGGTAGCGTGCCATTTTCGATTATTATGGTCGCAAAAATATAATTTGGGTTGGAGGGCCGGGCTACCGCTTTCAACTGTATACCAATATAATCTTCAAGGGTAAGGCCGTAGGCGCCTATGTCGGCTCCGTAAAACATGATTTCCACTTCGTTATGGACCATGCCCGACCACCAATTGGGAGGTTCTACCCTTATCTTCCCTTGCCCAAAAATAGAGAGACAGCACATTGCAAAAATGGCAAAAAGTACGCCTCTCGGTAGTGCCATTCTTTTAATCTGCCTTAAACTGAAACACTTCGGAAGGAGCTCTGTTCCCCGCTGCGTCGGTGGTAACGACCCTCCAGTAATACACCGTGCCCGCAGTGGCTTCAAAGGTGTAACTGCTCTCCGCGGTATTTTGCAAGGAGGTTGCGGGAGGATTATTTTGATCGAGTACCAATTCGTAAGAAACAATGTCATCGTCAATATCGGTCGATTCCCAACTTAAAACGACCGCACCTGCGGCAACACTTTCCCCTACCCGTGGGGTTATTGCCTCAGCGGGAAAAGGGGAGTGGTTCGTTACCGGAACGCCGGCATTATAAAATTTGTAAACACTGCTTTCCCCTATTTCAGCGGTACCCGCCGCTCTAGAGGTTACAAACCAGGAATAGGGAACACCACGTTCGATAATTATTCCCGTTTCGGCATTTCTGGTTTCCACGTCCAGCGTATTCCCCGTATTCAGATTTTTTACGCTAACGGTGTAAAAATCGGTGTTTTCCGAAGCGTTCCACTGAAAGACCACCTCACTTTGGGTTTCCGATATCAGGGTGCCTTCATTACATTCGGTATTGTCCTCGGGAAAAATGAGGGAAGCTGCCGATGGGGGCAAAGTAGCCTCGGGGGGAGTTACCTCTCCGCCATCATCGCTTCCGCCACAGGCAATACATAAACTTATTGCCAGTATTTCCAGAACTGTATTTTTAAACTTTTTCATTTGTCTAATTTTTTAAAAGGTAAGATGTCTTCAATGGCCAAAGTCGGTCCCTTATTTTACTATTTTTAAAAATACCGTTTCATCGGGCATTTGAATTTTTGCCAGATACACGCCACGGCTCAAACGAGATACGTCGATTTCAATTTCTCCGTTGCTTGTGGGGTACGTATCCGAAAGAAGCACCCGTCCGTCCAAGCTGCTCAATTCCAAAAGCGCATCAACGGGAAGCTGTCTTCCTAAGGAAACAAACAATTTATCCCCTTTGATCGGGTTGGGATAGGCACGTACTTCCTCGCCCAAAACCAAGCTTTTTTCGTAAATGCCCTGGCAGTCTTTCCCCGTTTTGACCTGAAGTTTGTTGGCCCCTGACTTTAGATCAAGGGTATATGTGGAATCCGTTGTCGTAAAAACGATATCGTTCAAAGTAATCCAATAGCGGGTTCCTCCTTTAAGTTCCAGGGTAAGTTGTTTCGATGCCGTATTCACTTTTGACAATACCGAAAGATCTTCGGGTTCGGAAACCGTCAACTCAAAACACTGCTCATACCCATCAATGCCGGCTACCGTAATGCAGGCCGTATAATCGCCAGCGGGCAAATCGTTAACGCTGGCTTCTTCGGTAAAGGCCGTTGTGACTTCTTGCGCCCCGCTAAGGGTAAGGGTGTAGTCGTAGGTGGCGGCAGCAGCAATAGCGATGCTGCCATTGTTGCTGTTTCTACAGGTTTCATCGGTTACGATTACGGTAAAATTATTCGCCGCTAGGCTGAATATTTCGCAGCCCGTCACATCAACAGTAGTACCAAAAGGTGTATCGGGGCAACTATCATTTAGGTCGGATACCCCATCTTCATCTGTATCCGGTGGATTGTTGTCAGGAAATACATCGGAAGGGTTGTTACCGAAAATTCGGAATGCGCCCGGCTGTAACAGTATTTCCTTGTTGGTGTCCGTGACGTAGTATTTTTTATTGTCCTCCAAAAATTCATACCATACCCCGCTTTCTTGAAACGAAGGGGCGATGCGTTGTGGTGTGGTTCCAAAGTTCCCGATAATGGTCACAAATCCTATTTCGGTATCGGAGGCATTGGGGTCGGTCAATTGAATTTTCTTTAGGCCGCTGGCCTCACCGAGGTCCAAAGTGAAGTCGGTGGTCTCGAAAATCGGTTCGTTCGTACGAAGACGGATAAGATCGGACCAAACATCGTAAATTGCTTTTCGGGCGGGAACATCAAAATATTCCCAGCGGATGGGTTTGTTGCCTACCCTTCCATTAAAGTCAATGGAAACTTCATAACCAAGTTCACCAAATTGCCAGATCATCTTGGGGCCGGGAACGGTAAAGAAAAAAGCCCCCGCGGTCTGCATGCGTTCCAATGCGGTATCGAGTAGCTTTACGTCGTAGTCTCCCTCGGCATTTCCGAACTCCAAATTTTTGAACATTAAACGTTCCTCGTCATGACTTTCCATATAGGAAACCGCGGCAGGGTTGTCAAAACCTTTTTCTTGGGAGGAAACCGCAGAAAAATTGGAACTGTTTCCTGCATGAAAGCCCAATGTTGCCTCGTTATATGGCCCTGTTTGTTTGTTCCATAGCATGATGCCCTTACCTTCGTCCAAACGGTAATCGGCCCATTGCTTTTCTTCTTCTATACCTCCCAAATGTTCGAAGATGACGTAGAAGTCTTCATCGGCTTCCCATTGGTTGTCGGCATATCCCTGCAGTACTTCAATACGGTCGTTTTGCGTTGCACTGGTACAGGCATCGTCCGAGGCGGCACAGTTCTGGGTGAAGCCTTTGGTGAGGTCCCAACGCATCCCATCGATATTGAATTCCTCTATCCAATAGGTTACCGTGCGGTTTACGTAGTCTTTTGTTGCTTGACTTTGGTGGTTGAAGTCGTTAAAAACGCTGAACGAATGTGTGGCAACGGGATTGAAAAACGGATTTTCCGCTGACGCCTGGCCTCCCGTTCCGCCGTCGTCGGTATTCCACATTCGGTAATAGGGATGTTGCCCCGTAGCATGGTTGTAGACCACATCGATAAATACCGCTATTCCCCTGGAATGGCATTCGTCTATAAATGCTTTAAAAGCATTTTTGGTGCCGTAGTACTTGTCCAGTGCCATGTGAAAAGAGGGGTTGTAGCCCCAGCTTTCATTGCCGTCGAATTCGTTCACCGGCATCAATTCGATGGCGTTGATGCCCATATTTTCAAGATAGTCCAACCGCGCGCTTACCGCATCAAAACTGTGTAGTTCATCAAAGTCCCGGATGAGCAGTTCGTAAATGACCAAATCGGTCTTTTTTGGCCGCTCATAATCCGTTGCCTGCCAAATGTAAGGCGCCTCTCCGGTACGGAGCACGGTTATGGCCTGCGATTGGCCCGCGGGATATTCGGGAATGTTGGGGTATGTGGTTTCGTCGATAAAGTTGTCGTTTCCAAAGCCATCCAGGACCAAGGTGGAATAGGGATCCGCAATTTTCAGGCTGAACTCGACGGCATATTGGTACAAATGATCAAAATCGGGCACAAGGCCGTTCAAGGTGATCCAAAAACGGTCCTGCGAAGGGTCTTTTTGCATCAAATAACTATCGTCGATCTGCCAATCGTTAAAGTCGCCGATGACATGCACAAAATCCTTGCCCGGGGCATACAACACCAAGGTGGCCGTGGTAGGATCGTTGGGGTCGAGGTTGAGCCCGTCCAACAGACCGGAAGGTACGGGCGCCTCTTGTACCTGTGGTCGAATAACGACCTGAAAACTGTTGTTTACCGTTTGGCCATTATTTGTCGTTTCCAGCTCAAAAACCGTGTTTTCCGTGATGTTGGTAGCAGTATAGCTATACTCGGTAGCAGCGGCCGTGCTGCTGTTGATCTGGAGCCCATTGGCGTTTAGAACAAAATCGGAAGCGAGCGAGGCAGTGGCGGTAATAAGCACACTTTCTCCCGCGTCCAATACGACCGGGTTTTCGGTAGGACTTGTCAGATTGACCTGGAACGCGCCGACCGAAACAACATTGTCCTGGGTCTTTTTATCGCCATTGCCGTCTTTTGCCTTTACCAGCATTCCTATACGGTCGATACCCGTAGCATTGTAAAAGGTTGTCGGGGTAATGGTGATGCTAAAGGTGCCATCTCCGTTATCGGTCATTTTTTGTTGCTCGTCGGAATCTCCCCATTCGCCATTAGTAGGGGAATTGATGGCGTTGGTGGCGGTAGGACTGTCGTAATACCATGCCCATAGGTACACATCGGATACTTCCCACAGGTCGGTATCGATACCCGCAACGGTAATCGTTATTTCTTGATCTTCATCAAAAGCGGTAGGGACTATGGTAAAGGTCCCTTCCTGTTGTTGGGCATATGAAAACCCCATGAAGGATAGTAGACAGAGAAGTATTGCTTTTTTCATAGATAGTGTGCTAACGGGGTGTTTGAACTTTTTCAATGTGGAAAAGGGAAACGTTCCACTTTTCCGGATTTGGCTCCAAAACGTTCCCGAAACCATTAGGAGGCCATTTATAGTGTAACATCGGCTCCGCTTAGGCGCGCGCGATCGTTTCAACTTTAAAAAGGGCCGCACAGCGGCCCTTTGTTTAACTCAATCTTAGTTTTTCACCAAGGTATAGGAATAAGCTCTTGGATTGCTTAGGTCGAGGGTTACGGTATAGTTGCCATCTTCGGGAATGGTGATGTTTCTTCCGTTGAACTGTAATGATCCATTTTCGTCGTTATCACCCAGATTAAGTGACCAAGCATCGTTAGCTCTGAATTTCAAACCGTTGTCGGGAGCTTCTTGTGCTACGAGGTCAATGGTGATCGACCAGGTTTGTGATGTAGCATCGTATGTCATATCATGGTCTTGACCTGGTGTGCCGTCAGGACCTGCAGGCCAACTTAAAGGAGTTGCGTTTCCGGTTACCGCCCAAGAGGTTTTCTCCAAAGAATAGGTGAGCGCTTCCAGATCGGCTTTAACAAGATAGTAGCCAGCGGTACCATCCGGGGTGCTACAGTTTACTTCTCCCTCTTGTTCTATGGTTCCGCTGTAAGACCCGTCAGTTTCTCCGGTATCACCATAATCCCCATCAAAGTTTTCGTTCGTTGGCAAGAACTTGTACTGGGCATTTTCGGCATCGATGTTTACAAAACCTTCAAAATCGGATGCTCCTTCAGAGGAAGGTGCCAAGGGTACAGCATTGGCGGGGGTCCAATCATCGCCGTATCCACTGGCATTTAGGAAGCTTCCGACGACGTATAGCATTTCTGGCACCATCGCCTCCGGCTCTTCCTCCTCTTCCGGTTGTTCTTCTTCACCTCCGGTGCCTTCACCGGAACCTTCGCCCAAAACAATTGTTTTGTTAACGGTATCCACTGTTAGCAAGTAGGTCCCCGGAGTACCGATAAATCGGAAGTTGTTATCACCGTCCAAACCGTCTTCGAAATTTTCGTTGATGGTATAGCCTTCGCCTGCGTAGAAAGGATAGTTTTGTCCTGAGGCCCAATCGCCTTCCGTCAAAAAGAAACGGAACGTATCGTTGGTAAGGTTAATGTTTGCACTATATACTTGGTCAACACAAGTAAATTCGATCGGGCTGTCCCAGTTCCAACCTGCATCTACGGCACCCGCTCCTACTACCCAAATGGAAGGACAGTTTGGTACCGGAGTACCTTCTTCGGCGGTTTCGATCAAGGTAATGTTCAGCGTAACGGTTTCGGAAATGGAACTTGTTGTGGTTTGCCCTTCTCCGGTACCAGCGAACGCTTTCACCCTGAAATGTATCTTCCCGGTGTTTCCGATATCGTTACCGGGGTCGTCGTCCAGTCCAAGTTCGTTCTTGGCAATTTCCATAAGGGGGCCAACATAAATTGGATAGTTGGTTTCCGTAAGCCTACCGGAGGCAAATTCTTCCCTGCCTTCATCAAAGTTCCCCGTAATGGACCACTCCACCTTATAGCTCACTTCGGTAGGTACGTTAAAGGCGACGGCATTCCAGACCAACCGTTCGGCCAAATTTTCGGCGGTTTCCGCGGAAAGAAGGTATTCTTCCGAGACCGTTGAGGTAAGCGCTACGGTATTGGCGGGTTGCTGAAGGGTGAATTCAGGGACCACGTCTTCATTTTCACAAGAGACAATGGTGCCTAATAAAAGAACGGTAATGAATTTATAAATCGTTTTCATAATCTTAAAAGTTAGTTTTAATATCCTGGATTTTGAGTTAGGTTGGTGTTCGCTTCTAGCGCGGATAAGGGTATGGGGAACAACTCATAAGTGTCCGGTATGGCAGTGCCTTGAACGGTATTTCCCTTCCATGGCCATAAATAACTGCCACCTGTAAACTTTCCAAATCGAATCAGATCTGACCTTCTGTGACCTTCCAAATTTAACTCTCGCGCTCTCTCATCTAGGATAAAATCTAGATCGAGTTCCGCTTCATTGATCGGTGTTGCATTTGAACGTTCCCGTATTTGGTTCACATAGCCCAATGCTTGATTTAAATCGCCTCCCTCGGCATTTCGAAGGACACATTCTGCGTACATTAAATAGGCATCGGCCAGCCGAAACAATGGAAAATCGGTACCTGAAAAGTCCGTAGAAGGTAGGTCGGTGGAAAAGCCCGAATTTCTAAACTTAATGGACGGATACCCGTCGGTCCATTCCCGGTAGTCGTTCATTTCAAAATTATGGCCTTCCGTCCAAAAGAGCAATGCCCGGTCATCGGTTGTAGTGGCCAAATCTCCAAAAAGGCCGTACCAAGCTTTGGTGGCGCGATGACCGGTCCATCCTTGGGTTGCTCCAAAATCTGTGGTCGTTAAGGTTTCGGTACTGAGATTTCCGTTGACGATGTAGGTGGTGTTTCCAAAACTCTGACTGCTTTCGGCATCTGCAAGAAGAGGAAAAATAATCTCGGGCGAGCTATCGTTATCACCGGAAAAGTTAATAAGAAAGTCGGGCGCTAGTGAATAGTTGCCTTCTTGGATAATCTTGTTTATGTAAACAAGTGCTTCGGTATACCGACTTTCACCGGTATATACTCCGGCATTCATATAGAGTTTTGCCAAAAGCATTTGTACCGTTGCCTTGTTCGCCCTTCCGTAGTCGTTACTTGCCGCGGTAAGCGGTTCAATATCTAGGAGTTCTTGTTCTACAAAACTAAAAAGTTCTGCCCTTGATGCTTCTGGAAGTGGGGCAGAGGTACCGTAGTTCTGATCGGTCGCCAACACGCCCTTACTAAAACAGTCGATGAGATAATAGTATGCCAAGGCACGCAAAAATCGCACCTCCGACCGCACTTGTTCTTGGTCTTCTACTGTTTCTGATTCCAAGATTACCAAAAGGTTGTTCGCTTGCGGTATCGTATAATAGATACGGTTATACAAATACCTGAAAAATTTATTGTTCTCGTCCCAGTTCGAAGTGGTGGTCAATTGATCTAAACCGTCATCTCCCCAACGGTTTTTCATACCGTCCGCGGTAAAATCCTGAAGATTTACAATACCTCTAAGAAATGGCGATTCCCCTGCATTATCACTGATATCCGAACTGCTGGGCCCATCCGGACCGGAAAGGGCAAATGTAGCGTATAATCTGGACAGTAACCCAGCTACGGCATCCGGGTCATCCGCCAAGAGGTCGTCCAAGGTTTGTTCTACTTCGGGCTTGGTATCAAGGTCATCCGTACAACTAGATATCGCTAGTAAAGACAACATTAAAAAAAACACTTTTATTCTCATAACAAGTATATTAACTAATTTAAAAATCAAGGTTTAAGCCAAAGGTCAAAGATCTTGGCCTTGGATAAAAATTGTTGTCGATCGCGTTAAAGTTTTCCGGGTCTTGGCCATCATACTTTGTAATAAGGAAGGGATTATTGATAACGCCGTACAACCTTAAAGATGCGTTTTTAAAGACATCTTGAATCTTATAACCGAGAACAATGTTTTCACACCTGATAAAGGAGGCATCTTCTAGAAAATAATCCGAGAAAGGAATATCTCCTATTACATCTACCAAATTGAAGTCCGCAGAACCGTTATAAAAATCCAATACATTGCTTAAATTGTTGGCATTTACCGGTAAAGGCCTATCGATCCAACCGGAAGTCAGTTTTCTTGCATTGTATACCTCTCCGCCTAGTTGGCCTCTAAAACTGGAACTAAAATCAAGGTTTTTGTAATTGAAATTGAATCCAAACCCAAAAGTCCAATTGGGTCGGAGTGCTCTAAAGTAGCGATCATCGCTTGTAATTTCACCATCTCCATCAAAATCTGCAAAAGCACCATGTACGGGATTTCCTAAATCGTCGTATAATTGTCTGAACACCCATGCGGAGTAGGGCTGGAACCCTACTGTGTGGCGCGCCAAAAATCTTCCTGTCCCGTTGGGTAGGGTCGATTCGGTTGCTGTTATTCGTGTTACATCTTCCAAACTGGTTACTTCTGCTTCGCTGTAGGCCAAGTTGGTATAGATTTCAAAGTTGCTATGCTCCGTTTGAACAAGGCCCGCGTTCAAACTTAGTTCAAAGCCTTTGCTCTCCGTTTCACCGACATTGTCTACAAAGGAGTCGGTAAGTGCTTGTCCCGGTGCTACGGGCACTTGTGCCAACAGATCTGAAGTTTCTCGATAAAATACATCAAAAGAACCGTTGATAAAATGCTTTTCAAAAAAGCCAAAATCAAGACCTGCATTGTACGTGACGGTTTTTTCCCAAGTCAAGTTTTCGTTGAACGCTTTGGCCGAGTATAGATTTGTGCCCGGAAGGTATTGGCTGGTTACCGAGCCCGGTTCATAGAGCGGAGTGGACGGATAAAACCCGACGGCCCCTGTTATGTCTTGCTGTCCGGTCTGTCCCCAACCCAGGCGTAATTTTAACTTATTTACGAATGACACATCTTTCAAAAAAGGCTCGTCCTGAATCTGCCAGGCAACTGCCGCCGCTGGAAAATAACCCCAACGGTCGTCCGGATTGAATAGGGAAGATCCGTCTGCCCTAAAAGATAGGGTCAGCTGATACTTTTCGGCAAAATTGATGTTCGTCCGACCAAAAAATGATTGCAAGTTCAGTTCAGAAAAATAATAATTGTTCGGATTCAACGGGTCGAAAACTAGCTTCCTATTGCCTGTTGGCCCATCTTCAACCGATTCGTAAGTATACTCTTCCTTGTCGCCCTCGTTCCTGAAATTTTGATATGCGTAACCGCCTTGAACATCAAAGCGGGATACGATACCTTTATCAAAGCTTTTCGCGTATACTAGGTAAGCATCCAATGTTTGGTTCAGGATACTTTGATTTTCCCTGTAGTTGACACCCGGATTAAAGATGAATTCATCGGTCTCGCTAGAAAGCCTGTAGGTGGCGAGTGAATTATCGGAAAAGACTTCTTCAATGTCTGCGGAGGAGGCTTCTAGGCCAAGATTGAGTACCGCCCTTAATTCCGGAAGAAAGTGCATTTTGTAATCAAACTCTATATTACCAAGAATTTTCTCCACTTTTTCAGGACGCTTGCGTTGCAATAGCAATGCTAGCGGGTTGGACTGTCCATCCAAGGAACCGTTCGGATTGGTAAGCTGATAAAAACCGCCAAACCTATTGTCGGACGAATTGTCAAAAATAGGCTTGGTAGGGTCCATGCTTACGGCGCCGCCCAAGGCACCTCCTTCATCTATTGCATTTTTTTCAGAACGGATGCCCTTCGCATTAACATCGATTTTCAGATGGTCGTCAAAGAGCATGGGCGTCAATTTGATGGAGCCGGTAAAACGCTCATAATCATTTGTTTTCACCAAACCTTCAGTTTCATTGTAACCGAGCGAAAGTCGTGCGGGGACCTTGTCGAATAGATTGGCCCTAGCACTAAAATTCACATCGTAGGAAACGGCTGTCCTGTAAATGGCATCTTGCCAATCGGTGTCGGATAGCAAACGATTACCGCCATTGGGATTTTCGATACCAAGTAAATCAGTTTCGTTTGGATGGAATTCGTTAATAAAACGAACAAAGGTAGGTCCATCCATTAAATCTATCTTTTGACCGACATTACTTATTGAAGTATTAGTTGAAAAATTAAATTTTGGAGCGCCCGAGGTACCCTTTTTAGTCGTAATTATAATAACTCCATTTGAAGCCCGAGAGCCATAGATTGCCGTTGCCGAAGCATCTTTTAAAATGGAAAAGCTTTCCACATCGTTCGGATTGATCAGCGAAAATGGATTGTTGACCCCAGCCGGGTTGGTGTTATCTATCGGCACGCCATCGATTACAATGAGGGGATTGTTTTGGGCCGTGAGCGATGAACCGCCCCGAATTCTGATGTTCGGTGCCGAATCCGGCGCTCCTCCTGCACTGGTAATGCGAACGCCGGCGGCCTTACCGGTCAATAATTGGTCAGTGGATACGATAGCCCCCTTGTTAAAATCTTCTACGCTAACGGCGGTCAATGAACCCGTAGCATCCTTCACGGTAGTGGTTCCATAACCGATAACTACCACCTCCTCCAACAACTGTGAATCTTCTTCGAGCACCACGTCCAATTGTGTTGCACTACTCACCGTTACTTCTTTGGTCTTAAATCCTAAATAGGAGAATTGAAGTATGTCCCCCTCATTGGTGGTAATCTCGTAAAGTCCGTCGAAGTCACTGGTCGTTCCCGTCGCCGTTCCCTTTACCACAACATTTACCCCGGGCAGTGGTTCCCCAAGGTTGTCCGTTACGGTACCGCTTACTTTTAGCTGCGAAAAAACCGCGATAGGAAGCGTTAAAAGTACTAGAAAAAGGTACTTTTTAGGTGATTTCATAATTTTAAAAAATTAATGGTTGTTTGTAATTTGATATTGTCACTGTCACTACTTCTCGGCGCCGAATGTATGTAAATATTATGTTAAATTACGGCTAAGTCATTGAGATACAGTTATTACAACGTTTTCATGTGAATAACTTTTGGTTTTGTTTAATCTTTTTAAAAAAGCACTGGTCATTGCCATTTTTCTATTTTTCGCTATAATTTTTGATAGCTTTGTAGTTTTTGAGCGCCGAAATTCGCAATACTGACAATACTTGTAGGCCGAAAAAGCAAGTGGGGAAGGTTCCCTCCGGACCTAAAACGAACGAAGATATTTTGTTATGAAACCTAAAATGACCCTTAAACGGATTGCAAAAGAGCTCGATGTATCGATTTCAACGGTGTCCAAAGCGCTGCATGACGACAAGGCCATAAGCAAGGATACCCGGGAGAAAATACAGGCTTTCGCCAAGTTTTATAATTACCGTCCCAATAATATAGCACTGAGTTTAAAGAACAAACAAACAAAGACGATCGGGCTGATCATTCCGGAAATCGTCCACTATTTTTTTGCCAAGGTCATTGCCGGTATTGAAGCCGTTGCCAGCGCCAAAGGGTATAACGTAATTATAGGGGTGTCCAACGAATCGTTCGACAAGGAGGTGATCAACATGGACATGCTGGTGAACGGCAGTATCGATGGTTTTATCATGTCGCTGTCCAAGGAGACGCTATTGAAACAGGACTACCATCATTTAAAAGAGATCATCAGCCAGGGAATTCCTATAGTTATGTTCGATCGGGTAATGCACGAGATCGCCTGCGATAAAGTGGTGGTCGATGATCGGGACAGTTCCAAAAAAGCGGTACAAAAACTTATCGATACGGGCAGTAAAAAAATATTGTTGTTGACCACGCAGGATTATATTAACATTGGTAGGTTGCGTACCCAGGGATATTTGGATGCACTGAAAGAAAACGATATGATGGCTAGCCCCGAGCTTATCGTAAAGATCAAGGACCAGACCGATGCAGAGCTATTGCGAAAAACGCTGGAGTCGGAGTTGAATCAAATTTTTGACGAAATCCCCGATATTGACGGTATTTTCGCCGTGAACGAAATATTCGCGATTACGGCCCTGAACGTGGCCCGGCAAAAGGGGATACGGATTCCGGAGGACGTTTCGGTCATCAGTTTTTCCGATGGGGTGCTTTCCCAAAACTCACGTCCCACCCTTACCACTATTAGTCAACACGGCCTGGAAATGGGCAAGAACGCGGCGAATATGTTGATACATCGCTTGGAAGTGGAGGAGGAGGAAGAGCAGTTTGAACTAAAGGTGATCAAAACCGAATTGATAGAAAGGGATTCCACCAAATGACTTCATGTCTTGGAAATCAAAAAGTGCTCCAAACCGTCCAAAAATGTTAAACACGGAACAAACTGCTAATTTGAATGTTCCAAAGAAGGGAGCAGATCGATTTTTTTTTATATTTGACCCATCAACGACTTTAACTACTTCTCACTAGTACTGTTTTTTTCAGATTGGCGCTAACAAAAAATGTATCCCTTTGGATTGCATGTGCACCATCAGGTAGAAAACTTCTCGAAAACTAAAATGGGGTCTTCCTTTCAAACAGTGTCGACCTACAGTAATAATCTAGAACAATAGTACATGAACACCACCGGATTTATATTCGACTTGGATGGCGTTATCGTAGATACCGCCAAATACCATTATTTGGCCTGGAAAAAATTGGCCGATGAACTCGGTATCGAATTTACGAAAGAAGATAATGAACAGTTCAAAGGGGTAAGCCGAAAACGTTGCCTTGAAATTTTATTGGAAATGGGCGGCCGTAGCGTTTCCCAAGAACAGTTCGATGCATGGATGGTCGAAAAAAATGAAGATTATCTGGCGCATATCGAAAAGATGGACGCGTCGGAAATTTTACCCGATGTCGCTAAAGTATTGGAACATCTGAAAAGTAACAAAACGCCCATAGCATTGGGGTCGGCGAGTAAAAATGCCAGGCCGATACTGGAAAAAGTGAAGCTTTTATCGTATTTTGATACCATAGTGGACGGCAATTCGGTTAGTAAGGCCAAACCGGATCCAGAGGTGTTCCTGATTGCGGCACAACAGCTGAATGTAGCTCCCGATCGTTGTGTGGTTTTTGAAGATGCCGTGGCCGGTATCGCTGCCGCCAATGCGGCGGAAATGGTAAGTATCGGTATCGGGGAATCCGACGTATTGCACGAAGCCGATCATAACTTCACCGATTTTACGGAAATAGACCTAACGTTTTTAGATGCGTTGGCAAACAAATAACAGCATATAATCCAATTGACGGCATGTCATGGGCAAAACGGTTTGCCGTAGGTGCCCACTTATTTTTAAGCGTATGAATCAAGACTATATAAAAGCGGATGCTTGGAGTATCATAGAAGAGGGGTTCGATAAGGAACAGGTAAAATCGTCGGAAAGTTTGTTCAGTATCGGTAACGGTGCCATGGGGCAACGTGCCAATTTTGAGGAACGGTATTCCGGTGATACCTTCCAAGGAAGTTACATTGCAGGTGTCTATTACCCTGATAAAACCCGTGTGGGTTGGTGGAAGAACGGCTACCCCGAATACTTCGCAAAAGTACTGAATGCCCCCAACTGGATCGGAATAGATGTGGTAGTGAACGGAACCGCTTTGGATCTGAACAGCTGTACGGAGATTTCGGATTTCCGAAGGGAGCTCAATATGAAAGAGGGATGGTATTCCCGTACTTTTCGGGCCACATTGCCGAACGGCATTGCGGTGCAAGTAGCGGTAACCCGTTTTTTAAGTTTGGAAATCGATGAAATAGGGGCGATCGCCTTTGAGGTAACCCCTTTGAATGACGATGTTGAGGTGGTCTTTGAACCGTATTTGGATAGTGGTATCAAAAATCATGATACCAATTGGGACGATCAGTTTTGGAACACCACCAAGGTAACTTCTATTGGAGCGCAGGCCTTTATCGCCGCGCATACCATGAAAACGAACTTTGACACCTGTACCTTTATGGAGTCCAAGGTGTATTACAACGGGCGCCATACGGACACTCCTTCCGAGAAAACCACTAAGGACACCTATGTTTCCCATCGCTATACCCAAAAGGTATCACAGGGCGGTACCGTGGCGTTGCATAAATTTGGAGGGTACACCGTTTCTCGAAACCATGGAACGGGCGATTTGATCGAAGCGGCACAAGAAGCCCTTCAAAAGGCGACCGAATTGGGTTTTGAGTCCCTTTTAGAACTACAGCGCAACGCGTGGGCGACCATATGGGAAATGAGCGATATTACCATATCGGGGGATGTTAAGGCGCAACAAGGTATCCGGTTCAATATTTTTCAACTCAATCAAACCTATCTCGGTACCGACAGCCGTTTGAACATTGGCCCAAAAGGGTTTACCGGGGAAAAGTATGGGGGAAGTACCTACTGGGATACCGAAGCCTATTGCATACCGTTCTACATGGCCACCAAGGACCAAAAAGTGGCCCGTAACCTGTTGCAATATCGGTACAACCATTTGCAAAAGGCCATTGAAAATGCCGAAAAGCTCGGCTTTTCCAATGGTGCGGCCCTATATCCTATGGTAACCATGAACGGGGAGGAGTGCCATAACGAATGGGAAATCACCTTTGAGGAAATACATCGGAACGGCGCCATAGCATTTGCCATTTACAACTATTACCGCTTTACGGGCGACTATTCCTATATTTCGGAAATGGGACTGGAAGTGCTTATCGGTATCGCCCGTTTTTGGCAGCAAAGGGCTACCTTTTCCAAGGATAAGGACCAATATGTAATTCTTGGCGTAACCGGTCCGAACGAGTATGAAAACAATGTGAACAATAATTGGTATACCAATTATACGGCAAAATGGTGTATTTCCTACGCTTTGGAACAATTGCAAAAAGTAAAGGAAGAATACGCCCAAGACCATGCGCGTATCGTTACAAAAACCGGCATCACCGATTCGGAGACCGCTTTAATGAAAGAGGTTGCGGACAACATGTACTTCCCAAGATCGAAGGAGCACGATGTATTTTTACAGCAGGACGGGTTTTTGGATAAAGAACTGATTACCGTTGCCGATCTGGATAAAACACAACGGCCCATCAACCAGAAATGGAGTTGGGACCGAATTCTGCGATCGCCCTACATCAAACAGGCCGATGTGCTACAGGGCTTTTATTTCTTCGAAGACCATTTTACCGTTGAAGATCTGGAAAAACACTTCGATTTTTATGAACCCTTTACCGTACACGAGTCCTCGCTGTCGCCTTGCGTGCACAGTATTCAAGCGGCGAAGTTAGATCGAATGGACCAGGCGTATGAATTTTACCTCCGAACGTCGCGTTTAGATCTTGACGATTACAACAAGGAGGTGGAAGAAGGCTTGCATATTACTTCAATGGCCGGTACCTGGATGAGTATCGTAGAAGGGTTTGGCGGCATGCGGATTGTTGACGATATGCTGTCCTTTGCCCCTAAAATTCCGGAGCAATGGGAGTCCTATTCGTTCAAGGTAAATTTTCGCGATCAAATCGTAAAAGTAATGGTCGAAAACCAAGAGGCCAGCTTTACCTTGGAAGGAACCCGGCCGTTGACCATACTATTGCACGGGAAACCTTTACATTTGAACCCGGAAGAAGTATCCACCCTGTAATATGGGACGGCAACTAGGATACATGGTGCTGTTGGGCTGTATACTGGCCTTGGGCTGTAAAACCGAAAAAGACAAGATGCAAAAGGAAGTTCCCGGCAAAAAAAAGCAGGTCGTTTACCAAGTGTTTACCCGTTTGTTCGGAAATACCAATACCGCCAACATCCCATGGGGAACCTTGGAAGAAAACGGGGTCGGTAAGTTTTCCGACTTTACCGAGAAGGCCTTACAGGAAATAAAGGCAATGGGCGTCACCCATATTTGGTATACCGGTGTGCCGCACCACGATGTCATTACCGATTATACGGAATACGGAATTTCCAATGACGACCCCGATATCGTAAAAGGTCGGGCAGGCTCCCCGTATGCCGTTAAGGATTACTACAACGTAAATCCCGATTTGGCCGAGAACCCTGCAGAACGACTTGCCGAGTTTGAAGCCCTGATCCAAAGAACGCACAAGGCGGGATTAAAGTTGTTGATCGATATCGTACCCAACCATGTCGCCCGAAATTACGAAGGTACTTCCACTCCCGAAGGTCTGGAACCTTTCGGTGCCAAGGATGATACCGGAGTAGCATACGCTAGGGACAATGATTTTTATTACATTCCCGATACCGTTTTTCAAGTGCCGGAATGGCGTAACGGCTATCGCCCACTTGGAGGGAAACCGCACCCCTTGGCAGATGATCGATTCAATGAAATTCCTGCCAAATGGACCGGAAACGGTTCCCGGTTGGCACGGCCCGATAGTAACGATTGGTACGAGACGGTAAAAATAAATTATGGGGTACGGCCCGATGGCAGCTATGATTTTGACGTGCTTCCCGATGGATACGACACCGAAAATGTAGCGGCACACTACCAATTTTGGTCGGATAAAAAGGTGCCGGGATCCTGGGTGAAGTTCAAGGATATCGCATTGTACTGGTTGGACAAGGGAGTGGATGGGTTTCGGTTCGATATGGCCGAAATGGTTCCCGTGGAATTTTGGTCCTACATGAACTCCCATATCAAAAATATAAACCCCGAAGCTTTTTTATTGGCCGAAGTATATAACCCCGCAGAGTATCGAAATTATATTAAAAAGGGGAAAATGGATTATCTGTACGATAAGGTGGAAATGTACGATTCCCTAAAACATATCATGCAGGGCCATGGGTGGACGGACCATATTCCCGTGGTCAAGAGAAATACGGAGGACATCGAACACCACCTTTTGCATTTTTTGGAAAACCATGACGAGCAACGAATCGCCAGTCCCGATTTTGCCGGGGACGCACAAAGGGGAAAACCGGCCATGGTGGTTTCCGCTACCATGACCACCGCCCCGATCATGATCTATTTTGGTCAGGAAGTAGGGGAGCCCGCAGCGGAAGATGCCGGGTTCGGAAAACCCACAAGAACTTCTATTTTCGATTACATCGGGGTTCCGCACCATCAGCGATGGGTGAATAACAAAGCGTTCGATGGCGGACAGCTACACGAAAACGAAAAAGCGCTACGGGATTTTTACAAGCGTCTCTTGAACGTTACCCTTCAGAGCAGTGCATTGATGGGAGCCTATCAAGAACTTCATTTTTTTAACAAGGACCATACGGCCGGTTATGATCACCGGTTGCTTTCCTATGCCCGATGGTCTTCGGAAGAAAAGTTAATCGTGCTGTCCAATTTTGACGCCGAGAAGTCATATGACCTCGAATTTAAAGTGCCGGGCGACCTTCTTAAAAAATGGGATATGGCGGAGGGTACCTATGAAGTTGAAGATGCGCTGTATCACGGAAAAAACGAACTTGTCGTTGCTGACGGGGTCGGAAAGATCACCGTACAGATCGCTCCCCTGGAATCCTTTATTTTTACCATTAAATAAGTAACTTATGGGCAGGTATGCACATTGGGTCATTGCCGCCGTATTCACATTAAACAGTTGTATGGACGTACATCGACCATTGGTTATCGGACATCGTGGTGCTATGGGGCACGAAACGGAAAATACCCTGGCCTCCGTGCAAAAAGCATTGGATCTGGGTGTGGACGGCATCGAAATCGATGTGTTTCGCATTGCCACCGGGGAAACCGTTGTTTTTCACGATGACACGGTCGACGACCTGACCGATGGTACCGGAGAAATTGAGGAATATACCCTAAAGAACCTTCAAAAATTGACCTTGGAAGGTGGGCATTCCATTCCGCTTCTGGAAGCGGTGATGCAGCTTATCGACAACAAGGTACTGCTCAATATAGAGCTAAAAGGTGCGGGCACCGCAAAAGAAGTACACCGTATCGTAAAAGTGTTTGAAAAAGACCACGGATGGGATGCCCAAAATATCATTATCTCTAGTTTTAACTGGGACGAACTACGGGATATGAGAACAATCGATTCCGAAATTGCCATCGCCGTGTTGACCGAAGAAAATCCGCTGGATGCCATTGCCGTCGCGAAGACCCTGGGTGCAGTGGCCATAAATCCTGATTTTACCACACTGGATCTAGAAATCTGCAATACCATCAGGGATGCTGGGTTTAAGATCTATACCTGGACCGTTAATACCGACAACCACATCAATGGCGCCAAACGATGGGGCGTAGACGGCATCATCACTAACTATCCCGAAAGGGTTCGATAATGGACTGTTCCAAATGAGTACAAAGTACGATGTAATCGTTGTTGGCGGCGGGGCGGCGGGCTTTTATGCGGCCATTCATATTGCATCGGGAAATAACGGTTTAAAGGTCGCGATCTTGGAGCGGGGAAAGAACGTACTCGCAAAAGTAAAAGTTTCCGGTGGAGGACGTTGTAACGTTACCCATGCCGAGTTCGACCCCGGAACATTGGTCAAAAACTATCCGAGAGGGGAAAAAGAGCTGCTCGGGCCTTTTCACACCTACTGCACGGGCGATACTATGGCCTTTTTTGAAGAACGTGGGGTTCCCTTAAAAATTGAGGAGGATGGAAGAATGTTTCCGGTTTCCGACAGCTCCCAGAGCATTATCGATTGCTTTACGGGCGAAGCCGACCGTTTGGGGGTACAGGTTTTAAAACACAGTTCGGTAACCGATATCGTCCAGCTCGGGGATAATGGAAATCCGATTTGGGAGATTACGACCATCAAACATGCCTATACTACCAAAAAAATTGTGATGGCCACAGGGAGCAATCCAAAGATTTGGACGGTATTGAAAAACTTGGGACATACGATCGTAGCGCCCACCCCTTCCTTGTTTACCTTTAATATAAAGGACGAACGCATTAATGGAATTCCGGGTTTGAGTACGCCGGCCCGAGTGTCCATCATGGTGAAACGGGTATTCAACCCCAACATTACCATTACCTTGCGTAGCCAAAAGGCAACGGAAACGCTACTGGAGGAAGAAGGCCCCGTGTTGATTACCCATTGGGGGCTTAGTGGTCCCGCGATCTTACGACTGTCGGCATGGGGCGCAAAGGTTTTGAACGAGTACGGGTATCGGTTTAAAATACGCGTAAACTGGCTTCCCGATTTTAATCCGGCGCAGGTGCTTCCCTATCTGATGAAGATAAAGGAAGTGGAAGCAAAAAAAACGGTACTGCGTACAAAAGCGGTAAACGTACCGAGAAGATTATGGACCAACTTGGTGCAAAGCGCAGGACTGGAACGAACGACAACCTGGGCGGATGTGTCCAAAGTACAATTGCAAAATTTAGCGGAGCAACTAACGGCCTGTACGTTTCAGGTAGACGGCAAAAGTACTTTTAAAGAGGAGTTCGTTACCGCCGGCGGTGTCGATTTAAAGGAAGTCAACTTTAAGACCATGGAGAGCAAGCTGTTGAAAAACATTTATTTCGCGGGAGAGATCATGAACGTGGACGCCATAACCGGCGGCTTCAATTTTCAAAATGCTTGGACAAGTGCCTACGTGGCGGCCCAGGCAATTGTAAAGCGTTGAGATGGAAACCTATATTGCACTATTAAGGGGGATAAACGTTGGAGGGCATAAGCGCGTTCCCATGGCGGAACTGAGAACGCTTTTTGCCAAATTGGGGTATGCCGATGCAATTACCTATATCCAGAGCGGAAATGTTGTTTTTAACGGACCCTTGTCGAATGAAGGGCAATTGTCCGCTACCCTTGAAATGGGAATAAAGAAAACCTTTGGTTTTGACGTTCCGGTGCTTTTGCGCAGCAAGGGGAAGTTGCGCAGTATGATGACCGAAAATCCGTTTGTCGGTGCCTCCAATTTTACGGAATCCCAAATGTATTACCTCTTGCTGAAACAATGGCCCACCGTTTCTTTTTCGGTACTCGAAAAAGCAGCCTATCCCAATGAAAAGTTTGCGCTGGGAACGGATTGTTTGTACCTCTACTGTACTAAGGGATACGGGAACGCCAAACTGAATGCCGCCGTTCTGGAAAGAAAATTAAAAGTTGAGGTCACGGCACGCAATCATAAAACCATGCAAAAAATACTGGAGCTTTCCGGAGTGTAACGGTCCGTGCATGGTAAAATCAATATTCTTTTGCGGAACGATAGGCGCCAGGATCAATTCAATACCCATATCTTATAATTGAGAAGGGCGGCGAAACAAACCCATGCCAGATAGGGAATAAGCAACAACGCTGCGAGTTTGCTCACTACATTGAACCATCGTATGGTCAGTAATAGCGCTCCGATCAAAACGATAATGATAAGGAACGCCCAAAAAGGTTCCCGTAAACCAAAGAAAATAATGCTCCAACTTGCGTTTAGAAGCAATTGGAATCCAAAATGGTACAATGCGGTTTTTACCCACCTGTGGTAAAACCCTTTTGCCCAAACGATTCCCGCGGCAATGCCCATCATACAGTAAAGTGCCGTCCATACCGGGGCAAACAGGTAGTTCGGGGGGTTAAAACTGGGCTTGTTCAAGGTAACGTACCAGGTGCCGACCGAACTTTGCGTGGCAAAACCGGACAAAAACCCGACCGCCAGGCAGATGATAACGGAAATAACGATATAAAGTAGCTTGTTTTTCAGTTTTTGCCTTTTAAACGATTCGTGCTGTCTGGCAAGGACTTGATTTGCCTTCAACTCGGTTCCATAGATAGCCAATTTACCTTTACCTTAACTAAGGTAAGATTTATTTTAGGGACCGCTAGCGAAGAACAGCTTAAAAACTATCTTTGCAAAAAATGATTTTTCATGATCGCTACCGACTTTATTCCCTCGGCATATTCCCAAGAAAAGCGGGAAGGGACCGTAATCTGGAAATCTCCTAGTAATATTGCTTTAGTAAAGTACTGGGGTAAAATGGAAAATCAGATTCCGGCAAATCCGTCGATAAGCTTCACCTTAAATGCCGCAGCTACAACAACGGCGCTTACCTATAAAAGAAAAAATGCCCCGGCCGCATCTTTTGATTTTGATCTACTGTTCGAAGGTGAAGAGAAGCCGGACTTTCACCCGAAAATCGCCCAGTTTTTTGAGCGGATTTATCCGTACCTGCCTTTTTTAAAACAATACCGATTCAAAATAGAAAGTTCAAACTCCTTCCCGCATAGTAGCGGCATCGCTTCATCGGCAAGTAGCATGTCCGCCTTGGCGCTCTGTTTGGTGGATTTGGAACGTGAACTGTGTCCTGAAATGGAGGACAGTTATTTTAAGCGTAAAGCATCTTTTTTGTCCCGCTTAGGATCGGGAAGCGCGTGCAGGAGCATTGATGGGCCTTTGGTGCAGTGGGGCTTACATTCGAGATTTGAAGGAAGTTCCGATCTTTTTGGGATTCCCCATACGGATGTGATCCATCCTGTTTTTGAAAACTATATGGATACTATTTTGTTGGTGGACAAAGGTCAAAAGCAAGTGAGTAGCAGCGTTGGACATCAGTTGATGGAGGGCCATGCCTTTGCATCGTCACGATTTGAACAGGCGAACGCTAACCTTAGTAGACTCAAGGATGTTTTGGCTACGGGTGATTTATCGGCGTTTATCAATATCGTCGAAAACGAGGCGTTAACGCTCCATGCGATGATGATGACAAGTGTCCCTTACTTTATTTTAATGAAACCCAATACCTTGGAAATCATTAATCGGATTTGGGAGTTTCGAAAAAGCACTGATATCCCGGTAGGTTTTACCTTGGATGCCGGCGCGAACGTTCATGTGCTGTATCCCGAAAAGGACAAAAAAGCGGTCTACGATTTTATAAAGGATGCGCTTTTGACCTATTGCGAAAAAGGAGATCACCTTTGCGATGCGGTAGGGCAGGGTGCCAAAAAAGTGGGCAATATAGAAAATCGGGATACGTAATTTAAAATGGGAGCGTTCCTATAGTAACCAATAAACGACCGTATAACGAGCTGAGTCGTATATGAGCGCAATTTTGTTTATCTTTAACAGGTAATTGTTGAACAATTTTGTAAATTCGTAAAACAAAACCAAGGGTTTTGCCCTTGTCGCAGTACCAAACAATGAAAGGACCATTATTTTACTCAAAAATTCTTCTTTTTGGAGAATATGGCATTATCAAGGATTCCAAAGGGCTATCCATTCCCTATAACTTTTTTAAGGGAGCCTTAAAGTCGGATGCGAACGCCGACGATAACGCTAAAACATCTAATCGTGCCCTTCGGGATTATGTTCGATATCTTGAAGGTATGCAGCAGGAGTTTCCCGATTTGGTGAACTTTGATATGGAGGCCATGGAGCGCGATGTGGAACAGGGAATGTATTTTGACAGTTCAATTCCGCAGGGATATGGTGTAGGGAGTAGCGGGGCATTGGTTGCCGCTATTTATGATAAGTATGCCAATGATAAGATTACCGTATTGGAAAACCTTACCCGGGAGAAACTGTTGAAATTGAAACGGGTTTTCGGAAAAATGGAGTCTTTTTTCCATGGAAAATCTTCCGGATTAGATCCGTTGAACAGCTATTTGAGCCTGCCCATTTTAATCAATTCCAAAGACAATATAGAGTCGACCAGTATTCCTTCGCAGAATACTGATGGTAAAGGTGCCGTATTTCTTTTGGACAGTGGGGTAACCGGTGAAACGGCCCCTATGGTACAGATTTTTATGGAAAAAATGAAGCAGGAAGGCTTCCGAAGCATGCTAAAGGACCAATTTATAAAACATACCGATGCCTGTGTTGACGATTTTGTAGGAGGAAATTTCAAATCCCTTTTTGGAAACCTCAAACAATTATCAAACGTAGTGTTGGACAACTTTAAACCGATGATACCTGCCAAGTTCCATGACCTTTGGAAAAATGGTATCGACACCAACGATTATTACTTAAAACTTTGCGGTTCCGGTGGAGGTGGCTATATTCTCGGATTCACCCAAGATATCGAAAAAGCAAAAAAAGCGTTGAAGGACTACAATTTAGAGGTGGTATACAACTTCTAATCAAAAATTCATGCTCAGCAGAAAGAATAGGCTCTTACTTTTAAAAGTATTGAGCCTTTTTTCGGTCGTTAGGGGGTATAATGTGCTCATAATCTTGGTAGCACAGTATTTGGCCTCCATATTTATTTTATCGCCGGACCTGCCTTTGGGTAAAATTATTTTTGACCTCAATCTCTTTTTCATCGTTTTGGCCTCTTCCCTGGTTATCGCAAGCGGCTATATCATCAATAATTTTTACGATGCGGAAAAAGACTTGATCAACAAACCCCGCAAGAGTATGTTAGATCGCTTGGTTAGCCAGCGGTTTAAATTGACGACCTACTTTTTGCTCAATTTGCTGGCCGTTTTTGTCGCCAGTTATGTATCCTTCAGGGCGGTGCTGTTCTTCTCCGCGTATATTTTTGGAATATGGCTGTATTCGCATAAGTTGAAAAAAGTACCGTTTGTCGGTAATGTCGTTTCCGTAACCCTGTCTATTGCTCCTTTTTTTGCGGTTTTTGTGTACTACAAAAATTTTCAGACCGACATTTTCGTTCACGCCCTTTTTCTTTTTTGTTTAATGTTGGCACGGGAAATTATCAAAGACCTGGAAAATATTGCCGGTGACCTGGCCCACGGGTATCGTACCATACCCATCATTTACGGTACGGTAATCTCTAAGGTGGTCATCACCGTTGTCGTTTTGTTGACCTTGCTTCCCTCATGGTTGTTGATCGAAAATTTTAATGTCGGTCGAATGGATTATTATTTTAAGGCATGCATGGGCGTACTCCTACTTTTTTTGGTTTTGTTATGGCGTTCCAATACAAAAAAGGAGTATGTTTGGTTGCATAACATTTTAAAACTCATTATTGTTTTTGGAGTGTTCAGTATTGTTTTAATAGACCTAGATCTCGTTATAGACCGATTGCGTATATGGAAAATCACTTAAAGGTAGCCCTAGCTCAAATTACACCCGTTTGGTTCGACAAAAAAGGAACCCTACATAAAATTGAGGAGCATGTAATTGCCGCTGCGGCCGAAGGTGCCGAGCTTATCGTTTTTGGAGAGGCATTGCTGCCCGGATATCCCTTTTGGTTGGCATGGACCGAGGGCGCCAAATGGGATTTGAAGGTAAACAAGGAACTGCATGCGCATTATGTGCGCAATTCCATACAGATCGAGGCCGGAGAGCTTAATGGGCTATGTGCATTGGCCAAAAAGCACGGAATCGCCATTTATTTGGGAATGATGGAACGTCCTAAAGATCGGGGCGGACATAGCATTTACTGTTCCTTGGTGTATATCGACCCGACCGGTTCAATAAAGTCCGTACATCGCAAACTACAGCCTACCTACGACGAACGGTTGACATGGGCTCCGGGCGACGGAAATGGACTTCAAGTACACCCGCTCAAGCAATTTACCGTAGGCGGCCTCAATTGTTGGGAAAACTGGATGCCGTTGCCCCGCGCCGCCTTGTACGGCCAGGGTGAAAATCTGCATGTTGCCGTATGGCCGGGCAGTAATCATAATACCAAGGATATTACCCGTTTTATAGCAAGGGAGTCGCGCAGTTTTGTGCTGTCCGTTTCGTCGTTGATGACAAAAGCGGCCTTCCCCGAAAACACGCCACACCTTGCGCAACTTAAAGAAAACGCTCCCGAGGTATTGGCCAATGGCGGTAGTTGTATCGCCGGACCCGATGGGGAATGGATCGTGGAACCCGTGCTCCATACCGAAGGGTTGATCTATGAAACCTTGGATTTTAACCGCGTTTATGAGGAACGGCAAAACTTTGATCCGGTGGGCCATTATTCGCGACCCGATGTTACCCGTTTATCCGTAAATCGGGAACGGCAGTCTACCATTGAACTTCGGGACTAAAAAATATCCTTTTTCTACTCAATGGTGGAGTTGGTAACCTCGATTGGAGTATCATCATGCATGGAAATGCTGGGATGAACGGGATACCAGCTGCCTCCGATATTGTTCCGAATTACCGAATTGTCTATTCTGATGTTACCGGAATGATCGTTGCTTACGAAAAAAATGGATGATCCATGCGTATTCACCTCGTTCCGCTCGATGGAAGTTCCCAAAACGGTCAGTGTCATCGTATTGCCGTCGTTGTAGATCGCTCCACCGCTGCCACCGCCCGGTGTTCCGGACTGTGATGGGTTTCCTCCATTGCCGATTGCGGTGTTGTGCGAAAAAAGACTGTTGACAATGGTCCACGAAACACCAATACTACTGATGGCCCCTCCGTTGGAACCGGAATTACCGTATCCCTCGCCGCCGCCGAACGTACTGTTAACGATGTAAACGGGTAGATTTTCGTATTGGCTAAAAACGCGAATTGCACCGCCTCCAACATCCGGTCCCGTGCCTGCGCACACATTGTTAAAGAAACGGCAGTTTACCGCCTTGAATCTGCCTCCCCGTACCCATATGGCCCCTCCTCCGTCATATTCGGTTTCACCAATGGAGTTCCCGTCCGCAAACGTAATGTTCTGCACGGTTAGTCGAGGATGGTCCTGATTTTGGCAATGTGCCGTGGTCCAGCCCTGGTCTTGATCGCAGGTATTCATATAAAGGATTCTTGATGCACCGCCACCGCTCAACGTAATTAATCCGCCGCCGTCGATAACCACTTCGTCATTTGCCGCGTTCACCACTTTTGCCGTCCTGTCCATGGTTATGGTAAGCGGATCGGCACCACAGTCGAATGTTATTTTACCACCTTTGGCCACGGCATCGATTACGGCATCGCAATCGCAGCTTTCCGGCGTACCATTTCCGATAATGGTGTCAGGATCGGTTACATCCTCTAGCCCTGCTTCCAAGGGTATTGTAGCGTTCCCGTCCGGGTTTCCTGCGGCCGGTCCGTTTTCAGGGTTTTCCAATGGATTGTTAACGGCTACGGTCTCACCGGAAGTATCCCCTTTGGAGCACCCTAGTAACGATACCACTATTAAAATGGTAACAAAGAGCGAGTAGAATGGATGTCTTTTTATGATAGTGGCTTTCATGCGGTATGGTATTGCTTGTGGCTATATAACGTTGGTGGATCGGAATAATTGCAGTAGTTCAAGGGACTAAAAACGAACATGCCAATGATTTTGGGACGACCATTTATGACGAGTTTCGATGGTGTTCGATACTGTGGGCGAGGTCGGTAGAATTCCTATGACCTTGGATTCTCATAAGCTTAGGAGGTGCCATAACAGAACGGAATTCCAAACACCTATTGGAATACAAATGCCCTTCTGTTTTCGGCTTTGGAATGGCTCGTTTTAATTAGCAGTTGGTATTCTAGTGTCTACGCCACCGAAAACATTACCTTTGCCAAAAAATAGACACATGGCCAAGTCGGGTTCGTTCAAAAATAAAAAACAGTCGGGAAAAAAGGGTGCGCCCCGGGAGAGAACGTTCGTAAAAGGGAAGGTTTCCGATAAAAAACGAGTGCAGCCACCGGCCGCCGAATCCAATCCCGATGTAATGCGTTTAAACCGTTATATCGCCAATTCGGGGGTATGTTCGCGTAGGGAGGCCGATATCTATATCGCTGCGGGCAGTGTAACCGTAAACGGAAAACCGGTTACAGAAATGGGATTCAAGGTGAAGCGTACCGATGAGGTGAAATTTGACGGCCGTTTGCTGAACCCCGCCAAACGCGAATATGTTTTGTTGAACAAGCCAAAGGATTTTGCCGTAACCGGTAGAAACGAACGTGGACAGCGTACCGCGCTTTCCCTCATTTCGCAAGCCTCTAAATCGGAATTGAAGCCCGTTGGGAAATTGGACAAACCGAGTATGGGGCTGCAACTGTTCACCAATGACGGAGAATTGAGCAAACGCCTGAACAGTCCAAAGAACGGACTGCGTAAAATTTATCATATCGAATTGACCAAGCCACTTCGCAGTATGGATCTTAAGAAAATTCAGGAAGGATTAGCGGTGGATGATAAGGTGGTAAAAGTACAGGAAATCAGTTTTGTAGAAAAAGCCCCGAAGACCGAGGTCGGCATTGAAATTTATAGCAGTAGAAATAATATTGTAAGAAGAATCTTTGAAACCTTGGAATACGAAATCGTAAAAATGGACCGTGTGGTATACGCCGGTCTGACCAAGAAGGACCTGCCTAGGGGCCACTGGCGCTATTTGACCGATCAAGAGGTCATTAACCTGGGAATGATCAATTGATCGTTTCTTTTAGAACGGACTACTCTTTTACCGTAATCCTATTTTCTCCTTCGGGCCGTACCGAAAAAGGAAGATGAAGCTGCTGCACGCGGTTTTGCCAATAGGTCATTTGATATTTTCCGTTATCCCTCCTTCATTTTATTTCGGATTTCGTCCAAACACAGGTTTCCTAAACTTCCTTCATGGGTATGCACAGTGTCTCGTTTGGGTACAAAGGTACCCGCTTGGATCTCTTGCCCCATCTTTTTATAAGCATCCCGAAAAGGCATGCCATTTTGCACCAACTCGTTCAAGGTATCCACGCTAAAAAGATAATCGTATTTGGAATGGTCCAATATCGTATCGTTTACCCGTATTTCCTTTAAGCTAAAGGTCAGTATCTCCAAACAGGCCTTCATATCCTGAATGGCCGGAACAATAATTTCCTTTACCAGTTGTAGGTCGCGATGGTAGCCGCTGGGCAAATTATTGATGACCAAGGTCAGCTGGTTCGGAATGGATTGCAGCTTGTTGCACTTGCCGCGAACCAGTTCAAAAACATCCGGATTTTTCTTGTGGGGCATGATGCTGGAACCCGTGGTCAGTTCGTCGGGGAAGGAGATAAAGTCAAAATTCTGACTCATATACAAACAGATGTCCATGGCCATTTTGGAGAGTGTTGCGGCGATGTTGGCCAGTCCGAATGCAGTGGCCTTCTCCACTTTTCCGCGACCCATTTGTGCGGCGACCACATTGTATTTCATGGTTTCAAAACCCATCTCACGAGTGGTCAGCGTTCGGTCTATAGGGAACGAACTACCATAACCCGCGGCACTGCCCAAAGGGTTTTGATCGGCAACCTTATAAGCGGCCTCTACGAAATAGAGGTCGTCGATCAGACTTTCGGCATAGGCCGAAAACCAAAGTCCGAAAGAGGAGGGCATGGCAATTTGCAGGTGGGTATACCCGGGCAGCAGAACCGCTTTATGGGTTTCCGCCAAATCCAACAATAATTCGAACAACGCTTTTGTCTGTTCCTTGATCTCCGTGAGCTCGTCCTTAAGGTACAAGTGCATGGCCACTAAAACCTGATCATTTCGGGAGCGGGCGGTGTGGATTTTTTTTCCGGTATCGCCCAATTTCTCGGTAAGGAGGTATTCAATTTTAGAGTGCATATCCTCAAAAGAATCCTCTATTACAAAGGTGCCCTTAGCAATGGTATCGGCAATGGCGTCCAATTCCCGCAACAGGTCTTCCGTTTCCTCACCTTGGAGTATTCCTATGGAACCTAACATTTTTGCATGTGCCTTGGAAGCGATGACGTCGTATTTGGCCAACAGCAAATCGAGTTCACGGTCGTTCCCTACCGTAAAATGGTCTATTTTTTGATCGGTGCTAAAGCCTTTGTCCCAAAGTTTCATGTGTTTATATTTAATGTTTTTTAATGGTCACATGTAATTCGCCAATAATCATTTCGCTTGGTATCAAGAATTGTTATGGCTCATGTCATATGTTCAAGTTCATGTTCAAAAATCAAGTACCGGAGTACCCGGTATCCGCGTTGGTGTTTTATTGTTTGAGAAATCCTTTTAAAATCTGAATATACAGATCGATTCCTTCCGTTATTTCATCTACGTAAATATATTCATCCGCCGAGTGCGAACGGGTACTGTCCCCAGGGCCCAATTTTAGCGATTGACAGCTGAGCGCGGCCTGATCTGAAAGGGTAGGGGAGCCGTAAGTAGTTCTTCCCAAGGCCAAGCCCGAACGCACCAAAGGATGGTCTTTATCAATTTTAGAGGAATTCAGTTTTAATCCTCGCTCCTGTAGTTCACAGGGTGCCTCCGCTTTTAACAAGTTTGCCATTTCCTGGTTCGTGTACGCATCGTTGACCCGTACGTCGATCACCAAATTTACTTGGGCGGGCACCACGTTGTGCTGGGTACCCGCATTGATTTGGGTAACGGTCATTTTTACGTCCCCCAAGGCCTCGGAACTTTTTTCGAAGCGGTAATTTTTAAACCATTCCAAAACGGAGATAGTATTGTAAATGGAATTGTCGGTGTTGGGGTGCGCGGCATGCGAAGGGGTTCCCTTTACCGTACCATCGAACACCACTAGTCCTTTTTCGGCAATGGCCAACTGCATTAGGGTAGGTTCCCCAACAATGGCGACAGCTATGCTGGGCAATTTTGGAAGCAGTCCCCTTAAACTGTTCGGACCCGCATTTTCTTCCTCCATGGAGGCCACCATAAGAATGTTATGGCCCAAGTTTTCGTCGGCATAAAAATGAACGAAGGTTGCCAATAACGATACCAAGGCCCCACCGGCATCATTACTGCCCAGGCCATACAATTTCCCGTCCTCGATATGCGGATGAAAAGGGTCTTTTGTATAGGCTTTGTTCGGCTTTACCGTATCGTGATGCGAATTTAGCAAGAGTGTGGGCCTGTCGTCTTGCCAATGTTTGTTTTTTGCAATGATGTTGTTGTGTACCCGTTCAAAGGGGATATCAAAATCCCTGAGCCAGTTTCCTATGGCATCGGCCGTTTTATCCTCTTCGGAAGAAAACGATTGTATGGAAATCAATGTCTTTAGAAGGGAAAGTGCCTTTTCTGTAAGTGCTGTTTGGGTCATATTAAAAGGTAATGGTCGTAAACTTGTTTTGAGTATCCGCAATCATTGCGGTGTCTCCGATACATACTTTTGTTACGCCCCTTTCCAGGGCATGAAAGCAGTTGTCCAATTTCGGTATCATTCCGTCGGCAACCACGCCTTCGGCCCTATATCGGGTGTAAGATCGGTTATCCAACTGTTCGATGACCGAATTTTCGTCATCGATATCTTTTAGTACACCCTTTTTTTCAAAACAGTAATAGAGCGTGGTGGTGTAAAAACGACTCATATGAATGGCGAGCTCCGCCGCAATGGTATCTGCATTGGTATTGAGCAACTGTCCGTGACCGTCGTGGGTAAGTGCACAAAAAACAGGACTCAGATCCGCTTTCAAGAGTTGGGATACCGTTTTGGTGGCCACGCCGTCAATATCTCCTACAAAGCCGTAGTCAATGTCGGTTACCGGTCGTTTGTGCGCCTGTATCAGGTTGGCATCCGTACCGCTCAATCCAATGGCATTGCAGCCGTTTGCCTGCAGTTTGGCTACAATTTTTTTGTTCGTGAGCCCGGCATACACCATGGTGATCACCTCTAGGCTTTGGGCATCGGTAATGCGCCTTCCCTGCACCATTTTTGAAGGAATACCCAATTTTGCCGCAAGCTCGGTCGCTAGGGCGCCGCCGCCATGCACCAGTATTTTATGCCCTTTGATCGCGGCAAACCGTTTTAGGAAGGTCGCTAACTCGGTATCATTGCCGATAACGTTCCCCCCGATTTTTACTACGGATACTAATGGTTTCATAGGATACTTATGGTTTAATGCCAAATGCTTTTAAGATCGGCCCTCTTCTAAAATTTTCTTTAAAACGATCTGGGCGGCATAGGTACGGTTGTTGGCCTGGGAAATGGTCAGCGATCGGTCGCTATCCATAACGGCATCGGCCACCACAACGTTTCTGCGTACCGGAAGGCAATGCATAAAAAAGGCTTTTCCCAACTTTTCTTCGGTGATCATCCAATCGGGGTCTTGGTTCAGCACGGCACCATAATCGGTGAAACTGCTCCAGTTTTTTACGTATACAAAATCGGCCCCTTTCAATGCTTCTTGTTGGTCATGGGTACTCTGTACGCCTTGGGTTATGTTAGGGTCGAGGGCATATCCTTCGGGGTGGGCAATGACGAAATCGGCTTCCTGATGCCGCATCATTTCAACAAAGGAGTTCACCACGGCATGCGGGAGGGCCTTGGGATGCGGTGCCCAAGAAAGTACCACCTTGGGCCGGACCGTTTTTTGGTTTTCGGCAATGGTAATGGCATCGGCCAGGGCCTGAAGCGGATGCCCTACCGAACTTTCCATATTCACTACCGGTACCGTAGCATATTTTTTAAAGCCGTTCAACACAATTTCCGCTTGGTCTTTTTCTTTGTCTTCCAAACCGGCGAATGCACGAATGGCAACAATATCGCAAAACTGGGATACTACTTGTGCCGCTTCCTTGATATGCTCGGCCTTTCCCTGGTCCATTATGGTACCGTCCTCGAATTCAAGGGCCCATCCTTCACCCCCAAAATTCATGACCATCGTGTCCATGCCCAGGTTCATCGCAGCTTTTTGGGTGCTCAATCGTGTGCGCAGACTGTTGTTGAAAAATAAAAGGCATAAGGTTTTTCCCGTTCCAAGGGCCTTATGGGCCAAAGGGTCCGATTTTAATTTTCTGGCCTCGTTTACCCAGGTGGGCAAATGGTCGATAGCTGCTAGGGAAAGATAATTCATGTCGTACTTATTTTGGTGTGCTTTGCGTTTCCGTTCAAACTGTCGATGATAAAATTCTCCTTTAAACCGTTTACGATCCAGGTGGCTATCCCCGCATTTTGGGCAATGGTGGCCGCTTCGATCTTGGATTGCATTCCTCCCGTACCATGAGACGATTTTTCCGAACTGATTTCCTGTTGTAATGCGTTAATGTCCGTAACCGTATCGATAGTTGCCGGATGTTTTTCGGCAAGGGATTTTTTGGTATAGATGCCATCGGTATTGGTCGCGATCATCAATAGGTCTACCTGCAATAATGCCGCGGTCAGTGCAGCGAGCTTGTCATTGTCCCCGAACTGTATTTCGGCAGTAGAAACGGTATCGTTTTCATTGATGATCGGAATACAGTTGTTTGCCACCAAAACGTTGATGGTATTCCGAATGTTGGCTTTGGAGTCGGGTTGTTCAAAGTCGGCATAGGATAGTAGGCATTGAGAGGTAAACAGTCCCAACTCCCTAAAATTTTCTTGAAAAATTCGCATCAAATGGGGTTGCCCTATTGCCGCTAAAGCCTGTTTTACATTAATTTCTTCTCCATTGTGTTCCAATTTTACAAACTGTTTTGCAGCGGCGATGGCCCCTGAACTCACAATGATGAATTCATAATCATCTTTAAGTTTGGCAATCTGTCTACCGATATCCTCGATTTTTCCGCGGGAGATATGGTCGGTTTCCTTGGTCAGGGTATTGGACCCTACTTTCAACAATATTCTTTTTTTTACCATGCTACACCTTTATACAATATCAGTTCCTGGTTTGTCCGTTTCCGGTGACGTACCATTTATTAGTGACCAAATGTTGCAGTCCGATAGGACCTCTTTGATGTAGTTTATCGGTACTGATGGCCAATTCCCCACCGAGTCCGAACTGTCCCCCATCCGTAAAACGGGTAGATGCGTTGTGATACACAGCAGCGGTATCGACAGCGGTCATAAAGGTATCGGCCTTTTCAGCGTCTGCGGTAATGATCGCTGCGGAATGCCCACCTCCAAAAGTGTTGATTTTGTCGATTGCGGAATACACATCGGGTACTTGACCGATTACGATTTTATAATCCAAAAACTCTTCATACCACATCGCTTCATCGGGCAATGGGGTTGTCCCTTCCAGATCGATAAGCTGGTCCGCTGCAAAGAGGGTCACCTTTCTTTTTTTCAATTCTTGTATCAGCTGCATTAAAAACTCCTGTTTTCTGGGAAGGTCCGCGGCAATAAGTACCTTATCCAAGGCATTACAAGCCGATATTTTTGTGGTTTTTGCATTGATAATGATGTCCAGTGCCATTTCCAGATCCGCTTCGCCATCTACATACACGAAATTATTGCCTCGTCCGCTTACGATTACCGGACAGCTGGCGTTTTCTTTTACAAAGGCGATAAGCCGCTCCCCGCCACGGGGCACGATGAGATCTACCCGCTGTGTCGGGTTTTGAAGAAACGCTTGGGTTTGCGTACGATCGAACCGGAGGTACTGTACCCAGTCGGTTGCGCAGCCTACCTCTTTAAGTGCGCGGTGCCATAGGCCAATCAACACCAGATTACTGTTGAGCGATTCCTTTCCTCCTTTGAGCAGAATTTTGTTTCCCGATTTAAACGCGATTCCCGCAGCTTCTATGGTAACATCGGGCCGGGATTCATAAATGATCAATACCGTGCCAAAAGGGGCCGTTTTGTTGCTGACTTCCATTCCATTTTCATGGGTAAAGGCAAAACGCTCCACACCCAAAGGATCTGCCGCTGCCGCCAATTGCTGCAAAGAGGTCGCCATGCCTTTTATTTTTTCATCGTCTACCTTTAACCGGTCGCGCATGGCAATATCGTTCCCACTGTAGGCGTCCAGGTCTTTTTTATTGGCTTCGAGAAGCTCGGGAGCCGCACCCGTAACGAGTTGTGCCATTAACAACAATACGTTGTTCCGTTCTGCTAGTTGTAGTTGTTTGTTCACCGTAGCGCTTTTTTTAAGGCGTTAAAAAATATATCGATCTGTGCTTCTTTAATGTTTAGGGCCGGCAAAATGCGCAACACCTTTTTGTTTTTGGCACCACCGGTAAAAATACGATGGTCGTAAATCAATTTCTTGCGGAGTTCGCCCACTTCAAAGTCAAATTCAAGCCCCAACATTAATCCACGACCCTTAATTTTTGTTACCTGTGGAAACATTGCGGCCTTTTCAAAAAAGTACTTGCCAATCCGTTCCGCATTGGAGATAAGGTTTTCCTGTTCCAACACTTCCAATACGGCCAAGGTTGCCGTACAGGCCAAATGGTTTCCTCCGAAGGTGGTACCGAGCATTCCATATTTTGCGGGAATGTCGTTATGGATAAGGACTCCTCCAACGGGAAAGCCGTTGCCCATGCCCTTTGCAATACTGATAACGTCCGGTTGAATGCCGTGATGCTGAAACGCAAAAAACTTCCCGCTTCTACCGAAACCGGACTGTACTTCGTCAGCGATTAGAATCACTTGGTTCGCTTTGCACAACCGGGCCACGTTTTGGTAAAACGCGGTGGTAGGTTCGTCCAACCCGCCTACGCCTTGTATGGCCTCTAAAATTACCGCGCAAACATCTCCTTTTTCAATTTCTTTTTGAAAGGTTTCGAGCTGATCTAGCGGTACGATCGTTACTTTTTGCTGCTGGTTGATCGGGGCATTGATACTGGCATTATCGGTTGCGGCAACAGCGGCAGAGGTACGTCCGTGAAATCCATTTTTGAAGGCGATAATCCTTGATTTTCCGGTTTGGAACGAGGCGATCTTTAAAGCATTTTCGTTGGCCTCCGCCCCGGAATTACAAAGAAACAGGTTGTAATCCGGACAGTCGGAAAGGACTCCCAATTTTTGCGCCAATTGCTCTTGCAATGGATTTTTTACGGCATTGCTATAGAAACCGATCTGATCGAGCTGCGCTTTAAGCCGCTTGATGTAATGCGGGTGGGAGTGGCCAATGGAGATTACGGCATGTCCGCCATAAAAATCCCAATATTCCTTGCCCTTATCGTCGGTAACGACCATTCCCTCAGCGGAAACGGGGGTTACGTTGTACAAAGGGTATACGTCAAATAGGTTCATAATTCAAATTCAAGTTCAAGTGTCAAATTCAAGATTATCGAATGTGGTCGCTATTGTATTTGTGTTTGACATTTGTATTTTCTAACTCTTTTATTCAAGTATCAAGTACAAGATTATCGAATGTGATCGGCTATTGTATTTGTGTTTGACATTTGTATTTTGTTTTTTTCTAACTACTAACTACTAACTACTAACTACTAACTACTAACTACTAACTACTAACTACTAACTACTAACTACTAACTACTAACTACTAACTAC
>NZ_JBNGOP010000032.1:0-56062 GCF_050589625.1 Maribacter sp. 2-571 | reverse complement strand
GAGCTGATCGTTTCAAATTGGGTATCCGTCAATTCCATTTAACAAAGATACCTATTTTGTGTTAACACGCCCTAGTTTAGTAGTATCGTTGACGGCAGAAATTTTCCCTAGTAGCAGCAGCGGTTCACCGAAAAAAGATGACCAGGGCCCCTAATGCCGTCAGGATCAAGATCATTTTCCGATAAAAATCGTCCTTGATCCTGGTCACCAGTTTTACGCCCAAAAAGATTCCCAATACAATACCGGGAATCAGTTTTAGATCGAACAAAAAGGTTTCCAACGTAATGGTTTTCCACACGTAAATATGTAAGGGCAATTTGAGTACGTTTACGATCAAAAACAACCAGGCGGCCGTTCCTATAAACTCGTTTTTTGGAACCCTCATCGCCAAAAAGTAGAGGTTGCTAAAGGCCCCGCCCAAATTACCGATCATTGTGGTCACCCCCGTCATGGTACCCACTACTCCCGCAAAAAGCCAGTGGGTCGGTACTTTTTTCGATTTTCTACGGTCCCACCAATACATCATGATCACACTGATCAAAATAATTGCGGCCATCCCTATTTTAAATGTCGACTCCTCCAAATCGTTGCCCACGAGTACTCCCACGAGCATGCCTACCAAGATCCAGGGTAAAAAACGGGCGATGTATTTCCAGTTGGCATGACGGTTGTAATAGATTACGGCAAAAATATCCCCAAAAATAAGCAAGGGCACCACGATACCGGTCGATTCCTTTGCCTCAAAAGCGACCGCCATCAAGGTTACGTTTACGATGGCGATACCTTTAATTCCCGCTTTGGAAAGACCGATGACCACGGCCGCCGTAAGGGCCAATACCCAAGAAAAAGTCAATATGTCGGTCGCTAAAAAAGAGAGCACTTGTGAAGTTTTTGGGTTGTTCGGCAAATGTATCCTAAAATATTTATCTTTAGCTAACAACCAACGGCCAAAACATGAATCTTACGACCTTAGATTATTCCATTATTATCGGGTTTTTTACAGTTGTTCTGGTCATCGGTATTCTGGTGTCCAAATCGGCGGGGAAAAATACTTCGGAGTACTTTTTATCCGGAAGGACCATGCCCTGGTGGCTGCTCGGTTTTTCCATGGTCGCGACGACCTTTTCCACGGATACCCCGAACCTGGTAACCGATTTTGTGCGAACGGACGGGGTTTCGGGCAATTGGGGCTGGTGGGCCTTTTTACTTACCGGATTGCTTACCGTTTTCGTGTATGCGAAATTATGGCGCAGGTCCAATGTGGCTACCGATATGGAGTTCTACGACTTGCGCTATGGCGGAAAGCCCGCACATTTTTTACGCGCCTTCCGATCTTTATACCTCGGTATTGTATTCAATGTACTGGCCATGTCGGCAGTAACCTTGGCCGCCATAAAAATAGGACAGGTAATGTTGGGGCTGACCCCCTTGGAAACGGTACTTATCGGTGGTAGCGTTACCGTGGTCTTTAGTGCAATCGGTGGGTTCAAGGGTGTGGTGTACACGGATTTTCTATTGTTTTTTCTGGCTATCGTAGGGGCCGTAGGGGCCGCCATCTATTTGGTAAACCTACCCGAGGTAGGCGGACTCTCCAAACTCGTCGCCAACGAGACCGTGCAGGAAAAAATGAACATTTTACCGGATTTTAGCGATACGGAGGCACTTATGGGCATTTTGATCATCCCTTTGGCCGTACAGTGGTGGAGCGCTTGGTATCCGGGCGGGGAGCCCGGCGGTGGCGGGTATATTGCCCAACGCATGTTGGCCGCCAAAAACGAAAACCACGCCATAGGGGCCACTTTTTTCTTTAATATCATGCATTACGCATTGCGCCCATGGCCCTGGATTTTGGTCGCGCTGGCCTCGCTCATCGTATACCCCGATATTGCCAGTATTCAAGAGGCTTTCCCGAATATCGAAGAAAGCAAACTAGGGAACGATCTGGCCTATTCCGCCATGCTTACCCGTTTGCCCAGCGGGCTTTTGGGCATTGTTATGGCCTCGTTGGGCGCCGCGTACATGTCCACCATTTCTACCCATTTGAATTGGGGCTCTTCCTATGTGGTCAACGATTTTTACAAACAACAGATAAAGCCGAACGCCTCGGAAAAAGAACTGGTGGGCGTAGGGCGCATCACTACAGTGGTACTTATGGTCCTTAGCGCGCTGTTCGCCCTAAAATTGACGAACGCCACACAATTGTTCGATATCATTATTATGTTCGGGGCTGGAACGGGGCTCATATTTATTCTACGATGGTTCTGGTGGCGCATCAATGCCTGGAGCGAAATTGTTGCCATGCTGTCGTCAGGTATTATTTCATTGCTGTTCTGGAATTTTGAAAAGGTTCTTTTTTTGGAAGATGGAGCACCTTTTCCCGAGTGGAGCAAATTTCCCCTCGTAGTATTGCTTACGACCATTATTTGGTTGGCGACCACCTATTTGACCAAACCGGAGTCGGACGAAACCTTGGAACATTTTTATCAAAAAATACAACCTGGCGGTCCGGGATGGAAAAAGACCGTTGAAAAAGCCGAGAAAAACGGTCGGTCCATAGTTGAGGGACGGGAAAAATGGTCGGTTCCTTCGGGCATCCTGGCCATGCTGTTGGGGTGTGTACTGGTGTATTGCTGTATGTTCGCTACCGGCAACTGGATTTATGGCAATTACCCCTTGGCCATAGGGCTTTCGATAACAGTGGTCGTTTCCGGACTATTATTGGCAAAGGTGTGGAACGGCATGAAGGAAACCCTTCTTTAGAGCAAGGGTTTTGAGCCCCTTCCGGGTCATTTGGGCAGGGCATAAATAGCATGTTGTTCCCTTGGCCCCATAGCAGGATATAAACCGATTTCACATGAAAAATAGAATCGTTTCCATAGATATTTTTAGGGGCATGACCGTCGTACTCATGATTTTGGTCAACACCCCGGGCACTTGGTCGAACGTATATGCGCCCTTGCTGCACGCCAAGTGGCACGGGTACACCCCAACCGACCTGGTATTTCCATTTTTTCTGTTCATTGTAGGCACTTCCATTGTGTTCTCCTATCAAAACAGGTCGGTAAATGGGACAACCTACCGGAAAATAACGGTGCGGGCCGCTAAACTACTATTCTTGGGTATTTTTCTGGGGGCCTTCACCCTAAGTTTTCCTTTTGTAAAGGATTTTGCCGACATCCGTTTTCCCGGCGTGCTGCAACGCATCGGCATCGTTTTCTTTTTTACCGCCATACTGTTTATCAACCTTCCATGGAAAACCCTGCTAGGCGTGTCCGTGGTATTGTTGGTCGGGTATTGGGGGCTTATGGAACTGGTTCCCGTAAACGGCGCGCCCTCTACATTGGAACGGGCGCCCAACAATTTGGCGAACTATTTGGATGTCACCCTTTTTGGCACGCACAATTACAAGCCCGACTACGACCCCGAAGGCTTTTTGAGCACCATACCGGCTATTGTAAGCGCGCTGTTGGGCACATTTACCGGGCGCATTATTACCTCGGAACAACCAAAAAAGGCCACCATTTTAATGGGCTTGGGCGGGGCGTTACTGCTTACCGGCCATCTTTGGGATATCGTTTTTCCGATAAACAAGGCCTTATGGACTAGCAGTTTTGTTCTGGTTACCGCTGGCTGGGCCAACTTGGTACTGGCCCTGATCTATTACCTGACTGACGTAAAAGGGATATCCTTTGGAAGTATTTTTAAGTACGCAGGGGCAAACGCCATACTGCTCTACTTTTTATCCAGCTTTATCAGCAAACTTATGGGCATGATCCCGGTTGGTGATCGTTCGTTACATGCCTGGCTTTTTGAAACGGTTTATGTGCATAACGGCATATCGCTACAACTATCCTCTTTGCTCTATGGCCTTTCGGTAGTTGCGTTTTACGCCCTATTGGCCTATGTATTGTACCGACGTGCTATTTTTATAAAAGTTTAGATCAAAACAATTGAAACAAGCGCCTTTCACTACTGTAACCCTTTATTTGAGCGTACTAGCGCTATGGTCGCTGTTTCCCGGCCAGTCCGTGGCGCAAGAATCGGACGGGCAAGGTTGGGTGGTAACCAATGCCAAGGACACCCTTTTTGGAACGATCAAAAATCGAAAGTCCCCTCCTTTTGGGAAGGTCTATACCAAAATCAGGTTTAAAGGGAAAAGGGGCAAAAAACGCTTTGGCCCAAAAGATATTATTGCATACCAGATGGGAAACCGTGTTTATGAGCGTATTTGGCTGTCCAGGGAAAGTACCTTCCTAACGGAGCACTTAAGGAGTGTTGAAGGGGATGGACAAAAGCAATTTATAAGGGTCGCGGCAAAGGGAAACCTTATTCATTACATTGACGAAATTGAGGTTCAGGGAGAAGAAGAACCGATGGAAATCGATTACTTTAGAAAAAAGGGAAGCCCACGGTTGTAAGGGCGACCCAAGGAATTTTAGGCTTAAAGCGAAAACGCTTGATACCATTTCCGGTGTTAAATTACTCAAATAAAAACCAGGGATTTTTTGGGTAGGCGAAAAAGAAAATCCAAGCATAGCAGTAGCTATGGTTCGATTTTATTTTGAAGCATACACGGAAAAGAACAATTTTTAATGGGTAATTTAACACCGGAAATGGTATGTTACCCTTCTTTGCGGACTGCGCCCCGTTGATTGCCAAAATAGAGGACAAAACGTTTCGTTATGCCTTTGAGGTCGTCGATTTTTACAATACCCACTGCGGTATGGATGCACCTTGATACCAACTTTGTTCACTACCGACCAATAGCAACATGAAACGAATACCATTGTAAGTTTGAAATGGCATAAGGGCCTAAAAACGTCCGCACGAGAAAAAAAGAGTATGGAAACAGTTATTAAAAATGTATTGGGAACTTCCCTGGAGGCCTGTTGTTACCGACCGTTGACCGGGTTTTATCGCGATGGGTTCTGTAAAACGGGCATCGAAGACCAAGGCACGCACGTGGTGTGCGCGATCATGACGGATGCTTTTTTGGAATTTTCGAAAAGCAGGGGCAACGACCTGATTACACCCAAACCCTATTGGCAATTTCCGGGGTTAAAGGCCGGCGACCAATGGTGCCTTTGCATACGGCGATGGCTGGAGGCCGAAAAAGCGGGGAAAGCACCCAACCTCATCCTCGAGGCCACACACGAAAAGGCATTGGAACACGCATCGCTGGCGTTGCTACAACGGTATGTTTATGAAAAATAAGCACTGGCGCCGAGCTTATCTTAATTGTAGTAATTTGGCAACATACTTACCGATAACATCGAACTCCAAGTTGACCACCGTACCTACTTTATAGGTATTAAAGCGGGTATTCTCATAGGTATACGGGATGATCGCGACACTGAAGGTGTTGCTTCCGGAACCGACTACGGTAAGGCTCGTACCATCAATGGTAATTGATCCTTTTTCTATGGTAGGGTTGCCCAATTTGTCATCATAAACAAAGGAGAAGATCCAGCTGCCATCCTTCATGTCGATCGCCGTGCAGGTTCCGGTCTGATCTACGTGGCCCTGAACGATATGCCCGTCCAATCGGGAACCTAGAATCATGGCACGTTCCAAATTTACCGTATCGCCCTTCCTCAGTTCGGAAAGGTTGGTCTTGTTCAAGGTTTCCTCAATAGCCGTTACGGTGTAGGTACCTTCCTGTAAGGAGACCACTGTTAAGCAGACCCCATTGTGCGAAACGCTCTGATCGATCTGCAATTCACCGGTAAGCGCGGAGGCTACCGTAATATGCAAATTTCCCCCGTCCTTTTTCAAATCGGCGACCGTACCCAAAGTTTCGATTATACCTGTAAACATCTTCTGAAGAATTTAAGTAATTTTGCGGGCCAAGGCCGCCGTTATAGCAATGGTGCAAAGGTACAGATAATCATGGATGAAAACGGGAAAATAAAGCTAGGCATATCGATCGGCGACTTAAACGGTATCGGTTGTGAGGTAATTTTAAAAACCTTCGAAGATGCCCGGATGATGGACTTTTTTACCCCGATCATCTTTGCCTCCAACAAAACCGTTTCCTTTCATAAGAATGCCCTAAAGCTCGACATTAATTACCATGGCATTCCCGACGCGGCAAAGGCATTGGACGGAAAATTGAACGTGGTAAACGTTTGGAAAGAGGTGCCGAAAATACAGTTCGGGGAAGCAACGGAGGAAGCGGGCGCTTTTGCCCTACAATCCCTTGAAGCGGCGGTCGCTGCTTTAAAGACCGACGCAATTGACGGGTTGGTGACTGCACCAATCAACAAAAACAACATACAGTCCGAGACGTTTACTTTTCCGGGACATACGGATTATTTGGCACAGGAGCTTGAAGGGGAAAGCCTTATGTTCATGATAACCGAGGCCCTTAAAGTAGGGTTGCTGACCGACCATGTGGCCGTTAAGGATGCCCCTGCCGCAATCAATCCTATCCTGATACGCACGAAGGTAAGGACCATTGAAAAATCCCTGACCATGGATTTTGGAATCCGCCGCCCCAAAATTGCTTTATTGGGCATTAACCCGCACAGTGGCGATAACGGCGTGATCGGAAAAGAGGACGACACGGTCTTAAAACCGGTCATCCGAGAAATGTCGGATGCCGGCCACCTGGTTTTTGGCCCCTATTCGGCGGACAGCTTTTTTGGTTCGGACATGTACCGGAAATTTGATGCGATACTCGCGGCCTACCACGATCAGGGGCTCATTCCATTTAAGACCCTGTCCTTCGGCAAAGGGGTCAACTATACCGCCGGACTCTCCAAAGTACGTACTTCGCCCGACCATGGCACCGCCTACGAAATTGCCGGAAAAGGTACGGCCGATCACAGTTCGTTCAAAGAGGCGGTTTTTGCGGCCGTTCAAATCGTTAAAAACAGACGGGAATATGCCGTACTCACCGAAAATCCGCTACAAAAACAAAAGGTAAGACGATAAGCGTACGCCGGCGGACGACCAAAATACCGAAGTTGCTATTTAAAAACCGTTGACCATTCCCTTTGTGCGCTTATGTTATGGGGCTATTTTCCCCAAACAGTGTTGGCAATTACCAAAATAATAGTATCTTTGCACCCCCATCAGAGGATGGGAGCGAGTTCAACCAGTGTATATTTAAGGATGGAACATAAGGAATACCGTATTCCTTTTTCAGGATTGAAGCAAGGAAAACACACGTTTGAATTTCAGATAGACAATACGTTCTTTGAGTCTTTTGAATATAAAGAGTTTAATGCGGCCGACGTTAAGGTAAACGTTACGATGAACAAGTCGAGCACTATGCTCGAATTGACCTTCGATGCCGGTGGCACGGTAAATGTCAATTGCGACCTTACCAGCGAGCCCTTCGATCTTCCCATTTCCGCGACCATGGATCTGGTAGTAAAGTTCGGGGAGGAGTTTAATGATGACAATGAAGAAATACTCATCATTCCGCATGGAGAACATCAGGTAAACGTAGCGCAATACATTTACGAAATGCTCGTATTGGCGGTACCGTTGAAAAGGGTACATCCCGGAGTAGCCGATGGCACCCTTAAATCGGAGGCCTTGGATACGCTCAATGCATTACGGCCGGCAGCATCAAAAGACGACACAGTAGAAAACGATCCCAGATGGGACGCATTAAAAAAGTTAATAACGGATAAATAAGTGATCAATGGCACATCCTAAGAGAAAAATATCGAAAACTAGAAGGGATAAAAGAAGAACCCATTACAAGGCCGTAGCCCCTACTTTGGCTACCGACCCTACCACAGGTGAAATGCATTTGTTCCACCGTGCCCACTGGCATGAAGGCAAATTGTACTACAAAGGCCAAATATTGATCGACAAAACTGAGGAAGTAGAGGCATAAACGTTTGCTACACTACCAAAGAACTCCTGTCCTTTTTAAAAGGGCAGGAGTTTTTTTATGGCAATACCATTTTAACGATAAAATGGTATACTATCCCGTTACTAAAAACGACCCGCGTCCCATCCAACAAAACCGCCAGCACCCTATTCGGAGTATCCGAACATAATTTTCAGGGGAACCTTGCAAAATGCGGTGACGCACAATCTTTTCAAAAAACCCATTTTTAAACAAAAAGTGCTGAAAAATCACTAATTTTCCCGAGTTTTGTGCCAAATTTGAGTCGAACCGCGCTTGTGTTTCCATTTGAAATGAAAGCGTTGCCTTTTACGCAATTGGTCTTTTTAAAGATACAGCCGTTATTTGGTTGTCATCAAAGCAAGATCGAAAAGCAAAAACAGGAAGGTAACGATGCAAAGGATAACGCAGAACAAGTTCGTTAAACCAATTCCTAAGTATGGGTAAAATAACAGCAGCCATAACCGCTGTGGGGGGCTATGTACCGAAATACGTGTTGACCAACAAAATGTTGGAAGAAATGGTGGAAACCAACGATGAATGGATCACCACCCGAACGGGAATTCGCGAAAGAAGGATCTTAAAGCCCGAAGAAGGGGAAGGCAGCTCCTACCTTGCCATTAAAGCGGTGGAAAACCTGCTCGAAAAAAAACAGCTGGACCCTACGGAAATCGATATGGTAATCGTGGCAACGGCAACACCGGACACCCTAGTGGCTTCTACCGCAGCCTTTGTCGCCTCAAAAATAGGGGCCACCAATGCGTTTGCCTACGACCTATTGGCCGCCTGTTCCAGTTTTCTTTATGGGATGTCTACCGCGGCGGCACACATTGCATCGGGGCATTATAAAAAAGTATTGCTCATCGGGGCCGACAAAATGTCGTCCATTATCGATTATACCGATCGTACCACCTGTATCATTTTTGGCGATGGCGCCGGGGCCGCCCTTTTCGAACCCAACGATGAAGGGCTCGGACTTCAGGACCAATACTTAAGATCCGATGGTGTCGGAAGAACCTTCCTGAGTATGGATGCCGGGGGATCGCTTATGCCCGCTTCCGAGGAAACCGTAAAAAACGGAAAACACTATATTTATCAAGATGGTAGAACGGTATTCAAATTTGCCGTAAGTAATATGGCCGACGCCGCCGAACGTATTATGGAACGGAACGATCTTACCCATGATGACGTAAACTGGTTGGTACCCCACCAAGCGAACAAACGCATTATCGATGCTACCGCAAAAAGGGTAAATCTGGACCATTCCAAGGTGATGATGAACATTCAGCACTATGGGAATACAACCTCGGCAACACTGCCCTTGTTGTTGGCAGATTATGAGAAAAAATTAAAAAAAGGCGACAATTTGGTATTCGCCGCCTTTGGCGGAGGCTTTACTTGGGGCGCCATTTATTTAAGGTGGGCCTACAACCAACAGGCGTAAAATAAAGGAACAAAAAAAGAGAGTCATCTTGTTTTTGACATGGTATACCCTTTAAAAAGAATCATAGCCGAAAATAAAACAAGGCTCATCTAATAAAAGCAAACAAAACGCGCAATTACAGATCATTAAAAATCAAATTCCATGGATCTAAAAGAAATTCAAAACCTTATTAAGTTCGTAGCGAAGTCCGGGGCTTCAGAGGTGAAACTTGAAACGGACAACGTAAAAATTACCATTAGGACCGGTCCAATCGGCGGCGGATCCGAAACCACCTACGTACAACAGATCCCCGTTGCCGCTGCACAGGGCGTAGCTCCGGCACCGGCAGAACAAGAAGCCGCTCCTGCCAAAACACCGGCCGCACCGGAAGCCGACGACGATTCAAAATACATTACCATCAAATCCCCTATAATCGGTACGTTCTACCGAAAGCCTTCTCCCGACAAACCCACTTTTGTGGAAGTTGGTAAACAAATAGAGAAAGGCGATGTACTCTGCGTAATCGAAGCGATGAAACTCTTTAACGATATCGAATCGGAAGTATCCGGTAAAATCGTGAAAATATTGGTAGATGATTCGTCTCCGGTAGAATTTGACCAACCGTTGTTCTTGGTAGACCCTTCTTAACTAAAATATACCGTAACGTTTGGCGCGCATGACCGATACAACATCGTTTTGCAATGCTCCCGAACGCATGGAATTTGATACAATACGCTTATGTTCAAAAAAATATTGATAGCAAATAGAGGTGAGATCGCACTCCGCGTCATCAGAACCTGTAAGGAAATGGGAATCAAGACCGTAGCGGTATACTCCAAGGCCGATGAAGAAAGTCTTCACGTACGCTTTGCCGACGAAGCGGTCTGTATCGGGCCTGCCCCCAGTACCGAATCGTATTTGAAGATACCGAATATTATCGCAGCGGCGGAAATTACCAACGCCGATGCCATACACCCTGGGTATGGCTTCCTTTCCGAAAATTCAAAGTTCTCCAAGATCTGTGCCGAGCACGACATTAAGTTTATCGGTGCTTCGGGCGACCAAATCGATAAAATGGGGGACAAAGCAACGGCAAAAGCGACGATGAAAGCAGCAGGCGTACCTTGTGTACCTGGTTCCGAAGGGTTGCTAAAAGACCTTGCACATGCCAAAAAAGAAGCAAAAAAAATGGGGTATCCCGTGATGATCAAAGCGACCGCCGGTGGCGGTGGTAAAGGGATGCGTGCCGTTTGGGGCGAAGAAGAAATGGAAGGCCATTTCGAGAGCGCCGTACAAGAGGCCACCGCATCGTTCGGAAATGGGGGCATGTACATGGAAAAGTTGATCGAAGAACCGCGACATATCGAAATTCAGGTCGTTGGTGACCAATATGGAAAAGCATGCCACTTGTCGGAACGTGATTGCTCGGTACAACGGCGCCACCAAAAGCTGACGGAAGAGACCCCTTCCCCGTTCATGACCGACAAGCTGCGGGAAGATATGGGAAAAGCGGCGGTTAAAGCGGCAGAATATATCAAATATGAAGGTGCCGGAACCGTAGAATTTTTGGTGGACAAGCACCGTAACTTCTACTTTATGGAAATGAATACCCGTATTCAAGTAGAACATCCCATTACGGAACAAGTTATCGATTACGATCTGATCAGGGAACAGATATTAGTGGCTGGAGGTGTTCCCATTTCCGGAAAAAACTACATTCCCAAACTGCATTCCATCGAGTGCCGGATCAATGCGGAAGACCCCTACAACAATTTCAGGCCTTCCCCGGGAAGGATCACTACGCTCCATATTCCAGGAGGACATGGAATACGGATGGATACGCATGTTTACAGCGGCTACATTATACCCCCCAATTACGATTCCATGATCGCAAAATTGATCACCACCGCACAAACACGCGAGGAAGCCATCAATAAAATGAAGCGCGCCTTGGACGAGTTCGTTATCGAAGGCATAAAGACCACAATACCGTTTCACCGACAGTTAATGGACCACCCCGATTATTTGGCCGGTAACTATACCACCAAATTTATGGAGGATTTTGAGATGGAAGCGGAAAGCGAATAATGAAGTGGTTTAAACTTTTCGCATTTAAGTGAAAAGTTTAAACCACTTCAGAACTAAAAAGCCCTGACTGTTCAGGGCTTTTTTTATGCACGCCCCCAATAAACAGGGAAACCGTTTCACGGTTTTCCAGCGTACCGCTCACCCCATTATCCACTACTTTTACCAAGGAATTGTAATCGAATCGTTTTTTGGTACAATTTTAGTTCCCAAAAAGAGTTAAAGAATAATACCTCCAATACAAGAATATGCTTAAAAAAACCTTGCTTTACAGCTTGCTCGCCATTTATTCGCTCTGCTGCACCAGTTGCTTTGATATCCTTGAAGAAATCAATATCAAAAATGACGGTACGGGTAGCATGTTGGTGACCTTCAATATGAGTAAAAGCAAAACAAAACTGGCATCGATCATGATGCTGGACAGCATCAACGGTCACAAAGTGCCTTCCGAAGATGAAATCAACTTGTTTCTGAAGGATGTTACCGATTATCTTGAAAAAACCGAGGGTATCGGCAACATCAAAAAAACGAAAGATTTTGACAATTACATTTTTACCGTTTCTTGCGATTTTAAGGATGTGGAACAGATAAACGGTATTTTTAAGGACATGATCATCGAACAGAACAAAAAGGGAGGCACCCATTTTTCCACAAAAAACTTTGCCTTCAACAGTTCCGAAAAAACGTTCCATCGTTACTTTACCTATGATGATAGCATCAAGAAATCGTTCAACCATTTAAAAAGCGAAGATCAAAAAGTATTCCAAGATGCCAGCTTAACGGCAATATACCGGTTCGAAAACCCGGTAACGAGCATTTCGAATACCAAGGCCAAAGTATCCCCCAACAAAAAAGCCGTGATGCTCAAAGTGGGTGCCATGGACTTCATCATGGGAAAACAAAGCTTGGCCAATAAAATTCAACTATCAAAATAACACCAGTACCCTAAACCATTCAAATGAAAAGACTCGTAGTTGCACTATCGACCCTATGTATTGCCTACTTGGGACAATCGCAGGATTTAGTTTCCAAAATTCCCTCCAACGCTACAGCAGTAGTGGCCATAAAAGGAAAACGCATGCTGGATTTAGTATCCGTATCCGAATTTTCCAATTCACGATTAGGCCAAATGCTGGGCAAGGAGTTGGGCAGGGAAACCGACGGCCAAGTGAACAACCTCGAACAACTGGGATTGGACCTGAACAATAATTTCTATTACTTTTTGGAAGCAAAAGAAGGCGTATTCAACAATTGTTTTTTGATACCCCTGAAAAACTCAAATGGAGTCCTAAGCCTTTTAGGGGAACGCCAAAAGGAGGACATGGTAACCGAGGGCAGTATTTCGTATATCCAAGATGATTATGATGGCTCCGTTATTCTTTGGAACGAAAATGCCATGTTGGTACTCATTTCGGAAAGTACCAAAAACGACTACAGTTATTATGATGACTACGGATACGATGTACCATTGGCGACGGAAGAAATGGCGATAACCGTGGAAGAAGGTGTCAGCGAGGGCGCCGAAGAAGTGGAGATAGCGGCCGAAGCAGTAGAAGATGCCAAGGAATCGGTTGAATCGGCAGCAGAAGAGGTAATCGAAGAAACCATCATCGACATCGAGGAAACGGTTATCGAATCCGTTGAACCCGCGACCCCTGATTACGACGACTATTACAATAGCGAGGCCTACAAAAAAGAGCAAGAGGAACGCGAGAAAAAACGTTTGGCGCGCGAAGCCAAACGTAAAAAAGAACGAGAGGCACAGGCAAACCGTACCTTGGATAAAGCGAAGGTGATAATGGCAGGGAACCACACCAACGGCAACATTCTAAAAAATACCGCCTATGTACAGAGCATCGGTAACGGGCAGGACGAAGCCGTAGCATGGGTAAACGATTTTGGGCGGATCTATCAAGATATGGTTATGGGCGCGTATTATGGTGGAATGGTTAACCCTTACGACTTTATGGGTATCGACAAGCTGTACAACGGTTTTTCCATCACTGCCCGACTCAACTTTGAAAAAGACCATGCGTCGCTAAAGACCAAGTATCAAATGAACAGGGAACTGGCCGATATCTATAAGCCAATGTATTCCGGCAAATTCAATCCGAACTTTACCAAATACATTAACGAAGACCGCCTGTTGGGATATTGGTCGTTAAACATGAGTACGGAAGGGCTCCTGACCGCATATCCCCAGCTTATGGATATGGTGTTCAATAACAGTAAGGGCGAAAACTATGCGGATGCCGTCAGTTTGGGTACGGACCTGTTCAGCACCTTAATCGATGAAGAAGCGGCGGGCGAAATCATTCGTGGCGACATGCTGTTGGTATTGAACGACCTGTCGGAAAGGGAGGTCACCTATACGGACTATGAGTACGATGAAGAATACAACTATAAAGAGGTGGAAAAAACCAAAACGGAAACCGTTCCCGATTTTATGTTCATGTTCTCTTCCGAGAAAAAAGGGATTTTTGATCGATTGGTACGTATCGGTATTCGTGAAAACGAGTTAAAGGCCATTGGCGGCATTTACCAAATTACAGACATGCCGAACGCATCCCCCTTTGACCTTTACGTAATGTTCAAGGACAATACGGTGTTTATGGGGAGTTCCAAAAAAGATATGCTGGCCATTGGAAACGGCACCTTTGTGTCAAAGCTTTCCGGCACCCATAAAAAGAATATGAAAAAGAATGTTACCAGCATGTTCGTCAATGGAAAGAAAATAATTTCGGAGATTCCAGCGGAATCGTTTCCAAGGGAATTGCGGGACAAGGTTGCTTTCCTGACCGCCAATACGGAAGACGTGTATTTCAATTTTGAAAAAATAAAGGGAACCAGCATGGAGGGCGAAATGATATGGAATACGCCGGAAGAAGGGCACAACAACAGTTTTGCCTACTTCATCAACATGATCGATTCCCTTATGGACTAACCCTACCGGAATTGGTATGAAAAAAAGGGGACACCTTATTTTGGTTTGTGTTTTGGCCCTGTGCATCGGCTATTGGGGATACAAACAGTTTAAAAATACTTCTTCCCTTTTGGGAAAAGTACATGTGAACGCCAACGCCGTTATCAAAATCGGCATTCATGACATAAAGGAGACTTTGGTTTTGGATGCCCTTAGCGCACCAAAATACTATTATGATCAAATTCAGTTTTCCGATTCGGATGAGGAAAAGGATAGTATCGGTGGTAAGGGCATAGACCTACAGCCTTATAATTTGCTGTTGTATACCCTTCCTTCCGTTGAGAATACCGTTTTTGGTACCCTCGACATCGACGATTCCCAGGAATTTGAGCAGTACCTCGCAAAGGAACTTCAAACAGCGGAAAAAGTGCTTGAAAAAAAGGACGGCTACCAGTATGCGCTGTTGCCCAAAAGAAAAATGGCCTTGGCATGGAGCACAGATCAAGTGGTGTTCGCGTTTTCCACCGCAATTTCCGCTAGCGACCTATTCCCAATTTTTTCGGATGTTCTGGAGCAAGAATCGACCATTTCCGACAGCGATCATCCGCTGCTCGCTGCGGTAGACGACGGCGACGGCCATATAGTTTTTGCCACTGAAAATGGCGCCGTAGACCTCTTTTTCGAAGATGGTAACGCCACTATTGAAGGACAGGTTTTTACCGAAAAACCGCAACAGTATCAAAAAGAGATAAGCGTTGAACTCGAGCCGGAAGCTGCCCTACAACTATATTATGACGGTAATTTTGAGCAACAGGACAACAAAAATACCCTGATCACCGCGCTCGGATCATTTTCGTTTTTCGAGAAAAACAACCTCCAAATATCGGAACTGATGGACCGTACCAATGGTTTTTTCAGCATATCCGTAAACGGCAACACCACCCAAACGGATACCATCATATCTTATACCTATGATGATAATTTTGAAAAAGTCGCCCAAAAGACCTTGCAGACCAAAACCGTTCCCAGAATTCATATGAACTTGGGAGCGGCGAACGAAAGTTTATTGGAGTACCTGGAAGCGCAGGAGAGCTTAGGCCCAAAGCAGATTTTTGAGCCATTTCCCCTTTACCAACTGTATGCAAAGGAGGATGCCATGAATACCAGTTTTGATACTTTTGAAGGTATCGCAAAAACCCAGGAGCAAATTCGGACTACCTTTTTCGACTGTAACATCGATTTTAAAAAACTTCAGGAAATCGTTACCGTACCGCAGTGGAAAGCGTTCCTAGATCCCTTAAAACAACTTCGTTTATCGGCCACCCAGGGGAACGATAACGAAATCATCATCAACGGCCATGTTACCGGGAACGAACCCGGAATCAACATAATTTCGCAATTGGCCTTTACCAAAAAGACGGATAGCCTCCCCGAAAAGTAATAGCAATTCCCAAGACCCGAATTTTGGAACTTACGATGATATTATACCATTTTAACCCGCTTTATGCATTAGAAAATCTATTACAGCTTCCAGCTACTTCAAAATATGGTGCTGCGCTACATTTTTAAATGTAACCGTAGCCCCGAAGTTTCGGGGCTATGCTTAGATCCCCGGTCAAGCCGGGGACAGGCTTTTTGCCTCGAACAACTAAAAAATAATTCAATTTCTATACGCCCGATTTCAAAGTTAAAATGGTATTCTTTGTACTTTGGTGACATGAACCTCAGCTACTGGGAATACAACACCTGGCTTGCCAACATTGATTTCACCATTGTCGGAAGTGGTATCGTAGGGCTCAGCTGTGCCCTTCAACTTCGGCTCCGTTATCCCAAAGCCAAAATAATCGTACTCGAAAAAGGGATTTTACCACAGGGCGCGAGTACCAAAAATGCTGGTTTTGCGTGTTTTGGCAGCATCTCCGAAATATTGTCGGACCTAGAACACCATAGCGAGGAAGAAGTACAGCGCTTAATACGGCAACGGTATAACGGTATTGCCCTACTGCGCAATACCTTGGGCGACACCGAAATCGACTATCAAAATTATGGCGGTCACGAACTTTTCATTTCCGAAAACCCGGCCTTGTACCAAAAATGCTCGGAACAGCTTCCGTATATCAACGCGCTAACGGAACCCATTTTTGGAAAAGCGGGATTTAGGGAACATTCCAATAGTTTTGGGTTTAAAAATATACTGCCAACATACATTACCAATTCACACGAATCCCAGATCGATACCGGTAAAATGATGCGGGCATTGGTACAAAAAGTCTTGAAAAGCGACATTACCATCCTCAACGGTGTAAATGTTACGCATTTTTCGGAAAAAAAGGCCGCTGTAGCGGTCCAGACCGATCGGTTCGAGTTCGATACCCGTAAACTGTTTATTGCCACCAACGGATTTGCCACCCATTTGATACAAGAACCCGTACGACCCGCACGTGCCCAAATTCTGATCACCAAACCTATTGCACCACTCCACATTAAGGGAACATTTCATTTGGATCAAGGGTATTACTACTTCCGCAATGTCGGCAATAGCATACTTTTGGGCGGTGGAAGAAATTTGAATTTTAAGGGCGAGACCACCTTTGCCCTTGGCGAAACCGATCAAATACAACAACGCTTGGAACAGCTTTTAAAAACGACCATACTGCCGGGAACGCCATTTGAAATCGAGCACCGCTGGAGCGGTATTATGGGTGTCGGCCCGCAAAAAAAGCCTATCGTAAAGGCCATCTCGGACAATATTTTCTGTGGCGTACGTTTGGGAGGAATGGGTATTGCCATAGGAAGTTCCATCGGTAAGGAGTTAAGCGATCTGCTATAGCCACATTTGTAAGTATCGTATAATACCAGTTGCATACCCTATTTTTGAACCGTTATATGCTGAAAACAAAACATCGCTATGGACCCCAAACAACACTTATACAATTTTTGCAATGCCTTTATAACGGAGCGCATCAACAGAATTGAAAAAGGTATTACCGCCCTGCAGGAATCGTTGCGATCGGAAACCAAGAGCAGTGCCGGTGACAAACATGAGACCGGCCGCGCCATGGTGCAACTGGAGAGGGAAAAATTGGGAACCCAATTGGCCGAAGCGGAAAAACAAAAACAACTTTTGCTTAAAGTTCCCTTGCATAAAAACACGAATAGCATTGGTCTGGGAAGTTGGGTGCACACTTCAAAAGGGAACTACTTTTTGGCCATTTCCGCGGGAGAAACCCATATTTCGGGCACCGGTACCTATTGCATATCGTTGGCCACACCAATAGGTAAAATTTTGCTCGGCAGTACCAAAGGCGACACCGTAGTCATAAATGGGCGGAACATTCAGGTATTGGAGGTTTTTTAACCGCGATCAAGATCGATCTTGCCCCGTGAAGCCTTTTTTTGGCTCTTTTTCTTTTTTGCTTCCAAACGTTTACGGTCCGCAGCTTTGGAAGGCCTGGTTTTCTTTCGTTTCTTCACCGGGCACAAGGACGTATCCACCAACGCTAGAAAACGCGCTATGGCCAATGCCTTGTTGCGGAATTGGCTTCGGGTCTCGTCACATTGCAATATAAGATTGCCCTCCTTATTGACGCGCTGCGAAAGCTTTTCCAAAAGCATGGCTTTTTCGGATTCCGATAGCGCCAAGGAGTTCGCAACAGAAAAAAGCAACAGTATTTTGGTGGCCACCTTGTTTACATGTTGGCCTCCGGCACCACTGCTGCGGGCCGCCTTAAATTCTAGTTCGCTTAGGAGTTGTTCCCGGTTCACATTGATGGCTTTGTACTAGGGTTCGCTTACGCTCAAGGGTCTACCATGCGTTGGTTAATGGTTTCCAAGGCAATGTTCAGGAAAACTTCCTCCCCTTTGTCTATGGGCTTATGATGGTTAAAGTACACATTATGGCCTTCATACAGTCCTACGATCATATAGTGGCTTCCCATATAATATGAGCCTTTTACGATAACTTCCAGACCAGATTTTTGGGAGACCTTAAACTCATGCGCATATACGATAATACGTCTTTTGGTATCGGCATAGGTTTTTACGATATTGATGGGGATTTTGTTCGCTTCCCCGAAAAGCGAGGCCACATAAAGGTCCTTGGGGCGTTCGTATAGGTTTTTTGGAGTGTCCTTTGCGATGATTTTTTGATCTTTCAGCACCACTACCCGATCAGCGAAGGGGAGCATGTCCTGATGATCGTGCGTGGCCGTCAATACCGTAATTTCCTTTTCCCTTAGATATCCGAACAGATTGCGCCTTAGGCTGTTTCGCTGAAAATTATCGATATGGCCAAAGGGTTCGTCCAATAAAAGCACTTCCGGTTCCTGGGCCAATACGCGCGCCAAGGCCACCCGTTGCTGCTGGCCCCCGCTCAAGTTTCTTACCTTGGTCTGGGCGTAGTCGGTCATTTCGATCATTTCCAAAAGCGTTTGGGTACGCCGTTGCATTTCGGGGATGTCGAAGACCGATAAATATTGGCTTACGTTTTCTTCTACCGTGGTATAGGGCATTAGATCGAAGTCTTGCGAAAGGTACTTCATATACGACTCTCCCGGAACCAAATTGTATAGGGGGCCCAATACTTGATTTTCATCCCAGTACACCTCGCCGATCTTTACGTGCAACAATCCGTAAATAATTTTTAAAAGGGTGCTTTTACCGCAACCGCTCTCCCCGATTATTGCGATATGTTCTCCTTTGGCGACTTTAAGGTTAATGTTCTCCAAAATGGGAACATCGTCATAAGCGAACGAAACATGGTCAATGTGCAGCATATAGGAACTCGTTGTTCAATAATACCATTTCTGATGTTAGATTAGATAACCCTTTAAAAATTGTTCTTTTCCGTATATGCTGTAAAATAAAATCGAGCCATAGCTACTGCTATGCTTGGATTTTATTTTTCGCCTACCCAAAAAATCCCTGGTTTTTATTTGCGTAATTTAATATCAGAAATGGTATAAAAAAATCCGTCTTTAAATAAAACGGATTTTCCGGTACAATATTGATTGCTAACGGTAATTATTTAATCTTTAATTTTTTCTGTTAAAAGGGCGTTCGGGAGTTCCTTGAATCCCATATTGAATAGGGTAAAGCCAAAAATATCCGCGTATTGCTCGATCGTTTTGCTTACCGGAGTGCCCGCCCCATGTCCGGCATTGGTTTCGATCCGGATCAGGGTAGGGTTCGCGCCCGTCTGTTTTGCCTGTAATTCTGCCGCGAATTTAAAGCTATGTGCCGGCACTACCCGATCATCGTGATCGCCGGTGGTAATCAATGTGGCGGGATAAGACACGCCTTCCTTTACGTTATGTACGGGCGAATACCCTTTAAGGTATTCGAACATTTCCTTATTGTCCTCCACGGTACCATAATCATAGGCCCATCCGGCGCCGGCGGTAAAGGTATGATAGCGAAGCATGTCCAACACACCCACCGCGGGCAATGCCACTTTCATCAGGTCGGGACGTTGGGTCATGGTAGCGCCTACCAACAATCCGCCATTGGAACCGCCACGTACGGCCAAATAGTCCGAAGAAGTGTAGCCTTCCGCAATCAAGTATTCGGCAGCCGCTATAAAATCGTCAAACACATTCTGTTTTTTCATTTTGATGCCGGCCTCGTGCCATTTTTTACCATATTCACCACCCCCCCTAATGTTGGGAACCGCATAAACGCCCCCTTGTTCCATCCAAACGGCGTTTACGATACTGAACGATGGGGTAAGGCTAACGTTGAATCCCCCATAACCGTAGAGTATGGTAGGATTAGTACCGTCACGTTTCAATCCCTTTTTATGGGTGATGATCATCGGTACTTTTGTACCGTCCTTTGTGGTGTAAAAAACTTGGTTCGATTCGTAATCGGCAGGGTCAAAATCAATTTCCGGTTTCCAATAGCGCTCATACGTTCCCGTTTCCACATTGTATTTGAACGATGATCCCGGGGTAACATAGTTGGTAAACGAGAAATAAAACTCCTTATCCTCCTTTTTACCTCCAAAACCGCTTGCGGTACCTACCCCGGGCAAGGCTACCTCACGTATGCGTTTTCCGTCATAATCGTATTGAAATACTTTGGATACGGCATCGACCATATATTCTGCAAAAAAATAACCACCCCCGGTACTCGGGCTCAGTACGTTTTCGGTTTCCGGTATAAAATCCACCCAATTTTCAGGTTCGGGTGCGCTGGCATCCACGGTAACTACTTTTTTGTTCGGTGCGTTCCTGTTGGTAACGATATAAAGCTTGGAACCAACGTTCTCAATAATGTAACTATCGGAATCGGTATCGGTCAAGATCGGTACTAAAGGGGCGTCCGAACGACTTAAATCCTTAATGAACAGCTTGTTCCCGGAGGTAGAGACCGAAGCCGAAACGACCAAGTATTGCTCGTCTTCCGTTAAGTACGCTTGGCTATACCGATGCTTCTCTTCGTCAGTACCACCAAATATGACCTTATCCTCCTTTTGGGAGGTGCCCAGCTTGTGATAGTAGACCTTGTGTTGATCGGTTTTTGCGGACAATTCACTTCCCTCGGGTTTATCGTAGCTGGAGTAGTAGAACCCTTCGTTTCCCTTCCAAGCGATACCGCTGAATTTGATATCGACCAAGGTATCCTCAACAATTTCCATGGTTTTGGTGTCCACTACGATTCCCTTACGCCAGTCACTACCGCCCTCGGAGATCAGGTAGGTCGCCAGCGAACCATCCTTGGTAAAACGGAGGCCCGCCAACGAGGTAGTGCCATCTTCGGAGAAGGTATTGGGGTCCAAAAATATCTCCGCTTTACCGCCATCCTTCTTGCGGTACACTACATATTGGTTCTGAAGGCCATCGTTCTTGTAAAAATAGGTATACGGGCCTTCTTTAAAAGGGGCCCCTATTTTTTCATAATTCCATAAGGCTTCCAAGCGGTTTTTGAGTTGACTCCTGAAAGGAATACCATCCAAATATTGAAAAGTGGTATTGTTCTGTCTGCGGACCCACTTTTCGGTATCCTCGCTGCGGTCGTCCTCCAACCAACGGTAGGGGTCTTCCACCTGCGTTCCAAAGTAAGTTTCGACCATCCCGATCTTTGCGGTAGTTGGGTATTTCACTGATAGTTGTTGTTTTTCGGATTGTGCGGTACCTATGAACATTGTAGTACCGGTAATCATGATGGCGACTAATTTTTTCATGCTGCAAGTTAATAATCATCTTTCTTAAAATAAGCACAAAAAACAGCACCCTGAACACCGTTCTAGGTTCTCCTTTTCCGCTGGAATTCCCTTGGAAAATGCATGGTGCCCTTTCGCATGAATCGTTCGCCTTGGTACAAGGCCCGATCATCGCCCGACCTAACCTACCAAATTATTGCTTACGAGGTACTCGGCTATTTGTACGGCATTGGTGGCCGCGCCCTTTCGAAGGTTATCCGATACGATCCACATATTCAAGGTATTCCTTCTTGTTTCGTCCCGGCGGATACGGCCTACGAACACCTCATCCTTATCATGTGCGTAAATGGGCATGGGATACGTATTGGTATCGGGATTGTCCTGTACGGTAACTCCCGGGGTATCGTTTAGAAGACGGCGGACATCGTTCAGTTCAAAATCGTTTTCAAATTCCACGTTCACCGATTCGGAATGTCCTCCCGCAGTGGGTATGCGCACCGCAGTGGCGGATACGGAGAAGGTGCGGTCGTTCAAAATTTTCTGAGGTTCACGGGCCAGTTTCATTTCTTCTTTGGTATAACCATTTTCAAGAAATACATCACAATGGGGAAGTGCATTTCTACTAATAGGGTACGGATAGGCCATTTCTCCCTCAACACCCGCTATTTCGTTCTCCAGTTGCCGTACGGCCTTGACCCCCGTTCCTGACACCGATTGGTATGTTGAAACGATCACCCTGTTCATCGTATACTTGTTATGGAGCGGTGCCAAGGCCATTACCAATTGAATGGTAGAGCAATTGGGATTGGCAATGATCTTATCGTCCTTGGTCAGCTCTTGAGCGTTGATTTCCGGCACGATCAATTTTTTGGTGGGGTCCATGCGCCATGCGGAAGAATTATCCACTACGGTAGTGCCGACCGCCGCAAATTTTGGGGCCCATTCCAAGGAGGTATCCCCGCCGGCGGAAAAAATGGCGATATGTGGTTTTGCTTCCACGGCATCCGAAAGCCCGATTATGGTATGGTCTTTTCCTTGGAACGCCAAGGTTTTCCCCACGCTGCGTTCGGAAGCTACCAACAGCAGCTCGGTAATCGGAAAATTACGTTCCGCCAAAACTTTCAACATCACTTCGCCGACCATACCGGTGGCCCCTACTACTGCTACTTTCATTATTCTAATTTTAGAGCGTAAATGTACTTCAATGTTGCATAGGGAACAAGAGCTCCGTTTACATTTTTTAAAAATAAAACAATTTGTTTTAAATATAACGAATTAGGTTTGGCCAAAAAAGAACCCCCACCGTTCGGCAGGGGTTTTCAAAATTCGTAGTGTAGCGGCATCCGTGGCACTGCCAACGGAAAATTACTTTTTAAGGGCGTCCCTTATTTCTGCCAACAGTTCTTCCTGTGTAGGTCCTGCCGGTGCTTCTGGTTCTGGAGCTGGTTTTGATTTATTGTAGGCCTTCACGATTAGGAACATCACAAAACCGACAATCAATAAGTTTACTATAGTGTTGATCCAAGCACCCCAACGAATAGCATTTTCCGCGACGTATCCTTCAGCACCTTCGACACCTACCCCTTCGGTAAGGATTACTTTTAGGTTCGCAAAATCCACACCGCCCGCAAAATGACCTACGACCGGCATTACGATGTCATTTACGAATCCGTTAACGACAAGGCCTACCGCTCCTGCCATAATTACGGCCACTGCGAAGTCGATGACGTTTCCAGTGAGGATAAAATTCTTAAATTCTTTAAGCATAATTAGTGTTTTTTAGTGGTTAATAGTATCGCAATGTACTGAAAAAAAAGTGTCACAACAAAATGTTAATACACATTTTAATCTCCTATAAATCGGCGGGTTACTCTTTGTGATATCCCGGTAAGCAATTCATAGGAAATAGTATGTGCCGTTTCGGCAAATGTCGTGGCCGTAATGCCATTGCCAAAAACCGTTACCTCGTCCCCTTCTGAACAATCGATTTCGGTAACATCTATCATAATCATGTCCATACAAACGTTTCCCACAATGTATACAGCCGTGTCGTGCAACAGTACCTGAGTGGTACCACCACCATAAATGCGTCCTATTCCATCGGCATGCCCTAAGGGCAGCGTTGCAATTTTACAATTCTCCCCTGCTATGAATGCCCTATTGTAGCCTACACTCTCTCCGGCCTTTAGCGTATGTATTTGGGAAATTATCGTCTTTAGGCTTGCTATGGGGCGTAGTTGAGCATCTACTTTGGCATCGTTCCCAAAACCATAAAGCCCTATACCGCTGCGTACCATATGGAACTGGGCCTGGGGATAGTTCAATATTCCCGAGGTGTTCAATACGTGACGAAAGGGCCGATATCCGATTTCCAAATCGATCTTGGCAGCGATCCCCTCAAAACGGTTTAGTTGCTGTTGTGTAAACGATCGTTCCCCGTCGTCTTCCGAAGCGGCCAAATGGGAAAAAACGGCAATGGCCTTGACCGCCCTATTGTTCTTCATCTCCTTTGCGATCAATGGGATTTCGGCTTCCGAAAAACCCAGGCGATTTAATCCGGTGTTGAACTTTAGGTGTATCGGATACTGTTTTTGACCGTGTTTTTCAGCGGTCGCCAAAAAGGCTTTCAACACCCTTTCGGAATACAGGCTGGGTTCCAAACATTTTTCGATGATCTTATCAAAATTGGCTATCTGTGGGTGCAGTACCAAAATAGGTGTCCGAATTCCAGCGTCGCGCAAAACCACTCCTTCGGATACATAGGCAACGGCCAGATAATCCACGCCCAAGGCCTCCAGTTTTTGCGCTACTTTTACGGCATCACTGCCGTAAGCGAATGCTTTTACCACCGCCAACAATTTGGTCTTTTCCCGAATACGCCCCCTTAATAACCGATAGTTGTGCGCCAAGGCGCTCAAATCGATTTCTAAAACCGTTTCCTGCACCTTACCCATTTGGGTCCTGTTTTTTGCTGACTTCTTCGGCATTTACATCCATCTGGCTTACTTTTTCCTTGAGCATGGCCTTGTAGTATGCCGCACGGCTCAAGGGTTCGTAAGCATCGGTTTCACCCAGCATCACCAACTTATCGTTATTTGCTTTTCGAAAACTGTAGTTGGCCAAATTCCCTGTGCGGGTACAAATGGCATGCACCTTGGTCACATATTCTGCGGTCGCCATCAATGCGGGCATCGGTCCAAAAGGGTTGCCCTTGAAATCCATATCCAATCCGGCCACGACCACACGTACCCCCTTGTTCGCCAAATCGTTGCAAACGGTTATGATCTCGTTATCAAAAAATTGTGCCTCGTCAATGCCCACCACGTGGCAACCATCTGCCAAAAGCCGTATGTTGGCGGCCGCGGGTACAGGAGTAGACCGTATTTCGTTGGCATCATGGGAGACCACCATATCATCATGATATCGCGTATCTACCATAGGCTTAAAAATCTCCACCTTTTGTTTGGCGAACTGTGCCCGTTTCAACCGACGGATCAATTCTTCGGTCTTCCCAGAGAACATGGACCCGGAGATCACTTCGATCCACCCGAATTGTTCCTTATGGTTCACCGTATTTTCAAGAAACATTTTGTAATTTTAGACGAAAATAGAACGTTTTTCCGTTCTACTGTTAGGGAGGATAAAATTAACCAAAAAGGTACACCTTTTGGTCAGAAATTAAAGAAAGCGGGATGAAACGTAAATTAAAGGAAGAACTTCGAAAATTAGCTACGGATATTATTACCGCCAGAGACCTCAATGAAATTTCGGACCTGTACGAATCGACGAGGGCGCTGTACGAAAAATTGGCGGTGTTGAAATTCATCGAGGAGAAGTTACAGGATATTGAGATCGACGTGTCCAAAAACATCATTGCCGAAAAGTTCGAGAAAATGGCGAATGCCGTTCTCAATGCCAATGCCTCCGTACCCGAAAGCAACCCACATCAGGAAGACATTATGACTCCAGGCATGGACACCATTAAGGATATGGTTTCGGAAATGCCCAATGAGGCGGCAGTGGACGAAGTATTGTCAGAGTTTTTGAACAAACCCGATTACCTTAAGAACGATAAAGAACTGTTTGTACCGCAGCAAGAAACACAAACGGATAGTTCCCCACAGCAGGCCACACCAAAATCCTTGAACGATAAACTGAACACCAAAGAGTTAAAAATCGACCTCAACAATCGTTTGGCCTTTGTAAAACATTTGTTCGACGGAAGTACGGAAGATTACAACAGGGTACTTTCACAGCTAAAGACCATTGATTCCCACGAACGCTCGGTTTCCTTTATCAAGAACATGGTAAAACCGGACCATAAGAACTGGGTCGGAAAAGAGGAATACGAGGAGCGCTTTATGCAGCTCATCGAACGTAAATTTTCATAAAGTCCGGACCATACAACCGTAATGTACTTCAATCACTTCGAATTAAAAAAGCCCGATAAAGTCTATGTTTCCGCGCTTTTTGGTTTAAGCTAACTATTTTAATGCCAGAAATGGTATAACTACAGCACCGACTATGAACGGCAACAAAATCGTTTTTTACATCGCCACGGGCGTACTTACGGCCATTATGTTTTTTTCCGTGTTCAATTACTTTACCAAATACGATATGATCGTTGGTTTTTTTGAACATTTCAACTACCCGACTTATTTGGTATACCCACTGGCCACAGCCAAAATTTTGGGCTTGATCGCCGTATGGGGGAGTTTTTCCAGCTGGTTGAAGGAATGGGCCTATGCCGGTTTCTTTTTTGATACCATTTTGGCTTTTTTCGCCCATTACCTTACCGACGGCGCGGGTTATACGTTCGCTTTGCTAGCGCTGACCGCCACTTTGGTCTCTTACTTCTTTGAAAAAAAAGTACGCCCTCGGAAAGGAATATCAGCCGATTGAGGGTATCGTAGGTCCGTATTAACTCGGGACCATACGGGCGAAAAGGCTATTTTTGACGAAATTTGAAATTATGGGCAAACTTTATTTGGTACCCACGCCGATCGGCAATTTGGAGGACATGACCTTTAGGGCGGTACGCGTGCTCAAAGAAGTGGATGTTATCCTTGCCGAGGATACCCGTACCAGTGGAAAACTATTACAACATTTCGATATTGGCACGCCCATGCAGTCCCACCACATGCATAACGAGCACAAAACCGTTGACACTTTGGTGGAACGCCTAAAGGCTGGGCAAACGATGGCGTTGATTTCCGATGCGGGTACTCCGGCCATATCCGATCCAGGGTTTTTATTGACCCGTGCCTGCGTTGCACAGGACGTTCCCGTAGCATGTTTGCCCGGTGCAACCGCCTTTGTGCCCGCCTTGGTAAACAGTGGCCTGCCGAACGACAGGTTTGTATTCGAAGGGTTCCTTCCCATAAAAAAAGGACGTCAAACACGCTTGCAGTTGTTGGCGGAAGAACCCCGTACCATCATTTTATATGAATCGCCCCATAAACTGCTGAAGACCCTCTCCCAATTGGTATCCTTTTTCGGGGAAGACCGGCCGGTATCGGTATCGAGGGAACTGACCAAATTGTACGAGGAAACGGTTCGCGGAACGGCGGCATCGGTATTGGAACACTATACCGCTAAAGCTCCCAAGGGCGAAATTGTGTTGGTCATCGGTGGAAAAAAATAGCGTTTTCCCATATTGTTCAAGGATAGGGAAACATGGAACCCATCTTAATTTCATTTTCTAACGCACGGAAGACCGCAGCCTACTGAAGGTTTCGGGTTTCATGTTCAGGTAAGAGGCCAAGTATTTTTGCGGAATTACTTTTAACTCGGCTGGGCAACGTTTCAAAAAAGTAGTGTACCGTGCTTCGGCAGAAAGCGTTAGCAATTCTACTTCGCGGAACAACCTTCCAAAAAGCATATCCCTAAAAAAATGATGCCCCCAACAATCAAAGCCCGGAAATAATTGAAACAACGATTGATAGTCCCTCAAAGAAATCGCCAGTAGTTTGGAAGGTTTTAAGGCCTCTAAAAAAGTATTGGAGGGCGTCTGCGCAATAAAGGAGTCAAAAACTCCCGATGGGCTTCCGGAATACGAAAAGCCCAGCACCACTTTTTCCCCTCGGTCGTTCAGTACGTAAATGGCCTGGACCCCCTGTAACGCAAAATAAAAATACCGTTCGGTCTGTCCTGCTTCCGTAATAAACTCCGAACGTGCGTAAGTGCGAACGGTCCAAAGCGTTCGAAATGTAGTACGTTGTTCTTCGGTCAGCTGTACTTGGGGAAAAAAACCGAGCAACCTTTTAAAATCACTGTCTTCCATTTGAGGGGCTTTTACCATGTTATACCCTTTCTACCTTGACATTACCCATTAAAAATGGTATTATCCGTTTCAACTTTTAGATGTTTAAGCGAAAATTAAGGGTTTTTATGGCCAATTGAAATTCTTTTCACGCTCAGCGCCCTTTTTTCAAAAAACATTGCAATAGGTTTATCACTGGAACGCTTGGGTGTGTACGGTGGTTTTGGGGAACAAGACAAGTGTTTCGGATATTTGTACCCAATGCCACTCGGTATGACAAATTAAAAACTCAAAGCATTCCGGCAGATAAAAATTGACGATGGGTCCTATCGCAGAAGCGATCTTCACTTTGGAGAGGTCCAGGCTTCTACTGTTTGAAATGGTGTTTTTTAAATGGTGATAGTCCGTTTCCCAAGTATTAAAAATGGTATCCATGTCCGTCTCGGTCAACTTTTGTACGTCCAACAACGGCTCAAACCGCTTTAAGGTCTTCATTTTCCATTTGCGCACATTTCCTTTGGGCCGTTGTCCGTTGATAACAAAACGCTGCCAGGCGCGGGCCTTAAACCGTTCGTTTTCCGTATCCTTTGCCGGACACTGTGTTACGGCTTGATCCAATCTATGCTTATACAGGCTATAGGAGCTATTGAGGTGCGCTACAATTTCTATAATACTCCAGGCCTTTGGACCACTCGGCGCAACCAGTTGCCGTATCGGTAATGATTGCAACTGCATCAACCGATTATGAAGTGTGTTCAACCGTTGTATCTGATCTTCCGCACTGATGAATAACGCCGCCATAAGAATGTTTTAAAAGGTTATGATACAAAATTCGTAGCTTTCGTTGTCCTAACTATTGATGTGTATCAATAAATGGGCGGTGTTCCTATGTAACCGTAATCGCTAAACCAACGGAGTTATCATGAAAACCCTTCTTGCAAATATCCGGGACTGTACCGTGTGTTCCGCACACCTCCCATTGGGGCCAAGGCCCATCGTTGCGGCACACCCCGATGCCAAGATCATTATCATCGGTCAGGCTCCGGGTACCAAAGTCCATGAAACGGGAATTCCTTGGGACGACCCCAGTGGAAGGCAACTTCGAAAATGGCTCGGGGTTTCCGATGAAACGTTTTATGATGAACGTAAAATCGCTCTCGTCCCTATGGGATTTTGTTATCCGGGAAAAGGCAAGGGTGGCGATCTTCCGCCAAGAACGGAATGCGCCCCCCTGTGGCATGATGCCCTATGGGAAAAGATGCCAAACATCGAATTTATAGTGCTTATCGGCACCTATGCCCAAAACTATTACCTGGGAAAACAAAAGGAAAAAAACCTGACCGAAACCGTCAGGGCCTATCAAAACTATTTGCCGCGATACTTTCCGCTTCCGCATCCATCACCACGCAATCGGTTTTGGTTGAGCAAAAACCCTTGGTTTGAACAGCAGGTGATACCGGAATTGCAGGAAAAGGTATCCGGAATTTTCACTTTACCTAGTACGAAGTGATCAGTATTAAGTAGTTAGTAATGAGGGGGGCGAATTTACATTTGAACTTGACTTTTTGTCCTTGTTCTTTTTTCTTTCAGCGAAGCGGTCTTTTTTTCAATGAACAATTAGCAATTAGCAATTAGCAATTAGCAATTAGCAATTAGCAATTAGCAATGAAAAAATAATTGGTGACGCGTAAAAGTAATTGGCCTGAAATTGAGCTTGTGTTTGAATTTGACATTTGTGTTTGAACTGGAACATGACATTTGCACTTGTCTTTTGTCCTTATTCTTTTTTCCTAGTGAAAAGTAGATAGTATCTAGTATTAAGTAGTTAGTAATGAAGGGTGTGGATTGAAGTTTGGGCATGAACATGTGTCTCGACAAGCTCGACATGACATCCGTCTTTTCGATTGGCCTAAGGGTCCCTTCGTCCTTGTTCTTTCAGCGAAGCGGTCCTTTTTTCTAGTGAAAAGTAAATAGTATCTAGTATTAAGTAATTAGTAATTAGTAATGAGGGGTGCGTACTTGCATTTGAACTTAACGTTTGCACTTGTCTTTTATCCTTATTCTTTTTTCTTTCATCTATGAGCCTTAGCGGTCCATTGTCCTTTTTAACTAGGTCTCGACTCCGCTCGACCGGACAGCACGTTTTTATAAGCAAACGGCTCGTTGACCAGCAATCCTTGTATTTGATTTTTGAATTTGAGTTTGAATTTGACCCGCGGTCTATTGTCCTTTAATACCTGCTTCCATCGTGTTTTCCCTTTTCCCAGCCGTGTTTTCCTAGGTATTGGTCGGCGCTTTCCACGGCTCCGTCCTCTATGGAGGTGCCCATGGAATCGTTCCATCGGTTGAGGTAGCCGAAGAGGGAAATGACCCCCAACATTTCAACGACCTCGCCCTCGTTCCAATGTTCATAGAGTCGTGTTTTGATTTCGGCATCTACGGCATTGGGTACTTGGGATGCCTGTAACGAAAAATCCAGTGCGGCCCGCTCGGCTTCGGAAAATGCGGCATGGGTGCGGTACTCCCAAATATTGTCCAGTTGCTCTTGCTCGGCCCCATACCGTTCCGCCGCGCGTATGGCGTGTGCTTGGCAATACCGACATCCCGTTGCATTGCTGCTCACCCAGGCGATCATTCGCTTTAAGGCCGATGTCACCCGACCTTCGTTCGCCATTACCGCTTTGTTCAGGTTGATGAAAGCTTTGGAAATTGCCGGTCGATGCTGCATGGTCAATATTGAATTCGGACAAAAACCAAGGGTCTCATTAAAGAATTTTGCGAGTTCCGCGGTTTCGGGACTATGGCTTGGGTCAAGCGGCTGTACTAAAGGCATACTTTACAATTTAACGTTAATACTAAGAGATATAAAATCGAAATAGAACCATTTTACAAGGGTCTAAATTATCGTACTTTTATTCCTCACAAGAAACAAAAATTTATGGGTACTACAAATCATATCAGCACCAAATGGAAAGGAAAAATGGCCTTTGAGAGCACCAACCCCTCCGGACATGTTTTACGCATGGATGCCGGCCCGGAAAACGATGGGGAAGGTTCCGGTTTTCGGCCCAAGGCCCTAATGCTTTCCTCGCTCGCCGGTTGTTCCGGTCTGGACGTGGCCTCCTTGATCAAGAAAATGAAATTAGAGGTGACCGACTTCCATATCGAAACCATTGCCAACCTTACGGACGAACATCCCAAGTTTTACGATCAAGTGACCATTGAATACCATTTTTATGGCGACAATTTAAACGAATCCAAACTGCAAAAGGCCGTTGACCTGTCGGTAGAAAAATATTGCGGGGTCATGGAAATGTTCCGCCAATTTGCAACGATCGAGGTGAAGTTGGTGCTCCATTCTTAAGTTCAAGTGCAAGAATCAAGTTCAATTTTAATATAGACAATGGTCGGTAAAAAGTTTGATCTGGAAGATCGCCTAGTAGCGTTCGCAAGTAGTGTTGTTCTGTTCTGTAAAGATTTACCAAGGGATATTACCGGAGAATACTAGGCAACCAACTTTTAAGGTCTGGTGGAAGTGCCGCGCTTAATTTTGGCGAAGCACAAGGGACCAATAGTAAAAGAGATTAGATCAGCAAAGCCGGAATCTGTTTGAAAGAATTGAAGGAGTCACGCGTAAATCTGAAAATATTAATGAAAGTAGCATATGGAGACGCTAAAAAAATACTTCATCTATTAGATGAAGTAGAACAACTGATAAAAATAATCGCCACTATTATAAAAAACAAAAAGTAGGTTTGAACCGCTTCAGACGGCAAATGATATTTGTTGCGCTAACCAAAAGATTTACTTTTGAACTTGAACTTGAACTTCTATCCCATGCGCTGGACCTTAAAACCAAAACCGGAACAACACGACATCGATCGGCTGACAGCGGCATTGGGGGTATCGCCTTTGGTCGCACAATTATTGTTGCAGCGGGGCATCGCTACTTTTGAGGCGGCTAAACGCTTTTTTCGTCCGCAACTGTCCGAACTGCACGATCCCTTTTTAATGCGGGACATGTCGCTGGCCGTAACCCGAATCAACACGGCCATTGCCAAAGGTGAAAACATTCTGGTATACGGGGACTACGATGTGGACGGGACTACTTCGGTCGCCTTGGTCGCTTCGTATCTGCAATCGTATTACCCAAACGTAGCCACCTATATTCCCGATCGCTATGCGGAGGGGTATGGGGTATCGTTCAAGGGCATCGACTTTGCCGACGATAACGGGTTTTCCCTGATCATTGCGTTGGATTGCGGCGTAAAAGCGATCGACAAGGTCGCCTATGCCAAAGAGAAGGATATCGATTTTATCATCTGCGACCACCACCGGCCGGGAGAAAAACTCCCCGACGCCATTGCCGTACTGGACCCAAAACGATCTGACTGCGACTACCCGTACGACGAGCTTTGCGGCTGCGGTGTGGGCTTTAAACTGATCCAGGCCTTGGGTTCCGAACGAAACCAGACCATTACCGATTTGATGCCTTACCTTGACCTGGTGGCTACTGCGATAGGTGCCGACATTGTTCCGATTACCGGGGAGAACCGCATTTTGGCCTATTATGGTTTGCAAGTGATCAATAACGCCCCAAGAATAGGGTTCAAGGCGATTATCGACCAGGTAAATAAAGAAACGCTGACCATTACCGATGTTGTTTTCATCATCGCCCCACGTATCAATGCCGCGGGACGCATGGAGCATGGGCAACATGCCGTAAACCTGCTCACGGAAACAGATTATGACCAAGCGGCCGCTTTTGCCAAAAATATTGAGCAGTTTAACAACGACAGAAGAAATCTTGACAAGGAAATTACCGAGGAGGCCTTATCCCAAATACTGGATGACAATGAGGAGGAACGTTTTACCTCGGTGGTATACAAACCCCATTGGCATAAAGGGGTTATCGGTATTGTAGCTTCACGACTGACGGAAACCTACTACCGGCCGACCCTGGTATTCACAAAAAGTGGGGAGAAACTGGCGGCTTCGGCCCGTTCGGTCTCCGGTTTTGATGTGTACAATGCCCTAATGGGCTGTTCGGAACATATTGAACAGTTCGGAGGCCACAAATATGCCGCAGGCCTTACCCTTTTGGAATCGCAATATGAGGGGTTCAAGGCCCAGTTTGAAAAAGTGGTTTCCGAAACCATCGATCCTTCGCTGTTGACCCCGGAAATCCAGATCGATGCCCTGATCGACCTAAAGGATATCTCACCAAAACTTATGCGTATCCTAAAACAGTTCGCACCCTTTGGCCCGGGCAACAAAACGCCCGTTTTTATGGCGGAAAACCTTGTGGACACCGGCTATGCAAAGGGGGTGGGCGAAGACCAAAAACATTTGAAAGTATCGGTAAAACAAGGCGCATCAAAGCCAATCGGGGGTATCGGTTTTTACCTCGGTAACAAACTGGACACCGTTTGCAATAAAAAGCGTTTCGATGCCTGTTTCTCTCTGGACGAGAACGAATGGCAAGGAAAACTGAGCCTACAATTGAAGTTGAAGGACATCAAATGATGGAAAAACCATCACTCCCTGTTTATCCAAATAATAATACATACTCGCATGTATTTCAACACTTCGTCCCCACACGGTACAAGCTTCATCGTTTTATTTGACATTTTCCGTCCTTCAGCGCAGCGGTCCTTTCCCCTTCAGCGCAGCCCCGGCAAGCGGTCTTTCCTCCCAATGGCGAAACAATAATCATATGGTTTTCATAATCCTTTTTTAAATCGATTGCTCCAATCCGATTACAGGTTTCTCGTCCTTCCGCGAAGCGGTCCTTCCTCCTTTAGCGCAGCCCCAGGTAAGCGGTCCTTCCTCCCTTAGCGCAGCCCTAGGCAAGCGGTCTTTCCTCCCGAGGACATTCCTCTTATCGGCCGAAGTGTTCGAACCTGATCCGACATTCCGGTATCACAATTCCATCTCTTTTTCCGTTCGCACCTTTAACCCGGTTTAACCCGCTTTATGCATTAGAAAATCTATTACAGCTTCCAGCTACTTCAAAATATGGCGCTGCGCTACATTTTTAAATGTAACGGTAGCCCCGAAGTTTCGGTGCTATGCTTACATTCATAAAATGTCATATTTAATCGCTGCTAAAAACTTCATTACGAAGTTCTAATGCATAATTCGGGTTTAAGAGTAATATCTTTGTGCCGAATTAATCATACCGTACTTCTAATGGATCCATACGCTGCCTTACGATACAAAGAGTTCCGGATTTTTTTGGGGGTTCGTTTCGCCATGGTCTTTGCATGGTCCATGCAGTTTATTGTTATCGAGTGGCAGGTATATTCCATGACAAAAGACCCGCTTTCCTTGGGTATTATCGGTTTAATGGAAGTAATCCCCGCCGTGGCGACCGCCCTTTTTGCAGGGCATGTGGTCGATCAAAAAGAGAAGCGCGATCTACTGGTCAAGTGTATTTTTGGTTTTTCGATCATTAGTTTGGGGCTTTTTATATTGAGTATCCCCAGTATTGAAGCATCTTTTGCGTTAAACCACCTTCTTTTTGCCATTTACGCACTCGTATTTTTGGGAGGTATTGTACGGGCTTTCCTTGGACCTACCATTTTTTCGTTGATCGCGTTGATCGTTCCCAAAAAAATATATCCCAATGCCGCTACCTGGAGCAGTACCACCTGGCAAATGGCCGCGGTTTTAGGTCCGGCATTGGCAGGTTTCTCGATCGGTTATATTGGGGTGCATTGGTCCATGTGTCTTATTTTTGGCTGTTCCCTTATGGCTTTGCTCAATCTTTTTCGTATTTCCCGTAAACCGATACTCAACCCTAAAATTGGGGAACCGATACTACAAAGTTTAAGGGAAGGACTCCGTTTCGTATTCAATAGTAAGGCCATTTTTGGGGCGTTGACCTTGGATATGGTGGCCGTATTGTTCGGGGGTGCGGTGGCATTGCTTCCTGTTTTTGCACAAGATATCCTAAAAGTAGGCTCGGAAGGTTTTGGAATATTACGGGCAGCCCCCGCTGTGGGTGCGGCGCTCATGATGATCGCCTCCACCCGTTTTCCGATGCACAAGTATGCGGGGCGTAAACTGTTATGGGCAGTTTTCGGCTTTGGGATCAGTATTATTGTTTTTGGCCTTTCGACCTCGTTTTGGATTTCGGTAATCGCCCTGTTCGCCAGTGGCGCATTGGACGGTATTTCCATGGTCGTCCGTCAAACGATCTTACAGTTAAAGACCCCCGACGATATGCGCGGGCGCGTGGCTTCGGTAAACACCATGTTCGTAGGTTCCTCTAACGAGTTGGGTGCCTTTGAAAGCGGATTGACCGCCAAATTGATGGGAACCGTTACCGCCGTGGTTTTCGGGGGTACCATGACCTTGCTTACCGTAGGATTTACCGCATGGATTTCCCCAAGCTTTCGAAAATTAGATCTCCAAAAGGATGTAGCCGCCCATGAGGCGGAAAGCCCCTAAACGAATTTTTCAAGTGAAACCGTTTTTCCATCGAAAACGGCGTAGGTGTAGTGGTGGATCCAGTCCCCCAAGTTGGTATAGGTCGCGTTTTTTCCGAGGTCGATTTCCATGGGCAGGTGCCGATGGCCAAAAATAAAATGGTCGAAATGTCCGGTCTCCAGTTTTCGTTTGGCATATTGTACCAACCATTCGTTCGCTTCCCCTAAAAATTCGGCATCTTCATCCCCTGAAATCAATTTGTTCTTTACCGAAAAGTACTGGGCCAAACGCACGCCCCAATCCGGGTGCACCCACCGGTACAACCATTTGGCAAAAGGATTGGTAAACACCTTTTTCATACGTTTGTACCCTTTGTCGTTCGGACCGAGCCCATCGCCATGGCCCACAAAAAAGGTTACCCCATTGATGTTGTACCGTTGCGGTTTGTGAAACACTGGAATTTGAAGTTCTTCCTCAAAATAACCGTTCATCCAAAGGTCGTGGTTGCCGACAAAAAAATAAATGGGGATTCCGGAATCGGAAATCTCGGCCAACTTTCCCAGGGTCCGGGTAAAGCCTTTTGGAACCACTGTTTTGTATTCCATCCAAAAATCGAACAGGTCGCCTAGCAAAAATATGGCCCCGGCGTCTTTTTGAATACTGCTCAGCCAGGCAACAAATTTCTTTTCCCGAACACGGCTTTCTTCCATGGTAGGGGCACCCAAGTGATTGTCACTTGAAAAGTAAACCTTTTTTCCTGCTGGGAGTTCAATGGTCGTCATGGTATGGTAAAGATAGGAAAACAGAAAAAGCCGTCACGCTAATTGTCACTGGCGAACCATTCGGCAAAAGAGGTTTCGGTCTCTTGAAGCTTTAGCGAATGTAATCGGATGTTTTTAGGTAGGCGTGCGGTAATTTTGGCGGCAAAATCGATGACCATATTCTCGCTTGTAGGCTGGTAATCGGCCAGTATTACATTGTGGCCCCTATCGGCCAGTTCTTTGGCCAGCTCCACATGGGGCGTATTTTTATTAAAGACGGTAGCGTGGTCAAATTCGTCCACGATCTCCTCTTTTACGATTTTTTTCAGATCCCCAAAATCGATGACCATTCCCTGTTTTACATGGGTCGTATCGGTAATGGGCGTTCCGATAACGGTTACCGACAGCTTATAGCTATGCCCGTGTACGTTACGGCACTTGCCATCATATCCAAAAAGGGCATGGCCGGTCTCAAAACTGAATTGCTTGGTAATTCTTATGTTGCCCATCAACTTATTTTAGGAAGGTAAAGGTATGGAATATCGGCAAATCGGGATACCCTTCGGGAATCGTTATTTCGAAACAACAAGGTCCAACGTGCCATTTGTTATGGAGGAACTACAACAATCACTGAACACCTCATACTGTGCCGTAATTACCGCTTGCTGCCCAATAAAACCGATAAAAACCAGAGTGCGGCGTTCCACGGGGCCGGAAGGACCGCTCAAATCGTCGTACAACGGATAGGTACCCGTGTTTTGGGCGATACGGTATGAGGCACTGTCCAACCTCTTGGTGAGTTCTTCTTTGGTGTCTCCATCCGTAACACTAAAGCTGTCTAGAGATACGGCGGCTCCGGAGGTGTCCTTTAGGGTAACGTTATGGGCGGTAACGGCCGCGGGACAGCTTACCGCACTACAATCCAATTCCGTTGGCCCGTTATCATCCGAACATGAAAAGACCAATAGCGCTACCGCAAGCCCAAAACCAATATGTAACCGTTTCCTTGACGACATCCTTGCATTTCTTTTAGTGGAACAGTACTGTGCCGATAGGGCATTCCAAAGATATTATCTTTTATACCTCCTTCGCGATCGTATTCGGTTTACGATATATAGGATCACTACGAAAAGGGCCACTATGGGGAAAATCAGGTCCCCGTTCAAAAAGTTTAAAATTTCCATGTGCTTGACTTTGTTCTAAAACGGCGGTATTCCGGTAATATTATTTTCGGAATTTGGAAAGAGCGGTTTTGGTAAACTCCGACAGTACAAGGGTTCCGGTAATCCCTGCCCTTTCGGTCAACAGCGCGCCCCAGTGTTCGGTCCCTTCCCACAACACTTTTTTCCACTCCTCCAATGCCTGCGGATTGTAGGCCGACAGTTTTTGGGAAAAGAAATCGATTTCTTTGTCCACCTCCTCTATTTTCTCAAAAACCTTTGAAAAAAGGCCTTTTTCCTGTGCCCAATAGGCATTTTTCCACTCGGTCGGTGCCAGGGACATTTCGGACAAAGCCGCCGTGCCTATCTTACGCCGAACGGCCGGTGCGATGACCAAGGGTGCGATACCAATGGTCAATTCCGATAGGCGGACCGAAGCCGCAACGGAAGCAAAGGTATAATCGCAGGCTGCCGCCAAACCGACGCCACCACCCACCGTTTTCCCTTGAATACGGCCAATAATTACCTTTTTACAGCTGCGCATTGCATTGATCACATTTGCAAAACCGCTAAAGAATACCTTTCCCTCCGATAGATTTTCAATAGCGATCAGTTCCTTAAAAGAGGCCCCACCGCAAAAGGCCCTATCTCCTTCGGACTTTAATACAATGACGGTAACCTCAGGGTTTTCGGATAGTTTTTCCAATTCGAGCACCAAGCGGTCCAACAGCTCGGCCACAAAGGAATTTCCCGCAGGATGCCCAAATTCTACCGTTGCCACCTTGTCCTTAATACTTGTATACAAACTACCGTTCTCTCTTGTGGTCATTATCGTGTGATTTTAGGTTAAACCCTTTGTGTATTAGAAAATCTACTACGGTCCGAAACTGCTTCAAAACCGGGTTAAAATTAAAATATTATAACCAGAACGGTATGGTTATCGGGAAGCTTTTACGCTGTACCCATTAGGTATCCGTTGCAGAGAGCAGTGGCCGAAACTTGTGGCGGAATTTCAATACCAATGCGCCGCCACGGACCAGCATCCAAACCGCAAAGGCGATCCAAATGCCCGTTAGGCCCCATTGCTGGTATTTCCCTAAAAATAGCATCGGTACAAATCCCAGAAATGTCGCCACCAATAAAGTATTGCGTAGGTATTTCATTTCTCCCAGGCCCTTGAAAACCCCGTCGAACACAAAGGCTACGGCATTCATGGGCAGGCCGATGATCAAGAGGTAAAAAATACCATAAAAGGCCTCCAAAACAATGGTCTCGTTTGAAAATAGACTTCCGATAGGGCGGTAAAAAACAAACCCGAGTACCATAAGTATGGTGCTTACCCACAGCCCGTAAGCGATGATTTTTTTTGCCAATTTCCACAGCCCGTCATAATCCTTAGCCCCTAAAAGACGACCGCCCATAATATTCCCCGCTGCGCCATAACCATCGATAAAAAATGCCGAAAACAACCATAAATTAATGGCAATGGTATGTGCCCCGATATAACGATCACCAAGATCGGTCGCCTCGCGTACCGCTAAGATCAAGGCGGTGTTCAGGGCCAATGCCCTTACGAACAGGTTAAGGCTCATTCCTATCAAACGGGAAAGTTCCGGATGCCATGGGGTTTGGATACGTAGACCAATATCGGTTTTGGTGACCAGCAACACGAACGCCATTAATGCCATAACGGCTTGGGCGATCAAACTTGCCCAGGCGGCCCCTTTCAAATATAATGGCGTGAACCATCCTTCAATACCATATACCAACAAAAAATCGAGCGCTACGTTCAACACCGCCCCAACAATGGCAATAAGCATCGGCCAGTAGGTGTTTTGAAGCCCTCTAAAAATTCCCATTACGGCAAAGGCGAACAAGGTAAGGGGAAAGCCCCAAACCCGAATGGAATAGTATTGCACACAATACTTCAAAATTTTTCCGGAGGCGTTCAACAGCATAAATATTTCCTCTACAATAAAAATGGTGGATGACAATACAAGTATGCTAAGGGCCACGTTCAGGGCAATCGCCTGCGCCGGCAAGGTTTTCACTTCTTCCAAACGCCCCGCGCCCAAATATTGGGAAATGATCGCGGAAATCGCACTTCTGGTCTGTCCAAGAACCCAGATCAGCATCGACAAAAAAGACCCCACAATACCGGCCGCCGCCAAGGATTCCAAGCCATCCACCGGAATATTACCGACAATAGCGGTATCCGTAATGGATAACAAGGGCTCGGCGATACCTGCAATAGTGGCCGGTATGGCAAGCTTGTTAATGTTTTTGAACGAAATGGTAGTTTTCAAGATCTACTGGATTACAACACTAATTCGTAACAGTGAAAAGGGTGTTCACTCTGTTTTGGAAAATAGATATCCCCCAGTCGACGGTAGCCCCGCCGTTCATAAAACCTTTGGTTTCGTTTGTTCTGGCTAAAGGTATCGAGCCGTACCGATGGGGCCTGCATTTCTTTTGCCTTGGCCTCGGCAAAATCCATCAACTGCCTTGCGTATCCTTTTCCTTGTAGATCGGGGTGTACCGAAAGCCGATGGATATAACTATTTCCCTTATTAGGGGTCGTCCAAAGCACCGCCTGGTATTCCTTATCCATTTTGGTAGAGACCACCACGGTACCCACAATGCTGTTTTCCTTTTCCAGAACGAACAGCTCTTCCCTGGAAAGGTCGGTTTCAAAGGCCGCTTTGGAAGGGTATGCCTCGTTCCATTGAAAGATTCCATTGGCGGTCATATGGGCCGCGCAGGACTGGGTCAACCTTAAAATATCGGGTATTTCCGATATCTTTGCTTTCCGAATCATAAACCAGTTTATTTAAATCGTAAATTTAGCATATAAATAATCAATCCCTGGCCATGTTGAACATTCTTGTACCTATCGGTGTTAACTTAGATTCCAATGCCACCTTGCTTTACGCAGTGGACTTTGCCGCTGCCTTTTCCGCCAAAATTTTTGTGATGGAGGTTTTTAATGTGAGTTCCAAAACGGGCGGACTATCGAACATTACCGAAAAAGTGGCCAAAAACAGTAAGGAAAAGTTACGGGAGGCCATAGACAAAATAGATGCCAAGGGCGTAGAGATTAAAATCGCCACCTTTAATGGTGAACTTGTTGACGGCATTAAGGATATTGACAAGGAACTGGGTATCGATCTGATCATTGTTGCACCACGAAGCAATTCCATACAGGAAGAAATGTATTTGGGCCACACTTCGGGGAAAATTGTAAAACGAACGGATATTCCAACGCTTATCGTTCCCAAAGGAACCGCATTCCGACCGTTTACCACCATTTTGACCGCGTTTAAATCGGGCGCCTTAAAAAGAAAGCGCATTTTAGACCCTTTGATCGCCATCCAAAAAAAGTTCGAGGCGCGTTTGAACCTTTTGCTGGTAAAAACGCCGGGATATACCGATGATGACCTTAAAATCAATACGGCGTTAATGGATCTGAGTTCCAACCTGACCATTACGGAGAACCCGACGACCTATCAAGGGGTTTTGGAGCACTTTCGGTCCCAAAAACCGGATCTGTTGTGTGTCTTTAGAAGAAAACGTGGGTTTTTTAAAAGTTTATGGGAAAAAAATACGGTTCCGAAATCGGAATTTTATGCGACCGTGCCGGTTTTGGTGCTGAGCGTTAAGAAAGATTGATTTGTACTTTGATACTTTCTGAAAAAGTAGTTCCTTTGAACTCTCAAAAATTGGGGGATTAGCTCAGCTGGCTAGAGCGCTTGCCTGGCAGGCAAGAGGTCACCGGTTCGACTCCGGTATTCTCCACCAATAAACATAGGCCTTCACAGATGTGAGGGCTTTTTTTTGTTTTGTTACCTACCGTTCATTTCTTACGACTGTTCAAACACCTTTATGGTTCTTTAAAACTATATGGGCATATCCATTTATTGGGGCACCGGTTCCCCCGACGCTTCGGGGCGGTATTCTCCACTTAGTAAATTCAAGCCTTCGCAGATGTGAGGGCTTTTTTTGTTCGGGAATTTGCTCACTTTTTGCTCACTTTTTTATTTTTTGTTCAAAACGTCGAATTCTCTATTAAAACAAGACATTTAGCGCCACACCGTATTAATGGGATATATTTTCCTAACTCATCGAAACCCTGTTTTTCCTAATCGGTCATTGTAATTTTCCTCATTTTGTTATAGCTTTTATAATTAACGTTTTGTAAGGCATGATAATTGAAGTTTATTGTTAAACTCGTATTGTCGTAATCGAATGTTTTGCCCCCCAAAGTCTTCCATGTTTCCGACCTCTTTTCAACAACATAAAAGCGGTTTATATGGAATACTCATTACTTGTGGACCAATTGAAAAAAGAACTTAGAGGCATCCAAAAAAGTACTACGGATATCGTCAAACAATGCAATCTTTCGATAGAACTCAGCCGGAATCTGCTCTCCGACTTCAAGACCGCGGTAAAAAAACACGGCTTTTCGGATCTATCCCGGGAAATAGCCTTTTTTAAGCGCATCAAGCCGGTGCCCATGGAAAACCTTATCTACCATTTCGAGCTCAAATCTTTCGAAGTGCGGCTTCCAAGGACCAGTATTTTAAGGCAGCGCAAGTATATCCGTAAGGAACAGAAAAAGCTAGAAACTTTCTTTCGTATCCACCTGGATTTTGCCCAGTACGTGGCCCATAACAAGACCTTCATGGACGACCGCTATTATACCCGCGCGTTTTTCGGAAAATTCAACATTAGCCATTCCAATGCCTACTATCGCGATCCGGAGTTCTCAACCTCCCATGATCTTCTGTTGGCAAAGCTCATCGCCAACAAGCGCTTAGCGTATTATTTTGGTCGGCGTTTGGACAACTTGAGGGAAAAGGAGGCTGGAATCGCCATGGATAATGGCTGCGCTTTGAAATGGACCGCATCCTCGATCGATCTTTCCGAGCTCAGCTACGGCCTCAAATATTCGGGTGCCGTCAACCATGGGAACGTAAACGTGAAGGACATTCAAAGGGTATTGGAAATCGCTTTCGGTGCAAGACCGGGAAACCCCTATAAGAACAAAACGGAAATGTGTATCCGTACCAAGAGCCGTACCAAGTTCATGGACTCTATGTCCCGTGCCCTACTGGACAAAATGGACCGGGAGGACGGTTGACTTCACCTCCATTGCCCTAGGGCAATTTCTTCTTCATATTTATCGGCAACTCCAATCACCTCTATTGGTGATGTTCCCCCAGCACAAAATCTGTTAAACTTTTCCGGAGGGTGCGGAAAGGTACTGGATTTTCCCGGACCGACTCCCACATCTTTGTTAACCTCAAGTGTAACCATATGCGGACAAACGGGCATAGGGTTCATCGGGCCAGTCCCGTTTCCCATCTAAATCAATACATATGTCGGTAAACATCGTAACAACGGAAGACCTGAAACGGTTCAGGGAAACCCTGCTCTCGGATATCAGGGAACTATTGGAGAAAAAAGGAAAACTGTCCCTCGATAAATGGATACGCTCCTCCGAGCTAATGGAAAAACTGGACATCAGTCCGGGAACCCTGCAGAACTTAAGGACCAACGGCACCATACCCTATTCGAAGTTGGAGGGCATCCTTTACTACGATCAAGAACAGATCGATGCCATTATCAAAGAACGTTCGATCAACTTAAAGAACAATGACCATGAAGATAGCCACGTATAATATCGGGAACCTGTTTTTCAGGGACAAAGCATTGTCGGACCTCTCCGAAAGGGATAAGGATAGCATGGCGAAGGAACTGGATGGGCTCATGTCCCTAACGGACAGATCCCCCGTTCAGCTGGAGCGGATGCGCACTTTATGGAAATCGATAGCGTGCGAAGACCAACAATGGGATCTCTCCGACGAATTTGGGGACTACGAATGGTACCGGTTCATTTCGGATATCAAAAAGGAACGGGGAACGTTCGAGACACAGCGACTTCCAAAGCCGCAGATAAGGCTACCCTTGGCCGGGACATGGGAGAAGGCCGATGCCATTTAGGCCGTGGATGCCGATATCCTTGTACTCCAGGAGGTCGAGAACCAAAAAAACCTTGAGCTTTTTAATCAATGGTTTCTAAAAGGGGCATATGATACCGTTCTCACCGTTCCTACGACCGATTCCCGTTCAAGGCATATGGCGGTGCTTTTAAAGGATGGGCTAGTCTTGGAAGAGGTAAAGGCTTTTGGGGGTACTCCCCCGAAGGATGAAACACATTTCTCCCACGCTGCCCAATTGTATCGAATCCTGGATACGAAAGGTGGAAAGTATGACCTTGTGAACCTACATTTTTTTGATGCGGGCACATGGGACTATAACGATCCGATCTATGACGATTTTCTATCGGAACTTGCTCAAAAACTAAAAATGGAGCTTTATGGGACAGGTGCGCGCATGATCATGGGAACCTTGAACATTCTCCCCTATCATGAGGTCTTGGAACGCATTCTAGAACCTTTGGGAATGTTCAAGATCAATGATTCCCCTAGTTTTCGGTCCTCGGACAATGTCCCCAAAAACAATAGCTATAACAGACTTGGCGCATACAAGGAGGGAATCAATATTTTACAAAAACAATACCTGTTGGTATCCAAATATCTAACCTCCCATATTTGGGGATCTGGACTGTTGGTATCCCATAAACAAGATGACAACCGCCATGGTCCTGTCAATTGGATCGGCGTTGATCTCTAATATACATGATGTGGCCGATCTCATTTTGAAAGATCGATGCACTACAATGGAAGTAGTTTTATCTTGGGATATAAAGGGGTCATTCTTCCTTGGGTAACGGATACCCGCAACCTTTACAATATTTCGAATCGCAATTATTGGTGGTTTCGCAATTGGGGCATGCTATCTTGGCTTCTTTTGGCGGTTTCGGTCCGGGGATTATTGCGGCCTCTGACCGATTCTTCCTTTGACGTTTAATCATGAACCACGCTAAAAGTACAGCGGCTAGTAATAGTCCTCCTAAAACCACAAAAAATAGCAACTGCCCGAGGAACAGGCCAAAATTGTAAGCTCCATTGTTATCGGGGCCATCAGCTGTATCGGAATCACTGAAAGAATTGACTTCCGATTCGTTGACGGTAAAGGAATTGAAAAACCGCTCCCTATTCTTGGTCACATCTATCCCGATATCCGAAAAGGTCCAAAAACCAATGAAAACAAGCCGTTCGCCCACCAAAAAAATTCTTTGGTATCGAAGGTCGGGCAACTCAGGATTCCGGGGTGTATGTATCTCAATTTCCATTCCTTGCAATCCTTGTTACTCAATTTCCTCTTTGGCGATCAGTTTTCCATCACCGGCCCGGAGCATTCCGCCAATCGTACCTTCGTAGAATTCAATGATGTTGTCAGGTGTGATCTGTTCGGCATAACCGTTGGAAATTTCCCTCAGACTTACCATGTAATCGGCATGGCCGTCAGTGCCAAAATATATTGTGTCACCCTGCTCAAGAATCAGCTCGCTTTCGACCGGGAACTCAATCGTTGTTTCGGGAGTAATCCGAGTGGATACCCAATCCTGGCAAAAACTTGGTTGCCATAGTATAAAAAATAAAATACACAGTTTTATTTTCATTGACTCTTTATTTACGATCATCCCGATTTCTAGGGCAACTTACTGGTTCTTTCTACAGTAGGCCTGTTAGCATATTTTTTTAGTACAAAACCCGGATGGTCGTCCGAACGTTCAATATAAACTATATTGCCGATCGAAAACGTCCTGATTTGTTCCAAATAAATTTCCAACATACTCAACAATGTCTTTACGGATGTTATTTTTGTTTTTCCGTCTACAATTTTTGCGAACAGATCATTTTCATTAATACCGCCCCCTTTGAGAATTACCATTCCATATTTACATTCCTCACCATTGTTGGTCCTAACCAAAGTAACGTTGTCTCCTGTTATTCTTGGATAAAGAAAATCGTTTATCCTTTTATCTGGACTTTTCGGATCAAAAGGCACAATAGCTTTTCTTGATTTCATATAATTATGGGCTATAATAACCATGTTTTCTTAGATGTGTTCGAATATCCTTAGGTCCCAAATTTTCAGGAACGTTCAGCCCTCTATGGAAAAGGGCGGCGAGAATTACACCATCGACCACTTTTCTCGTTGCATATCCGCGCCATGCGCATTAGGTTTATAGGACCGATGGGAAATCCAGTAGGAAACGTATGGAATACTAATGCCTGGCAAATGGTTCTCTATCAATATTCAAAAAAACAAGTCGTACTATTATTTTATGAATCTCTTAAGGCCGTCTATAAGCTTAGGCCATATCAGGTTCTTGTAGTCCTCTTCTAATTCCCTCCCACCAATCGCGTACCAGGGCTGGGTTTTAGCATGTACCATATGTGCTTCAATAAAATCCATTGCATCTTTTTTTTCCATTTCCGGCCAAGATTCGATTTCTCCTTTTAGAAATGTAAGTCTTTCCGGCCATTTGTCAAAAAGATGGTAGTTCCCCTTCTTGGGAAGCCTTATTGTGGACAGGTCACAATTATTACTGAATGTGGGATATTCCAGTTCCGCTTCTTCAAAAGAAACATTTAACATTGTGTTGGCTCTGGCCTTTCCGAACTCTTTTTCACCGTAAGAGGCGGCATATCCTCCCCTAAACCAAACATCCATTACTTTTCCCTCAAAACTACAGTTCATAAAAGATGATGCGCCAAAATCGACCCCTTTTAATTTACAGTTGACAAACTTACAATCATCGAATTCCCCACGAATAAATATTGCGCCGGTGAAGTTGCAATTTTCAAAAACGCAATTCATGTATTTTGAGCCGTCGTAACCAATAGCGGCCCTATTCAACTTACAGTTCTTGAAATTCACCGTATCAAATACATTTCCATGGTCCGATGTATGCGAGAAATCGGTACGTATAAAAGTTACCTCTCTAAAAAGGCTATTCTCCAACCAGCAATTATGTATAGATCCTTTTTCGTAGGTTCCTTGAACAAGTTCTTTTTTCAAGATTTTCACATTATCGAAATCCAATTCTGAAACGCTTTCTCCTAATAACGGTTTTCTTTTTGTGGCCTTTTTTTTGCTTAAAAACATGTTTTGGTTAAGAATCATCATTTGATGAGGCTTTCGGTAATTACATTTCTCACGTTTTACTTATCCGCCTTGTACATTTCTAAAATACTGACTGATCTAGCTGCAATTGATTTCGCCTCATCTAAGGAAAACTGAAACCAAAACTCTTCGCTATCGTTATAAAAACTAAAGCAAAATTCCTCTTCGGTAGCATCAAAACCACCTAAATACGCTCACCTTTGAAACATATCATCAGATTCAATTTCACTCCATTCCCCAATTGTCTTATTTTCTTTAATAATTTCATTGCAGACAACTATAACATCATCTTCTAGTTTGTGTTGCATACTATTTGTCTATATGGTCAAGCTTGGTATCCAAGTAAGCTATACTCAGGCATCCTTAATCCTAAAACTAATTATTTTTTGTGCAATTTCTTGATTTGTTCCTCCAAGATTTTTATACTGCGAATATACATCTATCAAATAGTCCAAGGGAAACAAATTAACCAATAAGTTTCCTTCAATTTCCATCTCAAGTTTCCCTTCGATTTCCTCTGAATTGAAAAAGAACATTTCTGAGTAAATACTAAGTTCTTTTTTTAAATAGATATCAGCAAGTTCTATATCCAGTTCCGGTTCATGTTCAAGAATAACTTCTTCCATTTCTGACTCGTTCTCGAGATAAGGTATAAATTGCAATAAATTCATAATTTTATTTTAGTTCCAAATGTGCATTCCTCCAAATCCGTTTGGATGAAGCGTATTCCAAAAAAGACTGCTAGGGCTATGCTGTGCCTTAGGTACTAATTGCATAATTCCTTTTTGTATGTCATGATGCCAGACCCAATTCTCAGGAGAACGTCCCCACAAAACATTCCCGGATTTACTTTTCTTAAATTTTATATTTAATCTATTCATGGTAGCCGCATCCATATTTGCTGCTAAAGACTTATTTGCGGCTTTAAAATGTTGATAATAGCTCCCCCCAGGGTATAATTTTCTAGGTAGAGCCATTTCATGTGCAACCGAGTAAAACTGACCACTTGGAACACTTACTTGGGATGTTGTTCTTACCAAACTCCGCGCCATTCCTGCCCCTCGGGTAAATGCGAAACCCTCTACGCCCTTCCAAGCTCCATAGCCCAAGGAATTACTTATCTGTCCAGGGGTCATGTTGGGCAGTTCATAGGCAAAATCGGAAATGGCGTTCCCGATGCCCTGTCCAAAATCCATCCATCCCTGTGCGGTACCAAGGCTTTCGACAAAGCCTACGGTCGAGTCCAGTCCCCTGGAAATACCTTGCGCAAAACCGCCTACGACCTCTTTGGTGGTTTCCCATGGCGAGGAGATGAACTTGCCCAAATTCCTGAACCCGGCGGATAGGTACTGCACCCCCAACGGCACCTCTAAGTTATGGATTTCCCGCATATCCGGGTCGGGGCCGGAGGAAATATCGTTGTTTTTTTGTTTGGTGCTCGGGGTGGGCGCCGCCTTCTGCGGTGGAGCGTCGCCCGAGGAGCCCCCGCCGAAGTTCTCGGCAAAGGCCACAACCGCAAGGCCCGCGGACATTGCCACTGCAATGATACCGATAATCAGTCCTACGACCACTTCCCCGGCCTCCCCAGTCACATTGGTATATCCCAGGGGATTGTTGAACACATAGCTATAGCGGTTGTAGTTCTGGGTATTGTAGGGGTCCTGTATAAAATTATCGGGTATCAGGAAGCGGTGAAGCGTGGAAACTGATATTTCAACTTCAAATAGAAGCTCGAAATCAAAATATCCCTCTTCGGTACAAGCGTGAAGCTTACGCTAACATGGCGATGCAATATTGAAACTTAAATAGTTGGTTCCTAAACTGCCAGGCAAAGAAAAAGAATACGTTTTGGCGTTCTACAAAAAAAGCCCCTGATTTCTCAGAGGCTTTTTTTACTTCAAATGGATTCTCCGATAAGAGAGTATAAAAACTTTCCAAAGGAATCTGATATTTTCTCTTTTTGATTGTCTGTATCCCATATATAAACAGGTGATTCAAAATTATCATCTTTAAAAGACGTGTCTATAACATAATAAGGGCCATAACCTGTTTCTGACACTACAATAAATTCCTTTGGTAAAGCTGATTCCTCACGTAAATTTAATGTCAACCAAATACCATTAGGAACCATAGGGCCATCTGTAGTCGGGTCTTTGATTATTCCAAACAATTCTATCCCTGCAATATCTCCTGCACCATATTTTTTTAAAAACAAAGAATAAGACTTAGGAAACTTAACCCCTAATATTTCTTCTGCTGACGTTATTTTATCCGGTGCTACTGGTCCACAAAAGTCCGCATCATCAATATTCTCTTCTATTATTTGTAACGCATTTTCAATACTCATAATCAGTATTCTTTAAAAACCCTTCGCTCGGTTTTTCCAATAGCTTCGCTTCCAAGAGTTAAATTGGCTTCTATTGATTCCTGAAGGGATTGTATTTGGATTAATATGAATTATACTATGATTGGTCCTATGAAATGTCTGTGTCATTTCAGCTATTCCAGAAGAATTAGTCTGAGTCATGTGATGTAAATTTAAAGAATTACCATCAGGCCCAATTGGGGCTAATCCTTTCTGCATTCTCTGTAAATTAGTTCTACCTTTCGCATCAACAAGCCTAGGGTTAATCAAGTCATTTCTTTGAAACACTTTGATATTTCTAAAGGTGGTAGATTTAGTCCAGAATTTTCTACCCACCTTAGCAACCCTACTCAAACTCTTAGCACTCTTGGCCAAACTGGACAAAGTACTACCTCATACAAATAAAGACGCTATTCTGCCCCCAAGCCCTCCATATTCACTAACTGACATATTTGGTATGGCATATACCGTTTCGGATATTCCATTTACAATTCCCGACCATAGCATGTCGCTACGGTCCGTCCTTACCATCGACCCCATCAACAACATATTGCCGATACCCTCTCCAAAGTCCATTACTCCGCTTGGAGTAAATAGACTATTAACAAAGTCTCCGGTCGATTGGAGACCCGGCAATATCCCCTGGGTTAGGGCCCCGCCCAAATATTCCCCGGCGAACCCGTACGGTGACGACAATGCCGCACCGAGCATTCTTCCCTCAAACTGGAGGTACTGGACGCCCAAAGGCACCTCTAAGTTATGGATTTCCCCTTCGACCGGCCCCATGGTAGAAGCAATATTTTCCGATATGTTCTTGTTTACGGTCTGTGGTTGCGGGGCGGCACTACCATTATTCTTGGATTTGTTCCTTAGAAGCCCCGTTTCTTTATTAAAAAGAAGGTCTCCAAGGAATACAAGACCGCCCAGAAGGCCCCCTAACCAGCCACCACCACCTTCGGAGAGCTCCCCGGAGGGGTCCGTATACATAAGCGGATTGTTCAATACATAACTGTATCGGTTGTAGTTCTGAGTGTTATAGGGGTCCTGTACGAAATTATCCGGCATTAAAAAACGGTGCAGCATGGGGTCGTACAGTCTGCCGTTCATATGGATCAGCCCCACCCCGAACAGGTGTTCATGACCGGTATAACCGCGGTCCAATACCCCGCCGCCGGCCATGCCCCCCACGATGTCATTGCCATTTCCGTCGGTCCATTTTACGATGTTCCCCCAGGCGTCAAAATGTCGTTTTTCTTTAAAGCCCCCGTTCTTATCGGTGATGCCCAGTATACTGCCCAGATAATCGCGGTGCAGGTAAAGGTACTCTTCGTTTTTCTGCGAGGGGTTATGTTCGGAATACCATATTGCCGAGGAAGTATATGCACTACCCCCGATATAGGTGACGAACCGGGTCTTGTCCGAAGTGGTGTCCCAAAATATCTCCATGCTGCCGTCCTGGGAATAGTGCCTTCGGTATGGCCTTTTTTCCTTATCCTCATCGGTGTTCCCGTAAAACGCATTTGCGCGGTTCCCCAAGGCGTTATACTGGTATCCGATACGTTCTTTTCCCGTCTCTTTGATCTCGGTAGCGCTCTTGAACGCGTTATAAGTAACGTCCTGTCGACCAAAATTCACATAATTTAACTGACCCTTTCCGTTAAAGTCTATACCGGTCGGTCGAAAACCGTTCCCTACATAATTGAAATCGCCCATAGTGGACAAGCTGGTGACCCTCCCTTTTCCATCATAGGATTGACTTTCTATACCGTTGTTGTCCTCAAAGGAGACAAGTCTGTCCAACTCGTCATAGGTAAATGTCTCGTTCCAGTCAAAAAGACTATTGCTACGGTTTTTTAGCGTTCCCTTTTTTACATCGAACTCATAGGATAGGGTCAACAATTTAAAAGCCTCCGTTCCATTGTCCCGATCTGCCACTACCTTTTTTAGATAACCATGGGCATCGTATTCAGTGGAACGTTCCATGCCATTGCCCATGCTACTTACGGTCACCTGTCCCCGTGCGTTTAGTTCCTTAATTTTCCAAATCTCCTCTCCGCTTGCAAAATCGTTGACTTTTATCAAGTGCCCATTGGCATATGTGTTCTTTGTTTTGTTTATGCTTTTTTTACCATTGGCCAATAGCAGTGCCTCACTTTCCTCGGTATCGACCCTTCCGTATCGATCATAGGTAAGGGTTTTGGTGAACACCGCATATGGGGTGGTTTCCACTGTGCCGATCAGTCTCTTATAAGAGTCATAATTATGGGTCGTAGTGCCATTGTTGCCATCCGCATTGGCCAGGTCGACCTCTGTCAATAAAAAGTCCGAGTTGTATCGATAATCGATTTTTATATCCGTACCCGCATCCCCTAAGATTATTTTTTTGATCAACCTCCCTTCCGGGGTATATACATATTCCGTGGTGCCTTTTGGCGTGGTTTCCTTGAGAATTTGATCAAAACCGTTGTATTCGTAGGTATAGGTGCCCGCGGAGGGATCGATCAGTTTTGTCCTGCGTCCCCATCCATCCTGTTCGATACGTGTCACGCTACCGCCGAAATCCGTACTTTTCAAATTTCCATTTCCGAAATAGGTATACTCTATTGTGCCCCCCGGATCGGTAACTTTTACGATATTTCCCATAGCATCCCTTGTGACCGTTTTGGTCTTGGTTCCGTCGTTTATAGTAGTGGTCAACCCAGAATAGGCAATGTCGGTGGTCCTACCCGTATGGGAGACCATCTGTATCGGTCTACCGTAAACGTCATAGCTAGTGGAATTCCATTGTGAAGGGGAACCGTCTCTGTAAGGCTCGCTCTTTCGGAACGGCCTTTTAAATACATCGTACTCATAATCGGTATAGACCCATTCCCCCAATGCATCTATACCACCCTGTTTCTTGGGCCTTTCCCAAGAATCAAATTCAGTTATACCGGTACTTCCCACGTCGGAAACGACGGTCAGGATACTAGACGTGCCACCGCCATAATCCATATCTGTGGAATTGCCCAGATGATCGGTGGCCCTTATCATTCTAAAAAGGGGGTCATACTCATAATCGGTCGCCAGTCCCAAAGGATCGATATCTTTCAAAAGCGTTCCGTTGGAAACATCGTATCGGTATTCGGTCTTTCGTCCTTCAATATCATACGTCTCCGTCACGAAGCGCCTGGAAGGGTCGTATTTATATTTTGTCTTCCTTGATGGGGTATCCTTTGGCGAATCGACGATCTCAATAATATTGCCAGAGATATCATGGGCAAATGTTGTAGTGTTAAAGTCGGTCCCATTACCTTTTATCCTTCTTTCCGTCAAAAGATCGCCGGTATAGCGATATTCCTCCTCCGTACTAAAACTGTCCCCTCCAATAACGCTGGTAGTTTTTTTCCTTGAAAGCCTTCCCCTCCTAAAAGAACTGTTTACATAGTAGAATTCTTCGACCATGCTCCCGTCACCATTGTAATCGGTAGTCTTTTTGGTAGGGTTTCCAAAGGAATCATAGACGGTCCCGGAAGTAATCGTCGTTCCGTTAAGCCTATCCTGCACTGTAGTTCCGGTATTCCAAAGCTTGAATACCTTGTTGTCCGATACGTTCCATGTACCATAGGTATAGTCGACTTTGGTAAGATACTCTGAAGGGGAAGTATTGAAAGCAAATGCTCCTTCTACGCTGTAACTCTGGATCGGCGCACCCCTTTTAAAAACGTCGTACTTGGTAACGTTCCATATGTATTGCGAATCCCTGTCGTTCCACTCGGATCGCGCAATCTCCTTAAAGCCTATAAAGCCCAGCCCTTCGGTATGTACCACCGCACCGGCATAGGAAAACAACTTTCGAATAGTTCCGGAACTGGAATAATGTGTCAAATGCGAAACTACTTTAGCTCCGCGGGAAACCGAAAGTTCCGCATAAGGATAGGTTTCCCCTCCAAGATAGGTGTAGACGGGCGTATCGTCGAATCCCAGCTCACCCGGATCAAGATATGCATATTCTACATTATATCTGTTCCAGTTATCGGCATAAGACTTAAGTTCCAGCTCCCTGGCGGTATCGGCCCCAAAGGTAAAATAGGAGACCTTTTCGTTGCTGATGGTAACCAGATCATAGTTCGCGCGCGACCGTAACGTGGAACTCAAGAAGATAGGAATGGGATAATGGTCCAGATCTCCCTCGAGGGTCATTGCGTAACTATAGGCAAAAGAAGGTAACAACGAGTTCCCTTTAAATCCGTTCTGGATATAGATGCTAACCTTTTGGACACCGTTTAACCCATCGTCCCTTGTCTCGGACTTATATTCCAAAATATCGGTACGCCCATCATTATTGTAATCTGTGGGGATAAGATTGTAGGTGGTTATCGTGCTAGAAGAATTCGAGGATAGTTTATAACGAAAGGGATAGGTGTTCTCGTTGCCGGTAAAACCGGTTCCCGTTGAACGGAAGGTTATAAATACATCGCTATTGGTACCCGTAGGAAGCATAAAATCGGTCTTCCCATCCCCGTTATAGTCCCCTAACAAAGGTTGGTACTCTTGTTTAAGGCGGGTGTCCTGAGTCTCCCAAAGCTTTTCCAAGGTGTTGTTTTGGGATAGGGAATAGACGTATACCTTGCCCTCGGTAAACTGGAGGATATCGGTCTTTCCGTCCCCGTTCACATCGGCGGTATGTATGTCCTCTAATGACACTATAGGTTTGGCAATACCGCCCGCATTCTTGACAAATCCACTGGTTATCCTTCTATCGAGGTTTATAAAATATGCCGTCGACACGTTTCTGGTAATATTTGCACACTCGCAACATTCGTTATCGGGATCGGGACGGCTGAAGGAAACGGCCCCGTTCACCAAGAGGTCGGGGCGGTCCCCGCCACAGTCCTCACCGGGCGGCGGTAGCTCCTCCGTACAGCTCTTATAGGAATAGGGCTTGCTAAAGGCCATGACGTCCGTGAGCCCGTCCCCGTCGAAGTCCCCGGAGATGTAATCCATCTGGACCCTATAATCGATAAGGTCCTGCCCACAATAAAGATTCGCCCTGTAGCTCGGGGCAGTCCAAGTTTTTTGGTAGTATTGGACAACGTCCCGGCCTTGACCTTTCTCCTTGCCGTTCACTTTGAAGTTCACCTTGTCCGTACCGGAGTTGGTAACGATGGTGAAACCTTGTGCGGCATCGAGCTGGTCGGAACTATTTAGGTAGTTCACCGGGAACATGGTCTCAAAAGGGGTCGTATCTACTGTAAGCCCTACGTTGCTTTTGCCCGATTCGATATCGTTATAAATATGGAACTGTGTCCTATCCTGTTTTTTCTTGGGGTATACTACAAAATCCATTTTCCCGTTTCCGTTATAATCAAAGGGAAAAACGGCCGACTCCTCCTGATTGATATCGGTTATGTCCAGGTCGGTGTCCAAAGAGGTCGAATTTGTGACAAAGAAGGAATTGGAATATTCAAAGGTTATCGGGGAGTAGCTCATGGAGTTGTCACCGCTCTTTTCAATAATTTTCTTCAATAACGTAAACCCTCTGACAGAATTATGTTCTAATTCATAGTTTCGATAGCCCGAGGAGGGGCCCCTTACGGATATTTTCTTCAAAATATTCTTTCTTCGGAAATCCACTCCTCCCGCGAACGCTTGTTCGTCATCAATCCTTTCACCGTAATAAAACTGGATGGAATTGGGCACGGAACCTCCGGACCTATGTCCATAGCTGATGGTATAGATACTAAGTGCATTATCAAAGGTCCTATAGGTGTACTCGATCCGTATACCCTGGGGATTTTCCCAAATAGGATATAGCATACTCCATCAAGGACCTGTCGCTAGAGGTCGTGCCGTACCACGCGAAGGACCCGTCGGGATATTCCACCTTGAACCTCTCGGTACCGTTCCCGCTACCATAGGATGTGATCTTGGTATTTGAGAACCGCTCGGTCTCATAGACCGCACCGTTCCCGCCGTAGGTCCCGGATTTTAACATGAGCCTTACCCCGTCTAGGGCGAAACGATCGTTGTCATCAAAATCCACAGGATCGATGAACCCGTCATGGTATTTGGTAGCGGCTACCCTTGTTATCGTAGATATCCCGGAAATGCTCCATCCATATCCAGGGATTCCGTTTCCGTTTTGGCTATCGTGGACCAGTGCGATCTGTGGGACTACACCGTTTATTCCCGGCGGTACCGCTATGGGTACGTGACAGACCGAACTTCCCCTATCGGAAACCGAAAAGGATGTCTTGGTCCCACGGATTCCCGATACGCTACCGGTGGTGCTGTTAACGCTTCCGGGGGTACTTTGCCCCTGGTCGAAAGCTTGAAGGGATCCCTGATCGCCGCTTACCTTTCTTTCGGTCACCTTGATCGGTGTCCCGTTCAGGGGAACCTCCTTATAATCGGTCTGTGCGTTGGCGCATATGGCAAAGGCCAGGGCGAACAATAGGGCAAGGGCGTTGCCCGCTGTTTTGGTATTTCGGATAAATGCTTTCATGTGGTGTTTTTATGTATCGGTATCAGTCCTTGATTATTTTTTTGCCCACGGTGCGTCCGCTCTTGAGCCTGAAGGTGATCAGGTACACCCCGGTGGGGCGGTCGCGCAGGTCCACACTGGCCCGGGAGCCGTCCGTGTCCTGTGCGATGGGGATCTGCTTTCCGGCAAGGTCGGTAACGGTAATGTTCTCGATCAGCCCATCGTATTCGGCGGCCCAAGTGACCGCCAGTTCACCCTTGGTAGGGTTGGGCAGCAGTACGATGCTATCGTCGAAGGGGTCCGGTTCGTCCACCGTTTCGGGGCCTTCTTCCGTTGCCGCCAAGGGGGGCAGCTTCGCCTTTAGGGCAGTGGCCGTTTCCGGTGGCCTGCGCACGATCTGGTTGCCCGCCGCATCGAAAAGGAATACCAGTTCGGTGACCTTTGCCGTCCCCGGTCCGGGGCCCTCCCCATTATCGAAATCGATGATCTGCATCTCGGTAAGGCTGTTCCAGTCGTTGAGCGAATTGCCCCTGCCCACATAGCGCAGGTAACGGGCGGTCTGCCGTGAAAAGGGATAGGATTCGAAATCCAAGGCGGTACCGCTACTGGCCATACCGGTGGCGAAGGTGGTCCAATCGGTACCGTTGTCCGAACGTTGCAGGTCAAAATACGCCTGTCTTGTATCGCCCTTGTAATAGGCGATACGCAATTCGTTAAAACTCTTGGGGCTCCCAAGATCGATGGTCGCCGTGGCCGGGTTCGCAAAGGCGCTCCATCGGGTACCAAGGTCGCCGTCGAACATATTGTCCCCTATATTGCCCCGGTCCTTGGTAGAGGTCTCCACGAATACCGGCGTATGGAACGTCTCGTTCTCCGGTCCCGGACCATAGATCTCCAGTTCCTGAAGGCTGTTCCATTCGTTCAGGGAATTGCCCCTGCCCATATAGCGCAGGTAACGGGTTTCCCGTAGCGGGAGTACGAACTGCTCCAGTGCCAGTGAAGTACCGCCGGATGCCATACCGGTCTCCCAATCGGTCCAATCGGTACCGTTGTCC
>NZ_JBNGOP010000031.1:0-63038 GCF_050589625.1 Maribacter sp. 2-571 | reverse complement strand
GTACTGTTGTAATCGGCCTCGTCGGGAGCGGAAATGCTCGGCCTTGCCGCTAACGCCCCGCCGTCAGTGAACAGATAAGGTGGGCTGTAGATCTCGGCACTCTGGTGGTCGATACAATCGGGAGTGGAATCACAAAGTCCACCGCCGCCCACGAACACGCGACCATCGTTCATCAATATGGAAACGCTATGGTAGGTGCGCGCCTCCGACATGCCGGCAACAGTGCGCCAACTATTGGTATGCGGATTATAGATTTCGGCCGCAAAACGGGCACCTACATCGGAAAAAACCACGGCCCGATCAAGCCCTCCGGTAACCAACACCTCTCCGTTGGGCAGTACGACCGTATTCAACATCGTTCGAGAAAATTCCAAATGGTTGGCCGTTGGCGTTACCGATACGGCATTCTCCAAATTGATATCGATTACAAAAGCGTTGTCCTTGGCGGGATGATCGCTATCATAGGATTCCGCACCGCCTACTTTCAATATTTTACCGACGTCGAACATAACCGTGGTACCCTTCATGGAATAGGTATCGGTTCCCCGTAGTCCGGCACTGCTAATGCTACCTGTACCCGTAACATCGATCCAGTGCATTTCTTCGCTTGGTCCGGCATGAAATATTTTTCCGTTCGGCGCGGGCCATAACCAAAGATGGTTATCAATTCTATAGAGTCCTCTTGCTTCCGTATTCAAATCATTGGCCGTAAAAATATCGGCCCCCAAAATTCCCGGAAGCTTGAACCAACCGGTAAGTGGCGACCAAATTTCCGCGTCTTTCTGCCCGTTGGTAGAGGGGTAGTTGCCATCGGCCCAAGATCCTCCCAAGGTAAAAACGGAACCGTCGGAAAGGGTGACGTTTCCTTGGTAGCCCCTTGGAATGTTCATGGTGGCCGCTTCGGTCCACCGCTCCGTAACAGGATCAAAAATGCTGGTTTTATCGCTCGTAGCCCCTCCCGCTGCCATAATTCGCCCATCGGGCAGGTTGTTGATGCCCGGGCAGAACATGTCGTGGCGTGTATTCGAGACAAATTGCCCCAAAGCCTGACCATCGGTACCCAAGGTGGGATCAAAAATTTCCGTATAGGTCGCTCCGGAACTTATCTCTACAAAGGTGGTAGGAGAACTTGCCGCCCAGGTAAGCAATCTACCATCGGGCAAATTGGCCACGGCAACAGGCACGATATCAAACCCGATAGGTACGCTCCACTGCCCTTGTGTTTCCGGGGTTTGCCCGGAACCGGTCAGCATACAAATTAATAAGAAAAAGGCAAATAACGGCTTAGTGCGAGAGGTATACAATGCTCCCATGGTCATCTCGAATTATACAATGTTTCCAGGGGAAAAAGTTGTTGGTTTTGGTGCTGCAAATTTTATACTTCTTCGATGAACCTAGCGATTTAATCGTCAAAAATTAAAATAAATCGATTAACTGCATCTTCCGTATAATCAGGAATATGCACAGTTGGCATGCCATATGCCAACCAACGACAAGACAGACACAGGCGAACGTCCGGCGACATTCCATAAACCCGTCCTTGGTATTGACGCGGCATCTTTATGAACGTATCGATCTTTACATTTTCAATATCAAAAATTACCTGCCTTGGCACCGTTTCCAAAGAAGGTAAGGAACAAGTCCACAGAAGAAAAAGAAATAAAAAAAAGCAAAAGTGTAACAATCGGGAACTTGTTGCATCTTTACAACAAAACATTCACTTTTTGAGCCAGAAAAGAGAACATATTGATGCATTATTACAAAGATGTATTGAAGGGAAGCAAAGCGCCCAACTTGAAGTTTACAACCGCTATTATAAAGCAATGTACAATACGGCCCTAAGGATCGTAAAGGACAGCGCGGAAGCGGAGGATGTAATGCAGGAATCGTTTTTGAACGCGTTTACGAAACTGCACAGCTTTAAAGCGGAAGTTACCTTTGGATCTTGGCTAAAACGAATTGTAGTAAACAACAGCATCTATCATTACAGAAAGCAACAGAAAAAAAATGAGGTTGCCCTGGATGATATTATGTACAAGGTCGAAGACAACGATGCAGTTGTCGCTGATGAGGGTTTTACACAATTGAAGGCTCAAAAAGTGATGGAAACCATGAATCATTTAAAAGACAACTACAGAGTTTCTTTGACCTTACATTTAATTGAGGGCTATGATTATGAAGAGATCAGTAGCATTATGAATATTAGCTATGCAAATTGTAGGACTACGATTTCTAGAGCAAAGGAAAGTTTACGAAAAAAATTGATACACGCATAACCATGGAAAAAGAAAAATTGGAACAGCTGTTCGATAACCTACAGGGTTCTTTTGACATAGCATCCCCCGAGGAAGGCCATCAAGACCGTTTTTTGGCAAAACTCAACAGTTCCAAAGGGGTCGTTACGCTACCAAAAAGGAAAAAAAGCTGGTGGAAACCGGTGTCGATCGCCGCGTCGGCAGCCATACTATTGGCCCTGGGAATCGGTCTTTTTACAAAAGGGCCTTCAGTGGCGGAACAAGTGGCCGAAATTTCACCGGAAGTTTCGCAAAGTCAGTTTTATTTTGCAAATCTTGTTGCGGAACAGGTGCGTACCTTGGAAAATGAAAGTACCCCCGAAACCAAACAGATCGTGGACGACACCATGAAACAGCTTAAACGGCTGGAAGCGGACTACACCCAATTGGAGCAAAACCTTTTGGAAGGTGGAAACAGCAAACTGCTTCTCAGTGCCATGATTACAAATTTTCAGACCAGAATCGATTTGCTTCAAGATGTTCTGAATCGAATTGAAACGATAAAAAATTTAAAAAATTACGATGATGAAAACTACACCCTTTAACTGTATCGTAACAATACTCCTTTGTTTCCCCATTTTGCTTTCTGCAAACAAGGATCCGTTGAAAGGAAGGTATACGAAAGAAAAAACGATCAAAAAAGAATTTAATGTAAACCCGGACGCCTTGTTGAAAGTAGACAATAGCTACGGAAACCTGAATATCACCTCCTGGAAGGAGAATCGTGTGATGATCGAGGTCCATATCAAGACCAATGGCAACAACGAGGAAAAGGTACAGCGCAAACTGGATCAAATAACCGTTGCCTTTGATGGTAGTAGCAGTGTAGTATCGGCCAAGACCATTTTTAACGAAAGTAGAAATAATTGGGGCTGGGGCAGTAATACCAAGGTAAACATGCAGATCAACTATACCATTAAATTACCGATCAAAAACCGGGTAAACCTCAACAACGATTATGGCAGTATCAGTTTGGATCGTGTGGATGGCCATGCAAAGATCAATTGCGATTACGGTCGCCTAGATATCGGGGAACTGAGGGGAAGAAACAACCAATTGAATTTCGATTACACCTCCAATTCAACTATTGGCTACATCAATAGCGGTAAAATAATAGCGGACTATTCGGGCTTCACCATAGAAAAGGCAGGCGATTTGGTCCTGAACGCGGACTATACCAATTCAAAGATCCAAGAAATGGAAAACTTGCAATACACCAGCGATTACGGTAAAATCGAAATTGGGGAAGCCAAGGATGTGAGCGGCACGGGGGACTATATCAGCGTAAGGTTGGGGACCATACATGGTGATGTGGATATTGCGGCCGACTACGGGTCTCTCAAAATCGCAAAATTGGCCGCGGATGCCGGTAACGTAACCCTAAAAACCGATTACACCGGCGTAAAGATCGGATACGACCCCGCCTATTCGTTCGATTTTGAAATAAGCACTTCGTATGCCGGCGTAGGGGGAAAAGAGGACTTTGAGATCAGCATCAGTAATGTTAAATCGACCAGTAAGTACTACAAAGGATTTTATGGTAACGCCAACAGTGGAAACCTGATCACCATATCGAGCGACTATGGTGGCGTATCTTTTTATAAAAATTAATACATCAATCAAAACCCGAACTTCTCGGGACTAAAACTAGAATTATGAAACAAGTATTGAGCCTTAGTTTAATTGCATTATTAAGCATTTCATGTACCGCACAGTGGGGTAAAAAAATCAAGGGAAACGGAAAATCGGTCAACATTGAACGCAGTGTCGGGGAGTATGACGCTATCGGTGTTTCAGGATGGTTCGACGTGTATCTTGTAGACGGAAACGAAGGAAACCTTAGTTTGGAAGGGGAAGAAAACCTTTTGGAGTACCTCGTGACAGAAGTAAAGAACGGAAAATTGATCATTAAAGTTGAAAAAGGATACCAACTAAAACCATCCAATTGGGATAAGGGCATCCGTATTACCGTTCCCGTTGCCAGTATAGACGAGGTGACGCTTTCAGGATCGGGCGATATCGTTGGGGAAAAAACGTTGAAATCGGACCGTTTTAGAACAAGCATGTCCGGTTCCGGCGATATTACCCTGACCGTGGAAACAAACGAAATGGAGGCCAGCATGTCCGGTTCCGGAGATATTACCCTAAGCGGCCAGACCGACAACTTCGATGTAAGCGTTTCTGGTTCCGGAGACGTTAAGGCGTACGACTTGGAAGCGAGCAAAGTAGATGCTACCGTTTCCGGTTCTGCCGATATCAAAATTACGGTAAATAAAATGTTACGTGCCCGTGTTTCGGGATCTGGTGACATTAGTTATCGGGGCAATCCAGAAAAGGTAGATACCAAAACTTCCGGTTCGGGGGACATTTCAAAAGGATAAATACAAAACCATTCGCAAAATGGGTTAAGGCCTCCGAAGTTCGGGGGCTTTTTTTGTGCGTTGCCTTCAAAAGAACCACACTTAACATTTAAGGTAGTTTATGTGAATTCCCCGCAAGGGCATTTTTTTCGGAATGCCGAACTCTTAACAATAACAACATGCCCACCAAAAAAAACAAGCCTAAAAAAATAATGGAATATCGGATACTTCCGGTTATTTGGGCAATGTATCCATAACTCAACATACCGATTACGATACCTATTTTTTCGGACACGTCATAAAAACTAAAGTAGGATGCGGTATCCAATGCCCCCGATGGAATGAGCTTGGAATAGGTTGACCTGGAAAGGGATTGAATGCCCCCCATAACCAAGCCTACGGCTCCCGCGGTACTATAAAATTCAAAGGGCGTGGTTATGGTATAGGCGTAGATACAGATACCGATCCAAATAAGGTTCAGCACGATCAATGTTTGGATGTTTCCAAAACGTTTGGACGATCTTGAGGTAACATATGCGCCTAAAATAGCTACCAATTGAATTAATAAAATACTGACGATCAAACCGATAGTTGGGTCCGTAGTCCCCCAGTCTAGTTCCTCTATGCCGAAATATGTAGCGATCAGCATAATGGTCTGCACCGCCATACTGTACACAAAAAAAGCGCCCAAATATCGTTTTAACGGAACGTTCTTTTTAATTTTCTGCCAGATCAGTTTTAATTCCTTAAAACCGTTGAACAGGATGTCCTTACCAAATTTCTCTTGCTTGTTCCCCTTTGGCAGGTGACGGTAGGTATACTGACTAAAACCGATCCACCAGAGCCCCGTTAACACAAAGGATAAGCGCGTAGGAACGCCACTGTCCTCAAAGCCGAACGCATCGAAATTTAAAATCATGACCAAACAAATAACCAATAACAGTACACTACCCACATACCCGAAGGAAAACCCCTTGGCGCTAATGGCATCTTGCTGTTCAGGGAAGGCGATATCGGGCAAGTAGGAATTATAGAAAACCAAACTGGACCAAAATCCGATCAAGGCCAAAAAATAACAGAGCAATCCAAACCATAGCATTTCCATACTAAACCAATACAGACCGATACAGCACAACGCACCGAGGTAACAAAAGAACTTCATAAAAACCTTTTTATTACCCACATAATCGGCAATACCACTTAATAAGGGACTTAAAAAGGACACCACCAAAAAAGCGGCCGCGGTAACATAACTAATCAGTGTATCATTATTAAAATCGATACCCATAAAGGTAACGGTATCATTGATTACCGCACCCTGCTCGTTTTTCACTATGGTAAGTGCCCCATAAAAAATGGGGAAAATAGCGGAAGAAATCACAAGATTGTATACGGAATTGGCCCAATCGTAAAACGCCCAAGCGTTCAACAATTTTTTACTGCCTTTGGTGAGTGGTGGTTTGGTCATGGCGAAATAAAAAACCGTTCACTTCATGCGAACGGTTCTTAAGATACGATTTATAGCCCAAATAAGGGCGCTATTTAAAACTGGTCACCCCAAATTTTGCGGCTTCTTGTCGTGCCATAGGTGCCCAGGCCGTTAAATTGTTGATTCGAGTATCGTTGGAAGGGTGGGTACTCATAAATTCCGGTGGTGCCTGCCCGCCGCTTTTCGCCTTCATACGGCGCCATAGATTGGCGGCTTCATCAGGGTTATAGCCTGCAATCGCCATAATCTGTAATCCAATGCGATCGGCCTCTGTTTCGTGACTTCTGCTAAAGGGGAGCATTACCCCTACCGTTGACCCTAGGCCATACGCCTGATTAAAGGTGTTTCGGGTACGCTCGTCCTTAATGGCCACGTTACCGGCCACCGCCCCTAATTGCTGTAAGGTACCGGCGCTCATCCGTTGTGCTCCGTGATCCGCCAAAGCATGGGCCACCTCATGCCCCATTACCACGGCAACACCTGTCTCCGTTTGGGTAATGGGCAGTATACCGGTGTAAAAAACGATCTTACCACCGGGCATGCACCAAGCGTTCACCGTTTCGTCCTGCACCAAATTATATTCCCACTTATAATCCTTTAAATATCCTGGATAACCATTGGCGCTCAACCATCGCTCCGCAGCCGATGCGATCCGTTGCCCAACATTGGTGATCATCTGTGCATCCTTGCCGGTCTCCACCACTTTATTTTGATTTAAAAACTGGTCGTATTGGGCAAAAGCGGTCGGAAAAATTTGGCTATTACCGTAAAAGTTCAGCATCTTTTTTCCCGTGAAAGGGTTGGTCTTACAGGCCGCCGAAGCCATAAAAACCAAGAGTATTAAAGCTATTTTTTTCATGTTAAAAGTGTTTAGTACTCGAAAATTACAAAAAGAACTCATCTTGAGTTGTTCTTTTGCCTAAGAATTTCGCATTTTGCACCGTAATTTCCCCATTTTCAGCTTCCGTAGCTCGGGCTATGCAACCATAAAATGGCTTCATTACGTCACAAAAGCCTTCGTTCTCGATTACAAACAACAACTCAAAACAAGTTCAAATTATTTCCCGGTAATGTGCAGTTCGGTGAAATTTTTACTGACCGTGAGCGAGTTGTCCCCGTTCAATTTCAGGTCTTTTAACGCCACTTTTTCATTATCGATCTCTATTTCCACGATCTTAAACGGCAACCCGTGCAAGTTGAACCGGAACGATTCGTAAGGGGTGGTAAAAGCACCGTCCTTATATTGTTGGACAATCAGTTGTTTTGGCTTACCGATCAATTTAAACTTGCGTAAGCTGTACTTCCCCTGCGTATAGTCGAATCCTTCCTGACTGTCCTCGTAGACCGAGGAAAGCTCCACCCCTTCTTTATAATACAGATCCAACACCAATTCTTCCAGTTCCACTTCCCCAACATATTGTTGGACGGGATATTTTGGAATTATCGCCCCTTCTTTTATAAACAACGGTATTTCGTCCAGTTCTGCGGGCACCCACTTTTCAAGACCTCCGTCCACCACTTCCTCTGTCCAGAAATTATACCATTTTCCCCTTGGTATGTACATGCGCCTTCCTTGGGCATTTGGCTCTTGTACCGGGCATACCAGTATATGGTCGCCAAAGATAAATTCATCGGTCCTGAAGTGTGTTTGGTTGTCCTCCTGATCAAAATGCACTAGGGACTGCAACATCGGAATCCCATCGTTTACATATTTGTAGAACATGGTGTACAGATAAGGTAACAACTGATAACGGAGTTCGATAAACTTTCGAACGATATCCGTAACCTCATCCCCAAAGGACCAGGGTTCCTGATCGCCATGATCACCACTGCTGTGTACACGACAGAAGGGGTGAAAAACCCCGAGTTGTATCCACCTTGCGAACAATTCCCCATTGGGTTGTTCGGCAAAACCACCAATATCGGAACCTACAAAGGAATAGCCGCTCATGCACATGCGCTGCATTTGTACATTGGCGATCCATAAATGTTCCCAAGTAGCAACATTATCGCCCGTCCAGGTGGAAGCGTATCTTTGCGTTCCCGAAAACGCGGCCCTGGTGATAACGAACGGTCGTTTTGGGTAAACGTATTTTTTAACCCCCTCATAAGTGGCACGAACCATCTGCATACCGTATATATTGTGGGCCTTTCGATGGGTACAGGGGTGCCCGTCAAAATTGTGACGGGTATCCAAAGGCGCGGTTTTTCCGGGCACTTCCATCACCGCGGGTTCGTTCATGTCGTTCCAAACGGCATCAACACCCATTTCGGCCATAAACTCTTTGTAGAGTTCGGCCCACCATTCGCGTACCTCCGGATTGGTGAAATCGGGAAAGTTGCATTCCCCCGGCCACACTTTTCCGTGCATATAGGGTCCATCGCCCCTACGACAGAAATATCCCTTCTCCATGGCCTCACGGTATACCCAATAGTCCTTGTCTATTTTAATACCGGGATCGATCATGACCACGGTCTTAAACCCATCTTCCTTTAGCTCCTTCATCATTCGCTTGGGTTCCGGAAAATGATTTTTATCCCAGGTAAAACAGCGAAAACCGTCCATATAATCGATGTCCAAATAAATGGCATCGCAGGGAATGCGCAAGTCTCGAAATTGTTTGGCGATTTCCTTCACCCTACTCTCGGGAAAATAACTCCATTTGGACTGGTGATAGCCCAATGCCCAAAGCGGTGGGAGTTCCGGGGTACCGGTCAAATCGGTATATAGCCGTACTACTTTCGACATTTCCGGACCGTAAAAGAAATAATAGTTCATTTCACCGCCATCGGCCCAGAAGCTGGTGGCGTTGCGCCTTTCGTGCGCAAAATCGAAATAGGAACGGAAACTGTTGTCAAAGAAAATACCATAGGCCCTATTCTTGTTCAGGCCGATATAAAATGGAATCGCCTTGTATAACGGCTCTTGATCTTTACCATAGGCATACTGGTCCATTACCCAGTTGTTGACCCGCTTTCCCTTAAGGTTAAGATGTGTTGCCTTATCGCCCATTCCGTAAAAGCTCTCGCCGGTTTGGGTGATTTTGCTCATTTTAACAGTGTTCCCACCATACTGATAGTTTTCCTCCCAGTGAAAGCCGATTTCATCTTCGTTGAGGATGTTGCCTTCCAAATCGGAGATTTGGGTACGCAAGGAAGCCTTATCGACCAAAATTTTCACTCGGGTCGTTTCTATGTAATATTCACTATCGGTTTCGGTAACTTCCAACCGATTGTAGCCCCTGCTGGCATTCTCGCTAACGGCATATGAAAAATCGGGCTCAAAGGTATGCCCGGTAGCATATCTAAAACGGATGGTACTGTTCCGCATTACGGTAATCTGTAAAATGACCCCGTTTTCGGTAGTGAAATATAATTTGTCGGTATCCTGTCTAAAGTCGACTATTTTATTGGGATAGAGGTTCCCTTTATATTCTAACTCGGTATTCGTAATCATAACCTATTTATTTTTTGGGAACAGCAAAAAAAGCACATTACCGTCGAATAATGAAACATATACATCCTGAATTGACGACTATTGCGTTTTCTTCGGTCAATCTTACTTAAAAATAACAATACTTAAAGGGGGAAGCGTTATTTCAACGGATTTGGAATGCCCGTGCCACGGGGTATTCTGTAGTTTTGAAATTGCACAGTCGGTACCGGAACCGCCATACTTGACATCGTCGCTGTTGAAAAGGGGTTTGGGCACACCGGATTTCTTTGGAATCCCAATGCGATAGTCCACCCTTGGTGCCGGTGTAAGGTTCAATGCGATGTAAAGATCATTTTTGGAATCCTCGCCCTTTCTAATATAGGTAAGTACGCAATTTTCATGATCGCCATAATCGATCCATTGAAAACCTTCGGAATCGAACTGTTTCTGATAAAGCGCGGGTTGCTTTTTGTAGAGTTCATTGAGCCCCTTTATGGTTTCTTGAATCCCTTTATGGCCGTCGTATTGGGTCAGGTGCCAATCGAGACTTTGTTGAAAGTTCCATTCTTCGGTCTGCCCGAATTCGCCGCCCATAAATATCAAATTGGTACCGGGGTGGGTAAACATGTATCCGAAAAGCAGTCTTAAATTGGCAAAGCGTTGCCATTCATCACCCGGCATTCGGTAAACCAACGACTTTTTACCATACACCACCTCATCATGCGAAAAAGGCAACATAAAGTTCTCGGTAAACGCATAGGTCATACTAAAGGTCAGATCGTTCTGATGGTGCTTTCGGTATATCGGATCTTTTTTAAAGTATTCCAAGGTATCGTGCATCCAGCCCATCATCCATTTCATACCAAAACCCAACCCTCCGAAATTGACTGGTTTTGAAACTCCGGTAAACGCCGTGGATTCCTCGGCAATGGTCTGAACATCGGGATAGTTCCCATATACGGTTTCGTTCAGTTCCCGAATAAAGCTCATGGCCTCCAGGTTTTCATTGTTCCCGTACATATTGGGTTCCCACTCCCCTTCTTCACGGGAATAGTCCAAATACAACATGGAAGCAACGGCATCTACCCGCAGCGCATCGGCATGGAACTGATCTAACCAAAATAAGGCATTACTGATCAGAAAAGCCCTTACCTCGTTCCTACCATAGTTGAAGATCAGACTCTTCCAATCGGGGTGGTACCCTCTTCTACGGTCGGGGTGTTCGTACAAGTGTGATCCATCGAAAAAACCAAGACCATGGGCATCTTCCGGAAAATGGGAAGGTACCCAGTCCAAAATCACCCCGATACCGTTTTGATGCAGCTTATCTACCAATAGTTTGAACCCTTGCGGCTCCCCAAAACGGGAGGTCGGAGCAAAATAGCCTGTAAGCTGGTACCCCCAGGAAGGGTCGTACGGATATTCCATTATAGGCATGAACTCTACATGGGTAAAGCCCATTTCCTTCACATATTGCACCAATTCTACAGCGAGTTCCTCGTAGGAAAGAAACGCGTTATCCCCTTTCCGTTTCCAAGACCCCAAATGCACCTCATAAACGGAGAACGGACTATTCAATGCATTTTTGGCTTTTCTGTCCTTCATCCATTTGGCATCCTTCCATTTGTAGGAGTCGTCCCAGACGACGGAAGCCGTATTGGGCGGATGTTCGCAATAGCGCGCAAACGGATCGGCCTTTTCGGTAACGGCCCCATGATTGTTGGACTTGATATGGTACTTGTACACCTCGCCTTTACCGATATTCGGAATAAACCCCTCCCATATGCCACTTTCGTCCCAGCGGACGTTAAGCGGATGTTCATGGCTCAACCAATAGTTGAAATTCCCAATTACGGAAACCGCTTTGGCCGAGGGCGCCCAAACGGCAAAATACGTTCCTTTTACCCCGTCTACCGTCATGGGATGCGAACCCAATTTTTCATAAAGTCGATAGTGTTTTCCCGATTTAAAAAGATCGATATCAAAATCGGAAAATACGCTATGCGGTACTACATTGCCCATATACTTTTTTTTATTGCTTCGTTATTCGTCGATACCGCAAAATTGGATTCTTTCAAAAAAGCGCGGTATGTTCTATTGTTTTAGTCTTGGTTGTCCATGATGCCCAAAATTCCTTCCAAAGGAATCACTGCCCAACGAGGGCGGGAATTCATCTCATACCCCAATTCATAAATGGCCTTTTCCAACATGGAGTATTTGAGGATGAAGATGCGTTCTTGACGGTATCCAATATTTAAATTGTTTGCCTGGATCAAAGTGGTATACGCCTCTAAAAATACACCTATAAAAAACTTATAGAGCGTTTCCCCAGCCTTAAAAAGGTCTTCTTGCGAATAGGGATAGCTTTCGCCATTGTTGAATATGGTAGCGTAAATGGCATAATGGAACGACCTGAAAATTCCGGCAACGTCCTTTAAAGGTGGGTGTTTAACCTTCCGGTCCCGAATGGTACTTTCCGGCTCCCCTTCAAAATCGAGCAAGTAAAAATCATCGTCCTGAACCAATATCTGGCCCAAATGATAGTCGCCATGCACGCGGATACGCTCGCCTTTTAGCTTGGTCCAATCAAATTTCACAAAGCGCCTGCGAATCTCATTTTTACGTTCCAAAAAGGTCTTTACCAATTCGGCCGCCCTACCCTCCAACTTGTGCAGGTTGTTTTCGACGCTGTTCAAGCGGTTTTGAAACTGATACAGCAATCGGTTTTTCAGCCACACTTCATAATCGCTATTAAAATGTTTGGGGGTAAAAGCAGTATCCTCAAATTCCGAACCAAGGGCCACATGCATTTCAGCCGTGCGCTTGGCCATCACCTGTAATTTTAAAAAAATACTCAACCCGGCCCAATCGATAATTTCGGGCGGTACGTCCCTGATCTCCAATCGTTGGAACAATTGGGTATCGGGCAAACGATCTACTTCTATTTTTTTGTACTCCAGATTTAAGAATACCTTGTGTACCTCCTTCAACATAAAATCCCAAGCATCTCCTTCATTGGGTACTAATTGTTGCAATAACGCTATGGTAATATTATCCTTGTCCTTATCTACGATACTCACATTTCCCAAATAGGCAGGGGTATTGCGATACCCTTTTTTTTCGGACAAAAACTGGCTCATTTCAAAATCCGGATTTTTATCGGCATAGATCCTCCTAAAGAACTTGATTACGGAGGTGTCATTATAGATAATGGAAGTATTGCTCTGCTCCAGTCCCATAAAGCGGGAAGACACATAGGCGGTATCGGTAAAAAGGGAACTTCGGTGATACCGAACGGGAGTAGTATCGTTCGGTTCCGCATTCATGATGCGTTCGAACACCAACTTCCGAAAGGCTTCCAGATTAATAGCGTCGATGATATACCCGGTCTGCCCATTGATCGTCAAAGGCAATATGCGATCTTCTTTGGCGAAGCTCTCATCGGTAACAAAGGCGATCGGTAGAAAGTAATGCTGATAAAAGGCTTCTTGAAAATTGACTTCCAATAACAGTCCATAATAGACTTCGCCATGTTGTTGGATCCTGAAATATTGGTTGAGCTCTATGTATTTCAATTGGCTGGACTTACCTCCGTACCACCGCTGCCTAAGGATATAGTCTTCCAAAACGTCCGAAAGAAAGATTTTTACGAAAGAGGCGTCTTCCAAAAGGCTTTCCCAGGTAGCTTCAAATACATAGGGCGGTCGCAGCAGGCTTTCTTTGTTCTTCTTGGCCATGACTTATTTTCTTATGTGGAAAATATGAAAGGGCAGGTTCGGCCCCAGTTCTATATAGTTCCATTCATTGTTCCAAATGTAGCTATTGTTGCTTATCAGGTCATATACCGCTATGCTTTCACCGTGTTCCATACCCAAAGCGGCCATCGGTAATTGCACATGACCAATTTGTGTGTGATGGGAATCAAGGCTCACTACGATCAAGGTTTGATCGGTTCGATCGTCGTTCCATTTATGAAAGGCGATCAGTTGTTCGTTCTCCATGGCACAAAACCGAATGTTGTTCGTTTGCTGCAGGGACGGATGGTTTTTGCGTATCTGGTTGATCTGTTCGATCAAATAGGTCAGCTTATTTTCGATCGTCCAGTCCCAATGCCGTACCTCGTACTTTTCGGAATGGAGGTATTCTTCCTTATTCGGCATGGCATCGGACACCATATATTCGAATACCGGACCGTAAATACCCAAGTTTCCGCTTAGGGTGGCGGCAAGGGCATAACGGATCAAATGCATGGCCTCGTTACTTCCCTGAAGGTGATATGGGTTAATATCGGGGGTATTGGGCCAAAAGTTGGGCCGGTAATACTCCTTCATGTCCGACTGTGTCAATTCGGTCATGTATTCGATCAATTCGTGCTTGGCCACCCTCCAAGTAAAATAGGTATAGCTCTGGGAAAACCCTTGTTTGGCCAATTGCTGCATAACTTTCGGTCGGGAAAAAGCTTCTGCTAAAAACAGCACGTCGGGATATTTTTTTTTGACTTCCCCAATAAGCCAATTCCAAAAATAATAGGGTTTGGTATGTGGGTTGTCCACCCTAAAAATATGCACCCCACATTTTACCCAATGCAAGGTTACGCTGAGCAACTCGTTCCATAAGGCCTTAAATTCCTTTGTTTCGTAATGGAAGTTTACGATATCCTGATATTTCTTCGGTGGATTTTCGGCGTATTGAATGGTACCATCGGGGCGTTTTCGAAACCATTCCGGATGTGTTTCGATATATGGGTGATCTGGAGCGGCCTGAAAAGCGAGATCCATAGCGATCTCTATTCCCATATTCGCCGCCTTTCTCACCAAGTCCTTAAAGTCCTTTTCGGTCCCCAACTCGGGATGTATCGCCTTATGACCACCATGTTTGGAGCCAATGGCCCACGGAACTCCCGAATCGCCTTCTTTTGCGGTTACGGTATTGTTCTTTCCCTTACGGTGGACTTCCCCTATGGGATGTACGGGAGGGAAATAGAGCACATCAAAACCCATATCGGCAATACGGGGCAATAGACGCTCACAGTCCTTGAAGGTACCATGCTGGCCATATTCCGGAGCGGCAGACCTCGGAAAAAATTCGTACCACGTACTAAAATTGGCCTTTTTACGATCTACATAAACTTGAAGCACGGCACTCTCGTTTGCCAAATTCCTTTGGGGAAACGTTAAGAACAATTGGTGTAGTTTCTCGGAAACCGCCTCCGATATGGCCGTATCATATGCGCTGTCATCCTTAAAAACAGTGATTAATTTTTTAAGGTAGGCCTGCGATTTTTTCAAGGCCTTTTTTTGGAGCCACTTTAGGTATTGTACGCCATCTAGCAATTCGCTACTTACCTGCTGGCCGTCGTCAAGTTTCGCCTGAATACCATGCTGCCAATTTAGCGCGTGGTCTACCCATCCCCTTATCCGGTACTCATAAAACCCGGGTTGTTGAACGGTAAACTGGGCCTTGAAAACGTCCTGGCCCAAATGTGCCATTCGAATTTCATCAAATTTTGTTCGCTTTTCGTGCCGCACCAATAATTCGGCCTGAATCAAGTCGTGCCCGTCTCCCAAAACATCGGAATGTACCACAACATTCTCCCCCACTACCCGTTTGATAAAAAATGCACCTGATTGAAGTTGCGGCCTTACGTTCTCGATGACCACTCGTTCCTGTTTCCACATAACGACCCTATTTCGTTGATTTTGTTAAAAATAGGGAATTAACCTTTAACCCAAAATGGGAATTTTATATTTTTTTGTTGCCCTTACCGACCTAAAAAAACGGATGCAACCATTTTTGGAACGCTTTTTGAAACAGAGATTACAGAAATAACAAATGGTTTCGGGATGGCAACCAATGAACGATACCGCTTAAATACGATATTATGAAAAAAGTGACTTTAGCCCTAGCTGCCTGTATGGCATTATTCTTTATTTCCTGTGAAGGACCACAAGGACCTCCTGGATTTGATGGCTTTGATGGTAACAATGGACTTGACGGGCAGGACGGTATACAGGGACAGGTATTTGAATTGGAAGGGGTAAATTTCGGTTATGATGCCGAGGCCAACCTTTGGAGTGTAGTGGAAACCTTTGCCGACTATACCAATTTTGAAATTTTTGAATCCGATGCCGTTTTGGTGTATCGTTTTGATGGCCAGATCGATTTGGCGGATGGCAGCACTGCCGATGCATGGAGCTTGATCCCACAGAATTTTTTCGTTCCAGAAGGAACAATGCAGTATACGGTGGCGCATACTTTTTTGGATTTTGAACTGTTTATCGATGGTAATTTCGACCTTTCCCTTTTAAGCACCGATTTTACGGACAACCAAACCTTCCGTATCGTCATCGTGCCCAGCGAATTTTTACAAAGCGCCGATTTTGACCAAACCAATATCGATAGCGTTATGGGTAAAATGGGACTTGAAATGAACCAAATACAAAAACTGGAACTCCAATAACAATGAACTCATTTATCCGTATGTATCGGAAATGGTACAACCGAAACGGTACGACGTTCGGACATTTAACACATAGGGTTTTACTTTTTTCGACACTTAGAAAAAATACCACTGCACAAACGGTGCACTTTTGAAAGGAATCCCGCATTTTTACGACAAAAACTAAAACTATGGAACCCATGAAAAAACTTTTAATAGCACTGTGTATCGTATTTGTCGGTTGCAAGGGCAACTCTCAAAAACAGGAGCGGACCGCGGAAAAAACGGACCAAAAGGAAACCGCCTACGCCGTAACCAAAACAGAGGCGGAATGGAAAAAAGAACTCACCGCGGAGGAATTTTACGTGTTGCGAAAAGCCGCAACCGAAAATGCTTTTACCAGTGACCTTTTGGAAAACAAAAAGGAAGGTACTTATGTCTGTGCTGCTTGCTCGACCCCTTTGTTCAAAAGTGACACTAAATTTGATTCCGGTACCGGATGGCCCAGTTTTTATAAAGAGATCGAAGGCAATGTGGCCTATGATACCGACTACAAAATAGGATACGCACGAACCGAGGAACACTGTGCGACCTGTGGGGGACATTTGGGACACGTTTTTGATGACGGCCCGCAACCTACCGGAAAACGACACTGCATTAATGGTGTGGCACTGGATTTTGTTCCCGCTGCTAAGGAATAATACCATTTTAATTTTGAAAAGGTATAACGACATGCATACCGACTTTTGATAGCCAACCTCACCTGATTATGGTAGGGAAAAAGCTGCATCGGTAGCCAACGATGTTTTCTGGTTTGCAATTTTGGTCCGGTTTTCGGATATTTCCATCCTATGCTAGAAGCCAGCCACTATGTTGATAGCGTCCTTTTTGAGTTTCGGCGGTACAAAACGCTTGGGGACCATACCTTTACGCAACTCACCTATCCCGAACTGCTGTACCGGTCAAATGATGCGGAGAATACTATTGCGCTCATCGTAAAACACATGGTCGGGAACATGAAAAGCAGGTGGACCAACTTTTTAACGGAGGACGGCGAGAAGGAATGGCGTAACCGGGAGTCGGAATTTGAGTCGCCCTATGCTTCTAAAAAAGAGTTGGTATCGGCCTGGGATTCCGGTTGGCAGTGCCTCTTCGATGCCTTGTCACAAATCGATGCAACCTCATTTGGAAATACCATTAAGATCAGGGGCGAATCGCATTCGATCGTTCAAGCGGCACATCGGCAGTTGGCACATTATTCGTACCATGTGGGGCAAATTGTTTTTTTGGGCAAACAACTGAAAAAAGAGCAATGGCAGTCCCTATCCATACCCAAAGGCGGGTCGGAAGCTTTTAACCAAACTACCTTCGGATTGCACAAGGCATCGAACCAACCGAACAAACAACGGAAAAAAACGTAAATGGTATACTAAAGATGAGAATCTGCACTCCCGTTTACTTGCTGCGCTATTACCCTGCAACTTGACCGTGCAGCCTTACAATGTTTTAAATTGGTATAAAACTTTAGCGTGTTTTCGCCTCGTTCCAAAAAACGTTCATCTCGTCCAAGGTCATGTCCTTTAATTCCTTATCCATATCCTTGGCTTTTCCTTCCAGGTATTTGAACCGTTTTATAAATTTTTTATTGGTGCGCTCCAAGGCATTTTCGGGATTTACACCTAAAAACCGGGCATAATTGATCATTGAAAAAAGTACGTCGCCGAACTCCGAAGCAACGCGGTCCGGGCTGCCGTTGCTTACTTCTTCCTGTAGTTCCCCTAGTTCTTCCTGTACCTTTTCCCAAACCTGTTCGGGTTTTTCCCAATCGAACCCGATACCGGCAACCTTATCTTGTATGCGGTTGGCCTTCACCACCGCCGGCAATCCATTGGGCACTCCTTCCAAAACACTCTTTTTACCTTCTTTAAGCTTGATCTGCTCCCAATTTTGTTGTACCTCTTCAGCGCTGTCCACGGAAAGGTCCCCATAAATGTGGGGATGTCTATGGATCAGTTTTTCCGAAATACCGTTACAGACATCGGCGATATCAAAATGGTCGGTCTCACTGCCAATTTTGGCGTAAAAAACAATGTGTAACAATACATCGCCCAGCTCCTTTCGCACCTCGTCCAAATCGTTGTCCAGAATGGCATCGGCCAGCTCATAGGTTTCCTCGATCGTCAAATGGCGAAGACTTTCCATGGTCTGCTTTTTGTCCCACGGGCATTTTTCCCGCAACTCGTCCATAATCGTAAGCAAGCGATCAAATGCTTTTAATTGCGCGGCTCTAGTGTTCATTGTCATAAATTTTATCAAAAATACGACCCGGCGCGTTCATCATACTCAAAATCCGGTTACAATTTCAAAAAAGACACCGCCGTATCCTTTAAAGGGCCATTTTCCCTTTAAACGAGGTGACGGATTTATTTCTTAGTGATTAGCGGCCATACAAAATATCCCGGCACAGGCTATCGGGTATTTTTCGTTACCTCGGACTCGTTGGTTTTCAAACCCTTTTCATCTGTTTACATTTATTGTTTTTTAATGGTCAGATGTAATTCGCCAATAATCATTTCGGTTGGTATCAAGAATTGTTATGGCTCATTTCATAAGTGTATTCTTGTGCAGAATGGAAAACTCACTATTGAAGGTTCTCTTTTCTCAAAAATTCTTGGTTCTTTCTCGTATATTAAGGCCTTCAATTAAAACATGTATATGACAACAAGAAGGTCTTTTATAAAACGATCGGGTACGGCGGCAATTGGCGCACTTGTACTACCGACTATGGGTTGTTCTGCACCGTCACCGGCTTTTGGCGTGCAATTGTACTCTTTTCGGGATGCATTGGCCAAAGATGCTATAAAAACCTTAGAGGGAATCGCCGGGCTTGGTATAAAAAAAATTGAATCGGCCCGCAGTGACAAAGGATTGTATTACGGATTGCGCCCCGAACAAATGGGTGAGGTATGTGCCGATCTGGGCATGCAGCTGATCAGTGGGCACGTTCACTTGGACGACACCTTTGAAAACACCATGGAACAAGCGGCCGCTTCCGGGCAGGAATACGTCATCTGTTCCTCCCTACCCACTAACGGGCAACATATCGATAATTACAAAAGCGTGGCCGAAGCCTTTAATAAGGCCGGGGAAGCCTGTAAAAAAATGGGACTTAAATTCGGATACCACAATCACGAGTACGAGTTCGAATCGGACAAAGGCACTGTGCTCTACGATATTTTAATGGACGAGACCGTACCGGAGTTGGTACATATGGAACTCGACCTCGGTTGGGTAATCGTTGCAAAAAAAGATCCACTGCATTACTTCGAAAAGTATCCCGGAAGGTTCCCGCTTTGGCACTTGAAGGACATGAACCTGGCCAACAATGAAAGTACGGAGTTCGGTAAAGGGGCCTTGGACATCAAAAAAATGATGCAGTACCAGAAGCAGTCAGGTGTCGACCATATTTTTATCGAACAGGAAGAGTATGCCAGCACTCCCATGGAGAGCATGCAACACAATATGGATTTCTTAAAACAACTATAGACCATGGCACGCTTCAAATTTCGCATCCTACCATCACCACGTTCGTTATCCGTAATGGCATTTTTCCCCATCCTATTTTTTTCGGGCTGCAAGGCCCAAGAGAACCGTATTGTTGCCGAAACGACAACACTCCAATTGGTGTCGGATGCCTATGAATTTACGGAAGGACCGGCCGTAGACGGTAATGGCGATGTGTATTTTACCGATCAACCCAACGACCGGATCTTAAAGTGGGAGGCGAAGACCAATACGGTTTCGGAGTGGCTTTCCCCGTCGGGGCGTTCGAACGGATTGTACATGGATCAAAATGGAAATCTATTGGCCTGCGCCGATGAAAAAAACGAACTTTGGCAAATCGCCCCAGATCGATCGGTTACCGTTCTAATAGACAATTACCAGGGTAACACGCTTGGCGGACCAAATGATTTATGGATCGCTCCCGATGGGAATATTTATTTTACCGATCCCCTATACGAAAGGCCTTGGTGGAACCACAGTGCCCCCCAAATTTCCGAACGGCGGGTCTATTTTTATAATAGTACTACCAAAACGTTACAAATTGCAGCGGAAGGCGGCTATCAACAGCCCAATGGCATTATCGGATCGCCAGATGGAAAAACCCTGTACATCGCCGATAACGATGCCAAAAAAACCTACGCTTTTACTATAAACGGGGACGGTTCAATTACCGACAGGGTACTTTTTGCCGAGATGGGATCGGACGGAATGACCATTGACCAAAATGGAAACATTTACCTGACCGGGGATGGCGTTACCGTTTTTGATTCCGATGGAAAAAAATTGCGACACATTCCCGTTCCTGAAAAATGGACGGCAAACGTCACCTTCGGTGGAGCGGATAGAAAAACACTGTTCATTACCGCCATGGATTCCGTATACACCTTAGAAATGTTGGTGGCAGGTGCCTATTAATGAGATGTAGCGGGTCAAGGGAATGCCAAGGTATCGACGCCTGTAAAAAAAATTGGTAAAAAAAAGGGACCATGGTGTGCCATGGTCCCTCTTACTTTTTTTTGTGAGCTACTACTAGCTCAACTCATGTGCTACCAAATAGTAGAACGCGGGACGGCTCTTCATCCGAATACCCGACATTTTCTCCGCAACCGCATGTATCGCGGCCATGGCTTTGTCCTTATCGCTAACACCCAGTTTTTTCTCGACAAAGTTTCTACGAACGGTCTCCAATTCGGATTCGTCCTTACCGGAAACCAGCGTGGCATCTTTGTTATCTACCATCGATTTTAGGCTGTTTACATACCCGCTCAACTGCTCGTCATCGATGTTGGAAACACCACATTCGTTCAATTGTTTTACCGCAGTCGCTTTTAAGGCCGCTAATTTGTCATCTCTTTCACTCATTGTATTCTTGTTTAGGGTTACTAGATAGTTGTGTTGAATTGTTATTTTTCTACTGGTTAAGTTAAAAAAAAACTATCGAAAAAAATGGAAAAATGTTTTAGAAATTCAATTTCCCCCTGTTTATAGCTGGATTCTTTCTCAAAATCACCGAAAGATTCCAAAAAAACTAAGAATTCCCAAAAACCGCAATGGATGACATCGTTTCGAAATATAGGTACCCGTTTGTAAAAGGTTCAACAAAAGTATGCTCCCATGACCATGATCTGCCCAAGTGGTTTTAAAGATTGCATTTCCCGATCTCGATTGTTGTCCGGTGCGTAAAAAACCAAAAGATAGTACCCAAGGGGAATCGGTCGCACCGATAAATTATTTATCTTCCTACCCTTAATGGTAACTAATGCCTATGAGCGCCTATCTTTTCGAATATATTGGAACCGCCATGCTGCTCCTGCTAGGAAACGGAATCGTTGCGAATGTATTATTAAAAGGTACCAAAGGAAACAATGCCGGTTGGATCAGTATTACCATAGGCTGGGGAATGGCCGTATTCGTAGGTGTATTCATTTCGGCCGACGCCAGTGGAGGACATTTGAACCCAGCGGTCACCCTCGCGTTCGCGAGTGCCGGAAAGTTTGCCTGGACCCTTGTCCCGGGTTATATCCTAGCGCAATTTTTGGGTGCGATGACCGGTACCACCCTGGTTTGGCTTTTATATAAGCAACACTACGACATTACAGAGGATAAAAATGCTATAATGATGTCATTTGCGAACGTTCCCGCCATTCGCCATTCGTTCTGGAACTTTTTGAGCGAAGTCATCGCTACATTTGCCTTTGTATTGGCCATTTTCCATATTGCCGGCGGAAGCGTATCCGACGCACCCATCTCGCTGGGATCCCTTGATGCCTTGCCAGCAGGCCTATTGGTACTGGCCATAGGCATCAGTCTTGGCGGACCTACCGGCTATGCCATAAACCCCGCAAGAGACCTTGGGCCCCGGATCATCCATGCGCTATTGCCCATTAAGAACAAGGGACATAGCCATTGGTATTATGCCTGGATTCCCGTGGTTGCCCCGAGTATCGGTGGAGTATTGGCAGCAATCGTATATTTGTATTTGCCTACTGGACCTTAAAACAAAAACAAAATGAAAAAATATCTGTTGACCTGTATATTAATCGGCATGGTTACCTTCGGTAAAGCGCAAGAAATTATTGAAGTTCCGCACGAGAAGGCAAGCGAAGTCGTTTGGGAACAGCCCGAAAAAGAATATTTTTCCGAAATATGGCAAACGCAAGTAGTTACCAATATCGCCACCCCAACCATGGAAGTCTTTCGACCCGAAACCCCGAACGGCACCGCTGTGATCATAGCACCAGGAGGAGGGCTTTATGCCCTTAGTATTGAAAGCGAGGGCAAGAACGTTGCCAAATGGTTGAACGAAAAAGGAATTACCGCTTTTGTCTTAAAATATCGATTGGTGCCTACGGGTACCGACGGGGTAAAGGACATCAGCGAAGATGGTGCTACAGATCCTTCAAAAATATTGAAGAAAGTAGCGCCCGTTATGCCCTACTCCATCGCCGATGGGCTTGCCGCCGTACGATACGTAAGGGAAAAAGCCGATACCTTTTCCATAGACCCCAAAAAAATAGGATTTATGGGATTTTCCGCAGGAGGTGCTGTAACCATGGGCGTTACCTATAGCTGCAAAAGCGAGGACCGACCTGATTTCATCGTTCCCGTATATACGTGGACCTATGCCATGCCCGTAAAAGAAGTACCTGCCGATGCGCCCCCTATGTTGGTGGTCTGCGCAAGTAACGACCCCTTGGGCCTTGCCCCTGGCAGCACCGAGCTCTATGCTTCTTGGCTGAAAGCAGGTAAAACAGTAGGGTTGCATATGTATGCCAAGGGTGGACATGGTTTTGGGATGAAAAAACAAGGACTCCCCTCGGACAGTTGGATTTCCCGATTTTATGACTGGGCGGTATCCGAAGGCATTACCAATACCTCAAAATAAAAAGTATCGCATGTTTAACAACCACAAACAACACAAAGGTCGTAACAACGTATCCAAAACAGTTTTTTTCGTTTTTTTACCGCTGCTATTCCTTTTGACCGGACACTATGCCCAGGCACAGGACAACCCATTTATGGATGAAGTGACCGCTTTACAAAAACGTTACGATACGCTTTGGGACGTTTCCAAGGAAACCATCGTTTTTACCGGAAGCTCCAGTATAAGAATGTGGAAAGACCTTTCAACACGATTTCCGGGAATGCAACTGGTAAATACCGGTTTTGGAGGCTCCCAAGCATCGGATCTTTTGCTTTATACCGATGCGCTTATCTTAAATTTTGCTCCTAAAAAAGTCTTTATCTATGAAGGGGACAATGATATTGCAGCGCAAAAAAAACCAAAAGAAATCATAGCGACTACCCAGCAGATCATGGACAAAATTTGGAAGGTACGGCCCGATACGGAAATCGTATTGATTTCCGCGAAACCAAGCATAAGCCGCTGGGAGTTGAAGCGACAATACAAACGGCTAAACCGCAAATTCAAGAAATTGAGCAAAAAAGCACCACAAGTGAGCTTTGTAGATGTTTGGAAACCAATGCTGAAGGGCAACAAACTAAAACAGGACCTTTTTGTGAAAGATGGGCTGCACATGAACAAAAAGGGATACGACATTTGGCAATCGGCCGTTGCCCCCTTTTTGAACTGAACATATCGGATGGGCGCCCAGTGACCAACGGTACAAACAACTAGGATTATGATAAAGCTACCAATAACGCGTTTTCTTCTTTTTTTTGTTGCTATAGGCATCCTGGTTTCCTGTGGGGAAGAAAAAAAGAAGCGCCAACTCTCCTTACCCAAAACCGATTTAAAGGCGGTAAGCATCATTCCGCTGCCCCAAAAGGTAATCGCTACGGAAACGGGATTTGCATTGGATAAGTTTTCTGCCATATTTACGACCGAAACGGCGAACGGTTTTGCTGAAGTAGGTGCTTTTTTATCGGAAAAAATACAAGGAAAGACCAATTTGGACATTGCGGTAAATTCCGGACAAAACGATAGTCTGGAAGGGATTATCTACATCAATCGGTCGGACAGTCTGGAACTCAAAACACCAGAATCATATCAACTGTATATCCGTAGCGATTCCATCATCATCAATTCCAATTCCGCCGCGGGCGCTTTTCGTGCCGTACAGACCTTAAGGCAGCTTATTCCCGAAACGGCGAACGATACCCTGGCCGATTATCCCATTTGGGCGATTCCAACGGGTAAAATTGTCGACGCCCCTTCGTTAGCCTACCGCGGGGCCATGTTGGATGTCGCCCGCCATTTTTTCAGTGTTGCCGATGTAAAAAAGTTTATCGATGTTCTTGCCTATTACAAGTACAACGGGCTTCACCTCCATTTATCGGACGATCAGGGTTGGCGCATAGAAATTAAATCGTGGCCAAAACTCACCGAAATTGGTGCCAGTACCGAAGTAGGCGGGGAATCTGGAGGGTTTTATACCCAGGAGGACTTTAAGGAAATCGTGGCCTATGCAGAAAAACACCATATGATGATCATCCCGGAAATCGATATGCCCGGGCACACCAATGCCGCATCGGTCTCCTACCCCATTTTAAACGGTAATGGCAAAACCTTAAAGCCATATGAGGGTACCCGGGTCGGTTTTAGCACTTTCGACACTAGAAAGGATACCGTATATGCGTTCATTGACGATGTGGTGCGTGAAATTGCCGAAATATCACCAAGTCCATATTTCCATATCGGTGGCGATGAAAGCCATGTGACCAAAAAGAAAGACTACATCCATTTTGTGGAAAAGGTTGAAAAAATAGTCCAAAAACATGGAAAACGAATGATCGGTTGGGACGAAATCGGCACCGCCGATGTTGATAGCAGTTCTATTTCACAGTTCTGGTCGAGTACCGAAAACGCCAAACTGGCCGTTGCAAAAGGAATGCAAATCATTATGTCACCCGCCAAAAAGGCCTATTTGGATATGCAGTACGATTCCCTTTCGAAACACGGTCTGCACTGGGCCGCATTTATACCGGTAGATACCGCCTACAACTGGTCGCCAAAAGCCTATGAAGGAATCCCCGAGAAAAATATTCTTGGTTTGGAAGCCCCATTGTGGTCGGAAACCATCAGTACCATTTCCGAGCTCGAATACTTGGCTTTCCCAAGGGCTATCGGATATGCGGAACTGGGGTGGACCTCAAAAAAACTCCGCAACTGGGACACTTATAAAAAACGCTTAGCGGATCAGGAATACTATCTTAAACGGATGAACGTGAACTATTACAAATCTGCATTGGTTCCTTGGGAAAGTCAATGATAGCATGTTTGTGTAAAACATTTTAATGAAGTTTATAACCACAGTTGCGTTTATATTTGTTATAACCTGTTCATCATTTTCTCAATATTCCAAAGCGTACGAAATTTTGACTGAAAAGTTAACTGCAACAGATACCTTGAATTTTGAAGAACGATACAAAAACGGAGCGATAAAGGAGAAGGGAACCATTCTAACCTATAAAGCTGGAGACCATTCAGCGGACTATTATTTTGGAGATTACTATCAGTATTTTAGGAATGGGAAAGTAAAGATGAAAGCCGAATTTGACCGATTTGGAAATTTGTTATCCCAAAAATGCTATTTAAACTTTAGTGGACTTTATAGCGAATCAACGACTTTGGAAATTGATTTAGAAACTACGGATTTAGAAGAATTGCTTCGTGTCGATCAAAAAACCAAAGTTATCAGTCATGTCAAATTCTATAACTACTCAGTGAAATTGGATAGTCTGTATCTAAAAAAAGAAGGAAAAATGATAGGGAATAAAAAAATAGGAAGCTGGAAAATCTATTCTAGAACTGGCAAATTAATTGACGAAAAGCTTTATTAAAAAGTGTCTTAACTTTAACTCTATAGACAATTGGGACCTCAGTCTTAATCAAAAGGTTTGGGTAATCCTATAACAATATACCAGAAAAATAACTATCACAATGATCGAAACCTTATTGGACCATATCAAAAATCGTGAAGAACAACAGGCGATCGCCCTAGTAAAAAATAACCCTACCCTTTTGGATGCGACCGATACGAACGGTAGTTCGGGACTCATGCTATTGGCGTACGCCGGCTTCACAGAAGCGTTCGACCAAGCCATCGAACTAAAAAAAACGTTCGAGTTTCACGAGGCCATTGTTTGCGGCAAGCAACAATTGGTCCGGGAACAACTTATGCAACCCTCAAAAGGATTGGTCAACACCTATTCCCCGGATGGGTTTACCCCCCTTTCCCTGGCCGCTTTCTTTAATAGGACCGAAATTGCCAAACTGTTATTGGACCATGGGGCCGATCCCAACTTGGCCGCCACCAATCCTTCCAAGGTAAACGCCTTACATTCAGCGGTCGCCAAGGAAAATTATGAACTGGTAAAATTGCTTATCGAAAAGGGTGCGGCATTAGATGCGGTACAAACACAAAAGGTAACCGCACTACATTCCGCCGTACATCGGGGAAATTTACAATTGACACAACTTTTGGTCGAAAATGGTGCTACCGTTTCCGTACAAATGGAAAACGGCGACACTCCTATTGCAATAGCGCAACGGGAAGGCAACAAAGAAATAGCGACGTTTTTAAAGGCAAAACAACCATGATACCAATTTGCAGAACAATACCGCCCGGAGAATGAAATAGTATGGAATACTTTGCGGAAAAAACATACCGGTCAAAAGACTTTCAAAAAGATAAGATTCCTTTTGGGGAATATGAGGCCTGCAGCTTTCACAACTGTAATTTTTCGGAAACTAGCCTAAAGGAATTCCGTTTTATCTCCTGCACGTTCGATGAATGTAACCTCAGCAATACCACGCTGCACAAAACTTCTTTTCAAGAAGTTGTTTTTCGGCACTGTAAAATGCTAGGGCTCCGTTTTGATCATTGCGATCCCTTTGGGCTGTCCTTTCAATTTTTGGACTGTACCTTGAACTACGCTTCGTTCTATCAAACAAAAATAGGTGGCACACTTTTCAAAAACACACCCCTGCTGCAAACAGATTTCACCGAATGTAATGCGGAGGGCGCTACTTTTGAACAATGCGATCTGGATGGAGCCGTTTTTGAACATGCCGACCTCCGGAAAGCCGATTTTACCTCGTCCATCAATTTTAGCATCGACCCCGAAAACAATAAAATTGAACAAGCGAAATTTTCCCATAAATCCCTGTCGGGGCTATTGCAAAAATACCGGCTACATATTATATAGGACCAGACCCATCGAAGGCTCCACGATCAGATCTTCATTTTTCTCAAAAGTGTACTCCAACGAAACGGTAACAAAACTTTTTTAACGCGACTCCCCATTGGATATCGTTCTTTTTTTCAAAAAAAACGTATATTTCTCGGTCGCTGCCCCAAAACCGATGGAAGAATTTTATAGTATAGCGGATACCTACAAGCCCTTACAGCCTTCTGTTAAAGGACATGCCGATGGAATGGTATACCAGGAAATACGCCCAGTGGGTGAAATAAGGAAATATGTGTATTGCATTTGGCAATTGCGCACTCGAAGCCGCTTGTCCGAACCCTATACCTATAGGGTAGTATCGGACGGCTGTATCGATATTTTTTTCGATCACCGGCATTCTACTGACAGTTTCATCATGGGTTTTTGCAGAAAATATGTTGCGTTTTCCATCGGTAACGATTTTGATTATATCGGAATTCGATTTCTACCAGGGGCCTTCCCGGGACTGTTCTCCCTAAACGCTAAAAAATTGAGCAACCGATCGGTAAAACTTGACAGTTTGCTCCCGGACCTTTCCCAATGGATCGCGACGCATATGTCTATTGGGAAAAGTTTTAAGGTATCGGCTGAAATCCTAGAAGAATGGTTGTCCCAAAAAATAATGCAACAAAAGCCCTCCTTTGATAACAGGTTTTTAAAGGCGGTCATCATCATTTTTGAAAAACGGGGGTATTTGGATGTAGCGACCGATTTGGATATTGGACTTAGTCCAAGACAGCTGCGACGGGTTTTCAATTACTATATCGGCACAACACCAAAAGCCTTTAGCAATGTCGTACGCTTTCAAGAAGTATTGTATGCAAAACCATCGCGCCAAAGTTTACGGAAACAAAAATTTTACTATGACCTAGGTTTCTTTGATCAGGCCCACTTTATAAAAAACTTCAAAACATTTTATGGTATAACACCATCCGAGGCATTCGGGTAACAATGTCCGTTTTTTACAATGAAGCCGATACCGGTTACCATAAGTTTGTAACAACAAAAACAAGCATTATGAAACGTATGTTAATCGGTATTTGTGTTTTGACCGCCACCCTGGGACTTGCACAAAGCACTACCTCAAAATCCCTTTCTATGAAACTAAATGCAGGAATCATTACGGACAAATTGAACGAGACAAAAGCTTTTTACACTGAAGTATTGAACTTTGGAATCACTTTCGAGAACGATTTTTACCTGTTATTGCACACTCCCGGCGGAGGCGAAGAAATAGGGTTTTTACTTCCCGATCACCCCACGCAACGGCCGTTATTTCAATCTGCCTTCAACGGAAAAGGGGTTTACCTGACCATTGAAGTACCCAATGTTGATGTGCATTATGAAAATCTAAAGAAAAAAGGAGTACCCATTGTCGTGGAACTGCGTAACGAACCCTGGGGAGACCGGCATTTCGCAATAAAAGATCCGAACGGAATCGGAATCGATATCGTTACCTATACCGCTCCCGAGGAGTAATACCATTCCAAAGTTAAAAACGGAATAAGATCGAAAAATGGAACGGTCCACTTATTCAAGCGGACCGTTTTGGTTTTTCCATACCACAATACCTGCCCGATACCCCCTTACCATACTTGCGAAAACAACTCCTTCAATTCGCTCAACATCATTGCCGTAGCTCCCCAAACGGTATGCCCATTAAGTCGAAACGCGGGTACCGATACATTTTTGGCATAAGAGGTATTCAAACGCTGGTCGAACACATTGGCATCGTCCAGCAAATCGCGCAACCGTACTTCTACCAGTGCGGCCACCTCGCTCTCCTGCGCTACAAAAGAAAGTGGAACCTCGCTAAATCCCAAAAAGGGCTGTACCTCAAAATTACTGGGCGGGATATATACTTTGCTCAACGGTTTTATCACTTGAATCGCTTTTGGGGACACCCCTACCTCTTCTTTGGTTTCCCTTAAGGCGGTCTCTAAAAGGTCGGCATCCGAAAGCTCGGCCTTTCCCCCCGGCAATGCTACTTGGTTGCTGTGGACCCCTTCGTAGGTTTTCCTGAGGATAAGCAAAAAGTGCGTTTCCTTCCCCTTTCCGGAATAAAATAGGGCCATTACCGCCGCTTTTCTAGAATTTTGCCGATCCGTAATAAAAGTATCCAACTCTTTTTGCCTAAAGGCGGGCATCATTTTATAATGGGAAGCTTCACCGGGTAGCGGTAGTTTTTTTATTTTTGACACTTCACGTGTAAATACCTGAAAATCCATTTATGACATTGTTTAAATTCCTTTGTTCCTTGGTTGCCCGGGCCTGTTGTACAAGTATACTGTTATTTTTTGTAGCCGCCTGTAAGGACGCGCCCGAAAAAAAGTTGCCTTCGGCACCACCGAACACTACGGCTACCGATACGGTATCGGAACCTGAGCCGATCGAAACGGAAGAACCCTTTAAGCTCACCGAAGAAAATGCCATCGATTTTTTCTTTGACTATCAAAAGGACCTCGTTGAAAACAAGGTCAAAATTACTACCAATTTAGGAACCTTTACCGTGCAATTGTTCGATGACGTTCCCTACCATAAAGCCAATTTCATTTATTTGGTACGACAGGGATATTTTAACGAAACGCAGTTCCATAGGGTAGTAAAGAACTTTATCATACAGGGCGGCAACTCCGATGATCTGGCCACGGCGAACAAGCGCAAGGCGATCGGTCGGTACCTTTTGCCCCCGGATACCCGCAAAGGCCACAAACATCACCGTGGCACCCTTTCGATCCCCAGTAGCGAAATAAACAACCCGCACATGTTGGCCTCCCCCTACGAATTTTTTATCGTGGTAAAAGACCCGGGATCGTACCATTTGGATGGGGATTACACCCCTTTCGGAAAGGTCATTTCCGGTATGGATGTTGTCGATAAAATAAACGGCCGGCCGGTAGGCAAGGGAGATTGGCCTTCCCAAAACATTTACATACAAAAAATGGAGGTCTTGCCCTAGGTAGTGTCATGCCGTTAATCAGGCTTTGTCCCTATAATCGAAGCTTATCAATTTTAGGCTCATTGAAGACTTCCAACGGGCCAAAACAGGTTTTAAGCCGTTTTTCTATAAATAGTGGGCAAAGAAAGTCCATACCGAACCGCAAGTAAACGGATTATAATGATGAGAACGATACTGCCCAAGTATGCATATGCCGTATCAATGGGCAAACGAACGATCATAAAGTAAAAGAAGCCGCCTACGATACATGCGGTGGCATAAATCTCTTTCCGAAATATCACGGGAATTTCGTTACATAAAATATCGCGGATCACGCCTCCAAAACTTGCCGTTATCGTACCCAGGGCAACGCACATCATGGGTTGTAGCTCGGCAGACAGCCCTTTTTCTATACCTACCATGGTATACAACCCGATACCGATGGTATCGAACAGAAAAAGTGAGGTACGCAAATACTTTAGCGCATTAAAAAACAGGATGGAAAAGACCACTGCCCCTAAAATCGTAAAAATATAGACCGGTTGCCGCAACCAATTTACGGGGGTGGCGCCTATCAACATATCGCGGAGCGTTCCACCGCCCACTGCAGTTACAAAGGCTACTATGAAGACCCCAAAGAGGTCCAGTTTTTTTTCCATGGCCACCACCACTCCGGAAATGGCAAAAGCAACGGTTCCCAGAATATCCATGGCAAAATAAAGCATCTCGGTCGTTTTAGAAGTTGTCGGGGCGCAGCGGCGCCATAACCTTATAGTTACAATTGCTGGGTGTAAAAGTTATAGTCCTTGATCACTACGTCTACCAGATCGATCGGTTTTAGATCGGTAACGATTTGTGCCACCTCTTTTATACGATCGCTCAATGAAATGATCACTTGGTGGTTGCCGTTTCGTTTTGCATTATCGTACAACTCCTTTATCGTCTGCATCTCCGCATCCTTAAAAACGGTCACTTGGGGAAATTTTGGGCGGTAGTCTTCCGGGAGTTCCCGCAAAAGGGTATCCTGTAGCGTAACCCGTTGCTTTTCACTGATTACGGTCGTTCCCGCCGCTAGATCACCGATGCGCTGGCCTTTTCCACGCACCAAAATGGTGAGTACCGCCAATCCTCCCGAAGTCAGGGAAACATCGACAATACGTAGGATCCATCGCACAAAATAACTGGCAAAACCGGGCCGCGAACCATCGAGTTTTACGACCCTGATATTCATCAAACTCTTCCCGATCGTTTTTCCGTTCATAAAGGTTTCCAACAAAAGATAGTACAACAGGGCAGGTAGGTTGAGTATCAAATAAAAAGCCCATTGGTCTCCGGCATCGACCCCCATGGAAATCAATAACAGTACCGACAATATCAGGTATACCAATATGATAAAACTATCGATGATATACGCTAACATACGGTCTCCCAAGTGCGCAGTGTTTTGACCAATGCTTATATTTTGGGCCGTTTCTATTTGAAATTGTTCCATAGTTTTGTTTCTTTGGTATAAACCAAAAACCTGATGCGCGAGGCTTCCTTCGTCAAGCAAAATAAAGACAAATGGACCACATTTGAAAGTGCGCTCTCCAACAGAACGAATATAGCTCCCGATGTATTGTCCGACCTTTATATTGAAATTACCGACCATTTAAGCTACGCCAAAACGTTTTATCCGAAGAGCAACACGGAAATGTACCTTAACGGGCTAGCGGCCAAGGCCCACCAAAAGATTTACAGGACCAAAAAAGAATCCAAGAACAGGATCATCGGTTTTTGGAAAACCGAATTCCCGACCATGTTCTACCACCATCAAAGGGAACTTTTGATCGCATTCCTCATTTTTGCCTTTTTTACCGCGGTGGGTGTATTTTCTGCCGCCAATGAAGGTAATTTTGTGCGTTCCATATTGGGCGATGGATATGTGAACATGACCTTGGAAAACATTGCGAACGACGACCCCATGGCCGTTTACAAACAAATGGGCGAATTCAACATGGCGTTGGGCATCACCATCAACAACATTATTGTGGCCCTGGTCACCTTTGCACTTGGTATTCTTTTGGGTATCGGAACCATTTATAAAATTTTACAGACCGGCCTTATGCTGGGCAGTTTTCAATATTTTTTTTATGAAAAAGGACTGTTTTGGGAATCGGCACGAACGATATGGATACACGGCACCATAGAAATATCGGTGATCATCGTTGCTGGTTGCGCCGGTTTGGTCCTGGCCAATGGTATGCTTTTCCCAGGCACCTACTCCCGGCTCGATTCCTTTCAAAGGGGCGTCCGCAACGGCCTTAAGATCATGTTGAGTACGGTCCCTTTTTTCATCGTTGCGGGGTTTTTGGAAGGTTTTGTTACCCGCCATACCGAAATGCCCGATTGGTTGGCCATTTTTATCATATCCGCCTCTTTGGCATTGATCGTTTACTACTACATTATTTACCCTAGACAACTTTATAAAAAAACCGACCATGATCGAAAACCCATACATCGAATTTAAAAAACAGCGCGAATTGGGCGACGTGCTATCCGATACCTTCGCCTTTATGCGAAGCCAATTTAAAACGTTCTTCCCCGTTTTTTTTAAGATAGTAGGTCCCTATCTATTGCTTATGGTGATCGCACTGGTCTTTTACCTGTACTATGTGGGCGACCAGTTTAATTTTATGATACAGAACCAAAACTTCGAGGGAATGGATATGTTGACCATATTCGGATTGGCCTCCTTCTATTTTGTGACCTTGTTGCTTGTTTACGCCCTATCGCAATCCACCGTGTTGCACTATGTAAAATCCTATACCGCCGGTAAGGGTGAAATTGATTTTCAAGCGATCCGCAGCGATGTTTACGCCTCGTTGCCCTCCTTTGTCGGGCTTATCTTTTTAGTTGCCATTTCCTTGATCGTGGGTCTTGTTATCTGTTGTTTTCCCATGATTTATTTATGGGTACCCCTATCCTTGGCCTTTGGTATTATGGTTTTTGAAAAAAAAGGGGCCATTACCGCTTATGGCGATAGCTTTCGCCTGGTAAAGGACGAATGGTGGATCACTTTTGCCACCATGGTAGTGGTCACTATTATAGTGGCGATCGCGGGCTATGCCTTTGCCTTGCCGACCACCATGTACAACTACGCCAAAATGGGTATTTTAAGCGGGGAAGTGGATGCGGAGAGCATGATGGAAATTTTTAAGGATCCTATTTATATTCTATTGAACGTCGTTAGCAGCATTGCACAGTTTATGCTCAACATCATTACCCTTGTAGCAGGTGCTTTTATTTACTTTAACCTGAATGAAAAGAAGAATTTTACAGGTACCAACGAACGCATTCAAAACCTGGGACAACGGCCCGAATAACAACGAATGACCAAAAACCTGTTTCTTCTCTTTCTTTTGATGGCCTCCCTACATCGTATGTGTGGGCAAGATAGTATTTCCCCTCCCTACGATAAAGGTCCATTGGAAAAACGCGAAATCAGCGATGCCCAAATGGAACGTTATGCGAACGATGCCGACTTTGATTATACAGAGACCAAAAATGAGAACAACGCATGGAACAGGTTTACCGCTTGGCTAGGGAATCTTTTTTTAAAACTGTTCGAATGGATATTCGGGGCAGAAAAGGCAGTAGGGATGCTCGCCGGTTTTTTACGCATTGTTCCCTATCTGTTATTGGGCGTGCTATTGTTCATACTGATCAAGTTTTTTCTTAAGGTAAACGCCAATGCCATGAAGCGTTCCGAACATGGAACGGACAATGTAATACTTTCCGAGGAAGAACGGATTTTAAAAAACGAGGATATCTGGGCACTGGTACAAAAGGCACTTGCTGCGGCCGACTATCGTTTGGCCATACGGTACTACTACTTACTCATTTTGCAAAAAATGAGTTCCAAGGAACTGATCGATTGGCAGCCGCAGAAAACGAACGACGATTATTTAAGGGAACTAAAAGCCGATCGGCACCAAAAACCCTTCCGGACCATAACCCGTTTGTACGATTATATTTGGTACGGGAGTTTTTCGTTAAACGAGGAAAAATACCGCAAGGCGGAAAAAGCCTTTAGCACCTTACACAAAAACTTGAACGACAATGCTTAAAAAAGGGTGGGTCTATATCGGTATCGGACTTTTTACCATAGCCTTGTTGCTTGTGCTTCAGTACAACCGGCCGAAACGGTTGAACTGGTTTCCCTCCTATGTCGCCGAACACAGAATACCATATGGTTGTAAAGTTTTCACCGATGTGGTCGACGATTTTTTTCCGGACAACCAGCAAATCGATATTCCACCCTACGAGCGACTTACCCAGGACCAAGAGCATGCGGGCACCTATTTTTTTGCGAACGACTATGTTTCCTTCGAGGATGCGGAGCGGGAAGCCCTACTCGATTGGACCGCAAAGGGAAATACGCTTTTCGTTGCCTCGGGCAGTTTTGAGCAAGCCCTTATGGACACGCTTGGCATTACGACCAAAAACTTGTACAACAACCTGAACGACACCCTTGGTTTTGAGCACCGTTTGGTACACCCAAAACTAAGCCCCGACATGGGCTATGTGTACACCAAAGATGATTTTGTCACCTATTTTGACGAAATGGATGCGAAAACCACCACTATTTTAGGAACGGTCGACGACCGTTCAGATCCATCGGACGAAACCTATGCCAATGTCATACGCCTCAAATATAAGGGAGGTACCGTTATCCTAAGCACCTTCCCAAAAGCGGTCACCAATTATTTTATGCTGTCCAACGAAAACTACCGTTATACCGAGGGGCTACTTTCCTATATCGATACCGAAGGCGACCTTTTGATGGACGCCTATCATAAAAACGGGAAGGCCTTCTACACTTCCCCGATGTATATCTTCCTAAACGAACCATCCTTAAAATGGGCCTATTATCTATGCTTGATCGGATCCATTAGCTACATTTTATTCGAAGGCAAACGCAAACAACGCGCCATTCCCGTAGTCCTTCCGCTTAAAAACCAAACGTTGGCCTTTACCCGTACCATTGCCGACATGTATTATGAAAAAGGGGAACACAAGCAAATTGCGAAACATAAAATCGCTTACTTTTTGGAGTATATACGTACCCGGTTTTATATGAACACCCACGACCGGGAAGCCACGTTTTATGATAATCTGGCCGCAAGAAGTGCACATGATTCGAAGGAGATAAAGGAACTGTTTTCCCTTTTTGACCAAATTGAACGACAGTCCGCGATAACCGCAGACGAACTGAAAAAAGTAAACACCGCCATAGAAGAATTTAAAAAAAGAGCCCATGGAAGAAACTGATAACAACCAAAACGAATCGCAACAGGAAGCCGGAGACAACACTACCGGGCAGGATGTACCACAGCCCGAAACTTCAAACGACATGGATTTTCAAAACCGTATTCCGTTGGAAGAACTGAAGCGTACCACGTTAGCCATAAAAAAAGAGTTGGCAAAGGTAATCGTAGGTCAGGAACGTTTTATAGAATTGCTGATCGTGTCGCTATTGGTAGATGGCCATGTGCTGATCGAGGGGGTTCCGGGGATAGCGAAGACCATCACCGCCAAATTGTTCGCCAAAACCTTAAAAACGGGGTTTAGCCGCATTCAATTTACGCCCGACCTAATGCCCAGTGATATTTTGGGCACTTCCATTTTTAACGTGAAAATTTCGGAGTTCGAGTTTAAAAAAGGCCCTATATTTTCCAACATCGTGCTTATCGACGAAATTAACCGTGCCCCGGCCAAAACGCAGGCGGCCATGTTCGAGACCATGGAAGAACGGCAGGTTACCATGGACGGTACCACCTACCCCATGGGCAGTCCCTTTATGGTTTTGGCTACTCAAAACCCCATAGAGCAAGAAGGTACTTACGCCCTTCCCGAAGCGCAATTGGACCGGTTCCTCTTCAAAATAAAGGTCGCGTATCCTTCCCTGGAAGAGGAAGTAAAAATTATACAGACCCACCACGATAGAAAGGGACAAAAAGTACAGGAAGAGGTAAAAGATGTTGTTTCTCCCGAACAGCTAAAAGACTTTAGATCCAAGATCCAACATGTTGTGGTAGCCGAAAAAATAGTGCGTTATATCGCCGAAATCATCAACAAAACCAGAAACCACCCCCATTTGTATTTAGGGGCATCACCAAGGGCATCCATAGCCACCTTAAACGCCGCCAAAGCCTTTGCCGCAATAAGCGGGAGGGATTTTGTAACGCCCGAAGACGTAAAAAAGGCAATGGTTCCGGTTTTAAACCATAGGATCATCCTTACCCCGGAAAGGGAAATGGAAGGGACCACTCCCGAAAACGTCGTTCAAATGATTACGGAGTCCGTAGAAATCCCAAGATAGCCCATGTCGTTTTTAAAATCGTTCTACTTTCATAACGTTTTCTTTAGATACATTGCCCTGCTGTCGGCAAGTTTTATCCTTTCTTATTGGATTCCCGCCATCTATCCCATTGCCTGGTTATTGATTACGGTGTTGGGGGGAGCGTTCTTGTTCGATTGCTATTTGCTTTACAATGGCAAAGGCGTTCTGGCAAACCGGCAGGCACCCCAAAAATTATCGAACAGCGATTTTAATGCCATTTACCTGCACTACGAGACCTTTTACGGCTTTAAGACCTATGTTACCCTTATCGACGAGCTTCCGGTTCAATTTCAAAAGCGCGACTTTACCCATAGCAGCACCTTGGTAAAAGGACAAAAGAAAACCTTTGAGTACACGGTGCGTCCCACCGAAAGGGGCGAATATGTTTTTGGTAATTTGATCGTGTACGCTTCCAGCCCTTTAAGGATCGTAAAACGTCGTTTTATTTTCCAAAAAAATCAGATGGTACCGGTTTATCCCAGTATCGTTCAAATGCAGCAATACGATTTTTTGGCCATTAGCAATAAGTTGTCCCACTTGGGCTTAAAAAAGATTCGGCGCATCGGGCATACCCAGGAATTTGAACAGATAAAGGAATACGTCCCCGGAGACGATTTTCGAACCATTAACTGGAAAGCGACCGCCAAGCAGCAGGCGTTAATGGTCAATCAATACCAAGATGAACGTTCCCAGCCGATATATAGCATTATCGACAGCGGTAGGGTAATGAAAATGCCCTTTAACGGTTTAAAACTTTTGGACTATGCCATTAATGCAACACTCGCCTTTTCGAACGTTGCCCTAAAACGCAACGATAAAACCGGCCTCATCGCTTTTTCAAAACATTTGGAAACCGTTGTTCCCGCCGCGCAAAAAATCACCCACCTCAACACCATACTTGAAAAGTTATATAACATCGACACCAATTTTAGCGACTCCGATTTTGGAATGTTATACGCCCACATTAAACGTAAAGTCACCCACCGCAGCCTGCTGCTCCTGTACACCAACTTTGAGCACATGTCCGCGTTGAAACGCCAACTTCCTTTTCTATTGGGCTTGGCCAAACAACATGTTTTGGTCGTTATCTTCTTTGAAAACACCGAATTGGAGCAATTGATTGCCGAGGATGCAGAAAATATGCAGGCCATCTACCATAAAACCATTGCCGAAAAATTTGATCTTGAAAAGCGGTTGATGCAAAAAGAACTACAAAAGCACGGTATTCAAACCGTTTTGACCAAGCCTGAGGCACTGACCATAAATACCATTAACAAATATCTCGAAATTAAAGCGAGAGGACTGCTCTAACGATACTGTTTTATCCCCCTCCCTTTTCGTTGTTCCGACAAAAAAATTAGGTTAAAAATGACGGTGAATTTGTTTTTTACACTATAAAAATTAGGTTTTTTCTTAATAACAAAAAAGTTTTGTAAAGCCATTCCCGTGAAGGGTTAAACAAACCTGAACGGTCTTTTTTGGGAAATACTACTTCTGATGTAATTATTCCGATTGTTAATAACTTTTTGTCACAAACACCGCCGACGCTACACCCTATATTTACGTAAGCTCATCGATGAATTACATCAAAAAATCGATAAACACTAGGTTGGTAGCGCAACAAAAACGAATTGAAAAAAGAACAGATATTGTATCTTGTAACCTCCCCCAAAAACATCGAAACTGTAATTCTATTGTATTAACCTACTTAAAAAACGCTTACTAGGTATGCGAGCATTTTTGCGATCAAGACGAAGGGGCCAGGAAAAAATCACGCATACAAGATTGCGCAAATCCGCAACTAAAATGGCATATCGGCTTACACGTTTTAAAGACAACCATTTTCGTTCCGACCACCTAACGGAAGGTACTTCCTGTACCATCGATTTTAGAAGAAAAGCGCTTGTTATAAAGGGTGATTTTCCGCATTTGGGGAATATTATAAAATTGTACGCCGAGGAAATTGAATCGATTACCTTGATCCGCGGAAAACAAGTGATCAACACTTTTCGAATGTCCCCGGTACACTTGCTTACCAAAATAGGCGTTTCCGACCGTTTGACAAGACATTTTGTGCTCTCTCCGGACGAATTTGTTACGAAAGAGACAAAAATAATCGTCAAAACCAAATCCGGTCTGGTAGAAATTTCATGTAATGGACATCTATTCAATCGGGTACAGCGTGCTTTAAAGGCCGCGCAATTCGGTGCTAAACTCGATGTCGTTAAAGAGCCGATCTACAAAACGGTAGATAACAATCCTGAAATTTATATTTAACGTTAAACTAGCGGCAAGTACCTTCAGCGCTGCAGGATAACGCACCGCTTTTTATCGCCACTACATCCGTACTTCTCCCAAAGTTTACCACTCAAGTGGCGCACCCTTATATCTGTTAAGGCAACACCGCCTTCATCTCAGATGTTTTATGTAACCAAAAGCAGGTATCATGTTCAGAATGGTGGTAACGCTTATACGAAAAAGTGATTCCCAACGTTTGTTATCTGGTTCAATCAAGTGTTCATCGGATGTTGATCAGAAATAAGGAAAATCGTTATCAAATCTTATTGAAGGGCTTAAGGTTCTTGAACATTGCCTATAGCGTCATCTGCTCTTTTAACTTTATGATGATACTTTTGTACCACACTACGGTAAAGCAGCAGTTAAAACTGGCGGCGACATATGTTTTTTGCTACACCGTGCTTTGGATTTTTATACCTGCACTACTTACAAGTACGGCCATTGGTCTATGGCTAAGGAGAAAAGAAGTTCACGGAAAACCTTTTTTCGAGAACCACCTAAAGTTCGTTTTCATGGCAGTACTCACCTTTGTGGCATTGAATGCCCATAATTTCATTTTATCATTACTGCAGTAGGAACGGATGGTCGGTTAACCGTCGTTTGTACCGGAACCCATTCGAATTTTTGCAAATCCGCTCGAATACTGTTCAAATGTATGGGCTTTCAACCCCAAGGCATTTACTTTTCCCATTCCGTCAACGTCCAGTCGCGCATTCTCCGCAGCTCCGGATAGCTTCATATCGCACATTCCCTCCAAGCGAACGTCAAGTTCGGATACTACCAGGTCCAAATCGCCTTTTACCATACCATCGCCATGGATCTGCAGGCGTGTAGCGGTAATGGTCTCGGAAGCGGTCACACTCACCATTCCGTTCATTTCCAATCGATCTAACCGGTCGTAGTCCAAGTACACCGTTACTTTTGGGTCATGTTGTTTTCGATGTTTTTTGGTGTACGTCATCGTCAGCGTATTTCCACGGACCTCGGTAGTGAAATCCTTTAGATCAAATCGGTTTTTCATGCTGATGGTCATCGAATTGGAATCACTTTTCACCAGATGCAATGCCACCCTTCCCTTTATGACTACATTGGTAAAAGGCTCCAGTGTTCTTGTTTCTTTTTGTTGGGCCTGAATGCCAAAAGTTAAAAATGTCAATGCGATTACCGCTAGCCGATTTAATTTCATGATTGTTCGTTTTTTGATTGATGCTATAAAGACTATCCCTAAACTGAAATGTTACACTATCGTCCAAAAAAATATCGGCGCCACTATCAAGTTACTGCCCCATTACCATAGCGTCCGATTTACAAGTGTATGACCAGCTTCTGGAAGGGCGTTCTTCTATTTTCGAAAACCCCGTTTTGTACCATTTTAACTTTGAAATGGTATTGGTCATGCGGACCAGTTTCGTTTTACCCTGATATCGGGGTTTCCTATCTTTGTGTAATGGACCATAAAACATTTCCATTGACTAAAAAAAGAACCATGTACCGCTATCGCCTGTTATTTTTCACCATACTCATGGGAATTTCGGCAATGGCCCAAGAAGCGCCTCTTAAGCTTGGTGTGGTTGGCCTTACCCATGGCCATGTGGGCTGGATATTGGATCGGAACACCGCGGACGACATCAATATGGCGGGGATCGTTGAAACCGATACGGCGCTGATCGATCGCCTGTCGCAACAGTTTGGTTTTTCAAAGGATTTGGTATACCCGACCATTACCGCAATGATAAAGGCCGTTTCGCCCGATGCGGTCGCAGCATTTGGTACCATAAAGGAACATTTGGCCGTAGTGGAGGCCTGTGCACCCGAAGGAATTCACGTGATGTTGGAAAAGCCCATGGCACTGGACTTCAAAGAAGCCCAAAAAATGGCCGAACTTGCAAAAAAACATGGCATAGAAGTACTGACCAACTATGAAACCTCATGGTATCCCACGAACAAAAAAGCATATGACCTTTTTAAAAAAGGAAAGGTCGGCCCACTTCGAAAGGTTATCGTTAGGGACGGACATAAGGGTCCTAAAAAAATCGGTGTCCCTGAGGAGTTTTTAGAATGGTTGGTAGACCCGGAACATAATGGCGGTGGGGCCCTAATGGATTTTGACTGCTATGGGGCCAACCTTATGACCTGGTTGCAAAACGGTCAAAGGCCGTTACAGGTCACCGCTGTAACCCAGCAGTTACAACCCGCAAATAATCCCTTGGTGGACGATGATGCAACAATCATTGTAAATTATCCTACCGCAATGGCCATTTTCGAACCATCATGGAACTGGCCGATCGGAAGAAAGGATATGGAAATTTATGGAGAAAATGGCGCATTGCTCGTTGATAACGCATCACAATTGCGTATCCGTATTTCCGAAGGCTACGATGGTTTTTCCGAGGAACTGGTTACCCTCCAAAAACGTTTGGCGCCATTTGATGATCCTTTTTCGGTATTTGCGTCAGTAATACGTGGGACGTTACAATTAGAACCTTTTGACCCGTACTCCCTGGAGAACAATCTTATTACCATGGAAATTTTAAGCGCGGCCAAAAAAAGTGCCCGAACGCAGCAGACCGTAGTTTTAAAAAACGAGCACTAGCCTTGACTACTATCCTTATGGGCCTTACGAATATGGGTGAAAGCTTACGGTCGTATCCTAGCTCTTCTTTAACATTGCTATAGGGGGTTACTGTTCTAAAAAAACCATTATCACGATTTTCTTTACCAAAAAAATGTCCATGGCTTTATACAATTTCAACGTTAAAGCGGTCTTATTCGACGGCTACCCAGGCAATTTCCAAACGAAAATTTTCCGCAATACCGTTCCCGATCAAAAAAGCGACCTCTTGAAGGCGTTCTCCCGGATACTCGGGCATGTCCAAGGTTTTACCCCGATAGGTAGGACGCAGCTGATTGAAGGGAATTTCGAGGGTAGTCCATTCCGAAAGTGCTTTTAGCGCTATGGAATAGGTATGTTGATCAGTATCATTGGTTTTTACGCGAAAACGGTATTGTTTGCCATCTCCTTTGATTTTGACCACAAACTTTCGGTGGCCGATCATACTTTTGGTACCGAACCGATACCGCACCAATGAAAACCCGCCATTGTTTTCGGTAGACACCTTGCCCTTAAAAACTCCGCTACCTTCTTTTTCCACGGAAAAACGACCTTTGGAACGCCCTCCCATTACTGCATCGTCCACTACCGACCAGGCCGTTGCCTCGGTGACGGTTTCAAAATCAAAAATAAAGGTCCTATGCTGTATCATTCGAATCGTAAATAAATGTGGTGTTATCGCCCTGCTACTAAGCGGAGCTGACCAGATGCGTTCCGAAATTAAAGATTTTTCAAATAACTTTCTGCCGCTGTTTTCGTCTTATACCATTTCTGATGTTAAATTACGTAAATAAAAACCAGGGATTTTTTGGGTAGGCGAAAAAGAAAATCCAGGCATAGCTGTAGCTATGGTTGGATTTTATTTTGAAGCATACACGGAAAAGAACAATTTTTAATGGGTAATTTTAAGGTAGAAATGGTATTTTTTAACCCGGATTATGCATTAGAACTTCGTAATGAAGCTTTTAGCTGCGATAAAATGTAGCGCAGCACCATATTTTGAAGTAGCTGGAAGCTGTAATAGATTTTCTAATGCATAAAGCGGGTTTAATTGACCATAAAAAGTGCATTGGCAAAAAAGAGCTTGCCGTTCTCCCAAAATCCTCTGAACAATGGATTGTCCACCATATATACCACCGTACCCTTTCCATGCCGTTCTACGCCAAAAACCAAGGTATTCCCAATTTTTTTCTGGGCTTCGTTCCCCGCAAAACCGGAAACCGGTCGCGTATCGTCGGATTGCAGATAGACCACCGTTCCGGTATCCAAATAGGAATAGGCATCGGCACCCAGTTTTAGACTAAAATAAGTGTCGCCATACCCGAAAGCCAAAGGATGGGTCGTATCGACACGGGTCTTGAAAATGGCGCCCGTAATCGCATTTTTTATCTGTTCCCTTTCCGAAGCCTCATAGGAACGTGGATTGACCGTACTATCCTTCTTCTTTTTCACAGGTTTCAGGGAGAAACCCTTTTCGCCCGTAATTCCTTTGATCGCTCCACCCATCGCGATTACCTTCCCTCCATTTTTAACCCACTCCTTAATTGCGGAGCGTTTGTCATCGTTCAAAAAACGGCCGTATCCCCAACCGTCGGGTAAAATGAGAACGTCATATTCGGAAAGCTCCACGCCAAAAATATCGGTACTTCGCAATATCGTCAACGGATAGTGCAGCTGCTGCTCGAAGAAATGCCAAATTTCACCAAAACGGAGCGTCGATACGGGATCACCCGATAGCATGGCTACTTTGAGTTCCGGAACCATTTTTACAGAGCCTGAACCAAAATCTTTTCCATCCTCTACAAAACCGGTAGTTGTAGCGGTAAGTCCTTTTTCGTGCTGTTTTGCGACACTTTTTAAAACCGTTTCAAAATCCGTCCTGTTCATGTTGTCGGCCTTGGTAACGATAAGGGTTCCCCTATCATAACGTTTCCCATCCATTGCGAAAGGTTTTTGGGCGAAACGAACCCGTATTCCCTGCTGCAACAGATCTCCTAAAAACGCGGCATCTTTCATGCTGTTCCAACTGGAAAGATAGGCATAGGCATCGTTGTTCTCTTTGAGGTCGGGCACCTTATTTTTCGCATAAGGGGTTACCGGTATGCCATTGGTCGCGGCCACAGCTTCCAACCCATACGCAAAGGGTAGTGACCAGGCGGTAATATCATAGGTCAAGGAATCGCTGAGCTTGGCATTGGGCTCGAACAACACCTTCACCAGCGTACCCTTTGGTTGATCGGTGGAAACGACAAGGTTTTTTCCGGATGTTTTCAGGCTTCCGTTCTTTCCCGTGCCATATAACAATCCCTTGACCGTAGTCGCATCCGTTGTTCCATATGTTATTTCATGTTGATCCAATAACTCGGTAAGCGCATCGATCTTATCAGGATGGCCGCGCATTACATAACTATTGTATTTGAAATTGGTTCGCTGATAAAATTTGCGAAACTCATCGTTCAATTTTTGGGCATTTTCCGATGCTACTTCCACCGTAGAAAGTCCCGTAGTATGGTGATGGTCGATGCGGTCCTTCAATGTTAGGGTATCTCCATTACTGGTTTTTATCCCGAGTCCCGCATGACCGCTGCCCCCTTGTTCATAGGTCATACCGATCGCTCCGTTGTACGTTGGAAAGGTATCGCCATAACTAGGGTACAACAAATCAAAAACCTCTCGCGTAAAATAAAACCAACCATTGGCATCAAAGTACTTGGCATGGTTTTTTCCGATGGTCACTTGAAAGTCCCTTTGAAAATCGGTTATCACCTCATGAAAGGGTTCCGCTGCAGGTGCAAAATAATACGGGTTGTCCACGCCCTGCTCATGAAAATCGACATGAACATGGGGCAACCACTTATTGAATACCTTTATCCGCTGTTGGCTTTCCACTTGGGTAAGCCATGCCCAATCGCGATTTAGATCGAACATATAATGGTTGGGCCTTCCGGTCAACCAACCCTCATGATGCTCCTTGCTATTGGCATCAACGGTATGGGGCATGTTCCTAAATTGGTTGTACCAATTCACATAGCGGTCCCTACCATCGGGATTGATACAGGGGTCCATGATGACGACGGTATTTTCAAGGTATGCCTTTTTTTCGGTAAGCAGCTCATAAAGCGTTTGCATGGAAGCCTCGGTACTTACACTTTCATTACCGTGAACGTTATAGCTCAACCACACAATGGCCTTGGAACCATTGCCCCCGGTATCGGTATTTTTAAGATGCTCGGTACGTATCCCTTCCAGATTGGACATGTTATCGGGAGAAGACAAGTAAGCCAACAACAAAGGCCGTCGCTCATTGGTTTCCCCATATTCCTGTAAGCGTATTTGTTCGGGAACGGTTGCCGCCACGTACCGGAAGTAATCGACTACCTCATGATGGCGTGTAAACTGTGTACCCAAAGGATAGCCCAAATACGCGGAGGGAGATTGGAGTTCTTGCGCCTGCAGCACGATCGAAAAAAAAATACAGTAAAAAAGTAAAAGTGTTCTCAAGCGATAAAATTTTAATGTTCGCATTTTCAAAGGCCCCATTCCGAGCAACTACCCCAGTACACCTGCTGTTTGAGGAAAGTTCTGCCTACTGGTAAAGCTACTAAAATAAAGACATAAAAACGCCGAAATCCGATAAGAGCATCAAAACAAAGATTAACGTAATTAACGTATTTTTAGGAACTCAACGGTACGAAGCGTTTTATCTTTACCGCCATTTGACCTCTTTTATGAATAGTGACTTTATTCCCTTTGAACGAACCGGTTATTTTTCCGAACTCATTTGTGATTACATTGATAAAAAAGAGGGCCTAAAACCCTTCTATAACCGCTTTTTCAATATTGAAAACTTTGGGGAACAGCTAACCGAAAAGGCAGACCGTTTTTCTGCGGCAGACCGCGAGATATTGTATCAAGCGTTAATGGAACAGTATGGCAAGGTCGATACCTCCAAAAAAACGCAGGATCACATAAAACAGTTAAAAGAGCCTATTACGTTTACCATAACTACCGGACATCAGCTCAACCTTTTTACGGGGCCGCTTTACTTCTTGTTTAAAATTGCAAGTACGATAAAACTTTGCAAGGAGTTGAAGCAGCAGTATCCAAAATTCAATTTTGTTCCCGTGTATTGGATGGCCACCGAGGACCACGATTTTGACGAAATCAACCATTTTAATTTTAAAGGGAAGAAACTACAGTGGAACAAAACGGCATCCGGTGCCGTGGGAAAACTGAACACCACGGGGCTTAATGAAGTCTATCGGGCATTTTCCAATGAGTTGGGCCCGGGAAAAAATGCCGACTTCTTAAAAGACCTTTTTAGTAAGGCCTATTTGGAGAACGACACCTTAACGGAGGCCACCCGTTTTCTGGCGAACACGCTTTTTAAATCGGAAGGCCTGGTAATCATTGATGGGAACCATCCCCATTTAAAACGACTGTTAATGCCTTTTGCCAAAAAGGATATTTTTGATTCCCTTGGTTTTTCAAGCGTCAATGCAAGCATTGAAGCCTTGCGAAAATTACCGGGATCCTACACTGTTCAGGTAAACCCGCGGGAGATCAACTATTTTTATTTGGCGGACGGGGTACGGGAACGCATCATTGCCGATAAGGATGGTTTTGTCGTCAACGATACCGATATTACATTTACAAAGGAAGAACTGCTACTGGAAATGGAAACCAGTCCGGAGCGATTTTCCCCGAACGTAATCGCGCGCCCTTTGTATCAAGAGGTGATACTGCCCAATCTATGCTACATCGGTGGTGGTGGCGAAATCGCCTATTGGCTTGAACTCAAGGCCATGTTCGATGCAATGGAAGTCCCCTTTCCTATTTTATTGCTCCGTAATTCGGCGGTACTCGTTTCCAAAAAACAGGCACTTAAAGCCGAAAAACTAAACGTGGCCCTGGAAGACCTCTTTTTAAAACGGCACCGTCTGATCAATAAAAAAATACGCGAAATCTCCAATATTGATATTGATTTTACCCCACAAAAAGAACATTTGGAAACACAGTTCAAGGCACTTTATGATTTGGCAACAAAAACGGACCCCTCATTTTTGGGAGCGGTAAAGGCACAGGAGGCCAAACAGAAAAAAGGATTGGACAAGCTTGAAAAACGTCTTTTAAAAGCGCAAAAACGAACCTTAAAGGACCAAGTGGTGCGCATCACAGATCTTCAAAACCAACTTTTCCCCAACCGATCTCTTCAGGAACGGACCCAGAATTTTTCCGAATTATACCTGGCACTGGGCGACGCCCTTGTTCCCAGTTTAATGGCGGCATTTGAACCGCTCAAATCGGAGTTTGCCATTTTACGGTACGATTCCCTCTAAGTTTTACGGACATACATCCGCTCTACAATTAAAGTAACAGCGTACGGCATTTTGGCAATGGCGCATGTTTCGTTCGGTATTCGACACATCCTTATACCATCTTAACTTTGAAATGGTATTAGTCGGTTGAAAGCTCCTTGGCGATAGCTACATTCCAACGTTGTTGTTGTTCCCGGTCTCTGGAATAGTTGGTCTCCGCGTCGTATCGGTTTTGAAAGTCGTTCAAGTCGGTATTGATCTGCCGGTAAATCGCTTTGACCTCAGCTTTTACATTCTCCGTAAATCGTGTTTCCGAAAGTTGTCTGCGCATTTTTCTTGCATACAGTTCCGAGATGTCGAAATGCAACTGTTCGTGCCCTAAGATTACCGAATCGCATAAGTCGGGCCGGAACCATGATTTGTCGGGGTAGAAAAAGGTATCCACGGTAAAATCCAAGGCTACCGCTCCATTTTTATACATTGAGGAAAACTGGTAGGAGATTCCGCTAGCGGTTATCGCCGCTGCCCGCGATACTGTAGGCTTTCCTTGAAAACTGTCCCATGAAAGCCGTACCTCCGGCGTCCAGCGAATGGTACGCTCCGGGGGGACATCATTGGATGTCGTTCCCAAAAGAAGGATTCCGATTAAAAAATATCTTATTAAAGTCATTTGCCCTTAGGATTATTGGAGCAATGCATCACCTATACTAGTATAACGTAACTATTGGATCTTGCGTATAGCGATTTTGTTATAAAGCAATTCGCGAAGACGCAATATTCGTTGCACCAACCGCTATCAAACAACAGAAATAGTCCAATTCCCTTTTAATACCATTTCTACCTTAAAATCACCCAAATAACAAGCACCCATTTACCGCCCATTGGGCAAAGCGTACCTCTCTAAGAAGTTGACGTACGTCCTTTCGAAGACGCTCAATATCGCCTCTTAAAAACCCTAAAAGAAGATTTACGGCCGCTTTTAAAGTTTAATTTCCTTGATCCGCATGTCGTCGTAGGTAATCAAATAGGACGCGGTATTGTAATACCCGGAAGCTGGATCTTTCTCATAGCTGAACTTATTGCCGTTATACTCCGTTTCCCCTACCATTTTAGAGATGACGAACAAGTCGTTTTTATAGGCCAACTTCAACAGCAGGTCATAGGTAATATCAAAGCCACGTACCGCAAAACGATCCGGAACATCTCCAAAACGTTCTTGATAGCGTTCTACAAAGGCATTATTACTTACTTCGCGACTCACCGAAGGATAGGTAAACCGTAAATTCGACAAATGCGATATGGAAATCGCTTCGTTGTCAAATGCTTTGTTCTTGTTCGTTGTGAACATCCGTACCTTAACGTCCTTGGTATTGTTAGAATTAAGAATGGAGCTGACACTGGGCACTAATTTTTCGTTGTCGGTTTCCACAAACACCCAGTTTTCCTTTTCTTTTGACAACAGGGCTATAAATTTATCGAGCCGGAGCGATATGTTTTTCTTTTCTTCGATGAGGACGGCCACTTTGGCCCCTTTATAGCGGTCCAGAAGCTGCTGTTGCACCGCTTCGTTTTTCTTGTCCGCGACCACGATAATATTTTTGTCCACTGCCAAACTATCCATGTAGTGCAGCATGCGTTCCCGTAACAAGTCTTCGCCAGTATAACTGAAAAACACGTTGGGCAAGCTGATTTCGCTTCGTACCGGAATGGGTGCGATGAGGGGCACTCCACTAGTGGAGGAGCGTATGGCCGTCTCTTTAATGGAAAGGGGATCCAAGGGGCCAACAATAGCGCTATAGCTTCCTATGTTTTCTTTTGCAAGCAATTCTTTGGTACGGTTGAGGTCCAATTCATTGTCAAGCGCCTTCACATCGACAGAAATGCCCAGTTCCGCAATGGAGTCGATGGCGATCAGGGCACCGGTATACAGCCCTAAACTCACTTTTACATCGTTCCGTTTCTTTATCGCTTCCTCTACCGACTCGGTATCGGCAAGATCAAGACGATCCAAACGAAAGGGAAGTAAAAAAAGTAACTTGGGACGATTGCCGGTATCGATACTATCCAAAAGATCGATTTTATCCAATACCAAAGCGTTCCGAACCTCAAAGTTCCCTGTTTGCCCTTTTGGTAATTTAAGGATCATACCTGCTTTCAAACCATCTTTCAATGCCGGGTTCAATCGTAACAGCTCCTTATAACCGATCCCCAGTTTACGGGTCAGCGAAAACTCGGTCTGTTTTGGTTTTACCTCGTAAAATATGTAGTTGTCCGTGTTTACGTCCCCGGCAACGGTCTGCGTTTGGGGAAGTCGGATTACCATTCCTTCCTTGAGCCCGCCCCGCTCGGTAATTTCGGGGTTCAGCCGAACGACCTCGTCCGACTTAATTCCGAACTGTTGTTCCAATTGGTAAAAGTTCATTTTTGGAGGAACGGTATAGGAACGGTAGAGTTGTGCCTGTTGTCCCTTGATACTGCTTCCCGGCTTTTTGGGCAGGTTCAGCTGCTGCCCTTCCCTAAGGTAATCGGAAGTTCGCGATAGGTCGGGATTGAGCTGCAATAGGCTATCGATAGTAATTCCATTTTTATGTGCTATGCTCCACCGGGTCTCTTTTGGTGCCACCGTATAGGTATATACCGCATCGGTATCTACCACCGTGGCCTCGGTCGGTTTCGTCCTTCTGTACTTTGGGATCTTCAACACCATCTTCTTCTTTAATTGAGAAGCGTACAGGGATTTATTATAGCGTTTGATGTCATCCTCGGTCACATGGTACCGCTTGGCGATACCATAAAGGGTTTCTTTTTTACGTACCCGATGCGAGGTAAACCCTATTGGTTCCTCCTGTATATCTGAAGTTACATTCTCCGACGTGCCGGTAGCAGCCTTTTCGGAAGGAATGACCAAAAGTGTTCCGGGCCTAAGGGATTGCCCCACCTTTACCTCTTTGTTATAGATGAGAATATCCGAAAGGGACACGCCGTAACGTTTGGATAGCGTTTCTAGCGTTTCGCCCTCTTGCACGTTGTGGCTCGTAAATTTTTGCGAAAGGGCCGTATTTCCAAGTACCAATACAAACAGTACCGTGGCTATATTTTTTACAAATTGGTTCATAGTTATTCCCATTCTATTGTCGCCGGAGGTTTTGAACTAATATCATATACGACACGATTTACCCCGGGGACTTTATTGATAATATCGTTCGATGTTTTCTGTAAAAACTCATAAGGCAGGTTTACCCAATCGGCCGTCATGCCATCGGTACTTTCTACCGCACGTAAAGCTACACATTTTTCATAAGTACGTTCGTCTCCCATGACCCCGACACTGTTCACGGGAAGTAGCATGGCACCGGCCTGCCAAACATCGTCATATAACTCCCAGTCCCTAAGGCCCTGTATAAAAATATGGTCGACCTCTTGCAAAATGGCCACTTTTTCCCTGGTAATATCGCCCAGTATGCGAATGGCCAGACCAGGACCAGGGAAAGGATGCCTTCCCAACAGTGCCTTGTCTATGCCCAGGCTGGCGCCGACACGCCGCACCTCATCTTTAAACAACATTTTTAATGGCTCTACCACTTTTAACTTCATATAATCGGGCAAGCCTCCAACATTATGGTGACTTTTTATCGTTGCCGAAGGGCCGCCCGTAGCGGAAACCGATTCGATGACATCGGGATAAATAGTTCCCTGTGCCAACCACTGGGCGTTATCGACCAATTGGGACTCATCATCAAAAACCTCCACAAATACGCGGCCTATGGTCTTTCGTTTCGTTTCGGGATCGCTCTCCCCTTCCAAATCATCCAAAAAGCGTGCCGAAGCATCGACTCCCTTTACATTAAGGCCCATTCCTTCATACTGTTGTAAAACACTCGCAAACTCATTTTTACGGAGCAGCCCGTTGTTCACGAAAATGCAGTGCAAGTTTTTCCCGATCGCCCGGTGCAATAGTACCGCAGCTACGGAGGAATCGACACCACCGGAAAGTCCAAGGATCACTTTTTCATCACCGATCTTTTCTTTAAGTTCGGCAACCGTCTTTTCCACAAAGGCGTCCGGCGTCCAAGTCTGCTCCATACCCGCAATGTTCACCAAAAAATTTTCCAACAACTGTTTTCCATCCGTAGAATGGTATACTTCCGGATGAAACTGTATGCCATAAGTAGCTTCGTTCTCAAACTTATAGGAGGCGTATTCCACATCGTCGGTACTTGCCAATAAGGTGGTATTTTCGGGTAATTCTTTAATGGTATCGGCATGGCTCATCCACACTTGGCTCCCCTTCCCTATCCCTTCGAAAAAAACCGAGCCGTCCTTTACATAAGATAAGTTCGCGCGGCCGTATTCCCTAGTATTTGACTTGGCCACATTACCGCCATTAAAATGGGCAAGGTATTGCGCCCCGTAACAGATGCCCAACAAGGGCATTTTACCCCGTATGTTCGACAGGTCGGGATGTGCGGCATCATCGCCACGCACCGATAGCGGGGAGCCTGAAAGGATGACCGCCTTATAGTCGGACAGTGTTTCCGGAACTTTGTTATAGGGTTTTATTTCGGAGAAAATATTGAGTTCCCGAACGCGTCTCCCTATCAATTGGGTGTACTGGGAACCAAAATCTAAAATCAGGACTTTGTTTTGCATGGGCAAAAATAGGAAAATCGAAAATTTGGGAAACAGTTATTCCAGGATATTTACAAGAGGTTTTTAACAGCTGTTAAAATACCCAAGACAACCGTACAAAATCTTTATCCGACCAGGTGACAAACGGCATCAAAATATAAAGAGGTGAACGTTAAAGGCGATCGGTAATCACGTGGAACTATGTTTTGGAACAACCTTGCGGTATTCTCCTTATGTCCAATAAAAAAAGCCCCGACCCTACGTCGAGGCTTTTGAATCAAAATCAAAAAACCAACCTAAACACATGAACTGTTGTTGAACTAATTATAATTTTCTTTTTGGTAGTAATTTTGAGTTAAAACAACCCATAAATAAAATACCCTACCCCGATTTTCTTTTTTTTGTTGATTTATACCATTTTAACTTTGAAATGGCAGGTACAGAAATTGAGTTATTTTTTGGTTGTTCAAGACAAAAAAAGAAGCATAGCCTTAGCTATGGTTATTATTTTTTAACGAAGAACAGCTGAAAAGAAACCATTTATTAGTGCTATTTCAAAGTTAAAATGGTATTTCACCAAAAATCAACAAATGGGCCTTTTCAAAACGTCCGTCGCAACTGAAACCGGAATAGACCCAGTTTTCCATATCTTTGATTTTAAAAAAATCAGCGAACATGACCGATGTCTTTTTTGAGGAACTGGTAACGGAGCTACGGCTGGGAACTTCTAAAAAAGGACATCCGTTCCGGTATATGACCATGGCCACGACCGACGAAGAGGGTGATCCAAGACTACGTACCGTTGTGCTGCGAAGGGTGACGGAGGACCTCAAGCTGTTTCTCTATACGGATCAGCGTTCGACAAAGGTCACGCACATCAAAAAAAACAAGAGGGCAAGCCTACTGTTCTATCATCCTAAAAAATTATTGCAACTAAAAGTGGATGCCTCTGCACGCTGTATTACGGATGAGGACACCTTAAAACGGTATTGGAGCGGTGTTCCCCTTGCGAGCAGAAAAGATTATACCACGGTTTCCCCGCCGGGAAGTCCGATTTCCAGCCCCGATGCCCTGTCCTACTCCGAAGGTCTTGATAATTTCTGCATTCTTGAATTACATCCTACCAAAATAGAATATCTTAAGCTCAAACGGCCGAACCACATTAGGGTCGACTATACGCGCGAAGGGAACGATTGGAAGGGACAGTTTTTAGTTCCCTAGATCGCGCGTGGTCGAATGCACCACAACGTTATATACGCCCGGCTAAAAACCCCTTTGCCCGTAACACAAATCGTTAGGCGAGGTAAAATGGGATGGCGATTTTCCAGAAGCCCTTTCGGTCCCTTCTAAACTTTACTTCACAAAGCCGGATACTTCCCCGGCCAATTCGTATTTTTGCGCCCTTATTAAAAGCTATGCGTACAAAGACCCTTAAGAAGAATAAAATCAATGTCGTAACTCTCGGCTGTTCCAAAAACATCTACGATTCAGAGGTACTCATGGGGCAATTGAAAGCCAATAAGAAAGATGTGGTACATGAGGAGGAAGGCAATATTGTAGTGATCAATACCTGCGGATTTATTGCCAATGCAAAGGAAGAGAGTGTCAACACCATTTTGGAGTACGTAGAAAAGAAAGAAGCCGGTGCCGTAGACAAGGTATTTGTAACGGGCTGCCTAAGTGAGCGCTACAAACCCGACCTTCAAAAGGAAATTCCTGATGTTGATGCCTATTTTGGCACCAGCGAGCTTCCCAATCTTTTAAAAGCGCTCGGTGCGGATTACAAGCACGAATTGATTGGGGAACGCCTGACGACAACCCCTAAGAATTACGCCTATTTAAAGATTGCCGAGGGCTGCGACCGACCATGCTCTTTTTGTGCCATCCCCATAATGCGGGGCAAACACCGTAGCAAACCTATAGCCGACTTGGTTACGGAAGCCGAAAAGCTGGCCGCCAAAGGGGTGAAGGAACTTATTTTAATCGCCCAAGACCTTACCTATTATGGTCTTGATCTATATAAGAAAAGGAATTTGGCCGAACTTTTAGAAGAACTGGTCAAAGTAGACGGCATCGAATGGATCCGTTTGCACTATGCCTTCCCGACCGGTTTTCCCATGGATGTGCTCGATGTCATGAAGCGGGAACCCAAGGTATGTAACTACTTGGACATTCCCCTGCAACATATTTCAGATGCCATATTAAAAAGCATGCGTCGCGGTACCACCCAAGCCAAGACCACCAAATTATTAACCGAATTCCGAGCAGCTGTACCGGAAATGACCATACGCACCACTCTGATCGTCGGTTATCCGGGAGAAACGGAGGAAGACTTTCAAACCCTAAAAGCATGGGTGGCGGCCATGCGTTTTGAACGTTTGGGCTGTTTCACCTATAGCCATGAAGAAAACACCCATGCTTATACGTTGACCGATGATGTTCCCGAAGCCGTAAAGCAAGATAGGGCCAACGAAATTATGGAATTGCAATCTCAAATTTCATGGGAACTCAACCAAGAAAAAATCGGACAAACCTTTAAATGCATTATTGATCGGAAGGAAGGCAATTACTTTGTCGGCCGAACCGAATTCGATTCGCCGGATGTGGATAATGAAGTATTGATCGATGCGACCAAGCATTATTTAAAACAGGGAGCGTTTGCTAACATTACGATCACGGATGCCGCCGATTTTGATCTGTACGGAGAACCGGCGAGTTAAGTGCAAGTGCAAAGATCAAGCTCAAGTGTCAAATTCAAATACAAACGTCAAATTCAAATTCAAAACTTTACTACTATATACTTTTTACGCATTACCAACCACGCCAACTACCAACTGCTACTACGAACTGCTAATTGCTAATTGCTAATTGCTAATTGAATAAAGACCGCTACGCTGAAAGAACAACGAACAAAGACTAAAAAAAGTTAAGGTTCAAGTCTCAAGTTCAAAATCAAGCGAACAACTTTTTACTCACCACTTTTTACTGATTACTTATTGTTTATTACTAATTGTTCATTGCCCATTGAAAAAAGACCGCTGCGCTGAAAGAGAAAAGACAATAGACTAAAAAAGTTCAAGTATGGAGTTCAAAATCCAACTGCAAACGTCAAATTCAAATTCAAAACTTTACTAATTACTTTTTACTCATTACTAATCATGCCTACTACTACTGCGGTCTGTCCATTGAAAAAAGACCGTATTCAAGTTTAAATGCAAGTTCCAGACAAACGCAAACCTTAGCATCGAAACAATGGCACTATTAAACGAATATACGCTACCGACTGCTGTCCTAGCAACGATTACCTTCTACTTTATACCCTAATTACAGGATTACATTGGAAATCAAGTTCTCCACTGTGGGATGGTCGTTTCCGCCGGCCGGTTCAATAGTGATGTTCAACGATTCGGCGTGGTCGATATAGTTTAAAATGATATAGTCTTCGCCTGTTTTTACAATACCCATATTGATCATCTCCCCTTCCACATCGGCCCACATTTGATAGGTATGTTCCTCGTCCAGGGTCCGCAGCCCTTTTGCGTTCAAAATAACCTGTTTGGTCCTATGGTTCACATAAGCGGTCGCCTTGGAGTTAGGTGCCTTTTCATTACCCATCAGCACCAAGGGTATTACATTGGGATTATTGATCTGTTGGTAGCGATTACTGGTTTCGCTATAGTTTTTTTCCAATCGGGACAGCCGTTCTTGCAATGCAACAGTTTGGCTTTCGAGTGCCTTAAAATTGTTTTCCGCGGTTTGCCATTGGGTATACATCCAAAATGTCCCAAAGGCCAATACTGCAGCGATACTAGCCGCCACCAAAAAATTCGTTTTGGAACCCGATTTGACCTGTGATAGGGAGCGTATTGGTTTTTCATCCTTTTGTTCGCTTTCCAAAAGTTGCGCCTCCAAGGCATCCCTTACCGTTTTTGGCGGGACAATCCCATTTTCAAAGGCGATACGCTCAAAATCCTCCTCAAGTCCTTCAAAATGGGCGCGTAACTCCATATCGTCCTCCATGGCCGACGCTACCGATTTCATGGTAGCCTCGTCAAGTTCCCCAAGAAGGTACTGCTCCAAGAGGCCGTCTTCCAAGATTTTTTTTTTATCCATGTCCGATCATTTCAACTAATACTGACAATAACAACAATTCTTTAGGGTATTCCGTTCGGAGCTGTACCAACGCCTGGCGGATGTACGATTTAAAAGTCCCTAAGGGAACTGCCATTTCCTCATGTGCCTCTCGATGGGTCAACCCTTTAAAATAAACCAGCTCTATGGCTTTGCGATGGTGTGGTTCCAACTTTTTAAGGACACCGTTCAACTCCGTGTAGTCCGTAGGAAGGGCTGTAGTTTTATTGGTATATACACTCAAATCATCGGTTTGGATGAGCGGAGTGGCTTTTCTAACAGTATTTAACGCGGTGTTTTTTGCAATACGATAGGCCCAAGTGTAAAAACGTCCCTTACCCGGGTCGTAACTATCGATTTTTTCCCAAATCTTTATAAAACTTTCCTGTAGCGCATCTTGGGCAATATCCTCTCGGGTACAAATGCGGACAATGATACCGTACAACGCTTTGGAATACGCGTCATACAGGCCCAAGAGCGCACTTTGCTCACCTTGTTGTAGGCGCTTGATCAATTCGATATGAGTTTCCCGAGCCGGCATTTCAAGGTTAAAGATATGATAAAAAAACAGCATGCTCATCCAAAGGGAGCATGCCCGTGTACCTACTCATGAAAACAAGCTATAGTTGTTTGTACTAAGAAAATGTAAAAATTAAACCATGAAAAAATTAATCGTAAGTTTCACCGTGTTATCCCTGTTGTTGTTCGCCCAAAAAGCAAAATCGCAAGATATTGTCGATGTTGCCGCGTCAGTAGATGATTTTTCTACTTTGGTCACTGCGGTAAAAGCGGCGGACTTGGTGGATGCCCTTAAAGGTGATGGCCCTTTCACCGTATTTGCCCCGGTAAATTCGGGCTTCGCAAAAATCGACTCCAAAACTTTGAACAGTTTGTTGGAGCCGGCTAACAAGGAAAAATTAGGGGCCATACTTACCTACCATGTCGTATCCGGAAAGTTAATGGCCGCCGATGTAGCGAAAGCGTTAAAGGAAGGAAAAGGGGAAGCAACCTTGACTACCCTGAACGGTGGTACCTTAACCGCAGTGAGCAAAGATGGAGGAATCTATTTAAAGGATGCCAACGGCAATTTCAGTAAAATTGCCAAAACGGATGTATCAGCCTCCAATGGAGTCATCCACATCATCGAAGATGTTGTAATGCCACAGTAAGCGCGTACTTTTTTGATTGTTAGGGAGCACCGCGAGAGCGGTGCTTTTTTTTATGAAATAAACGTCAAAACCGAACGCAAATTCAAACGTCAAACGTCAAACTCAAACTCAAATTCAAATTCAAACGTTATCACTACATACTTTTTTACTCATTAGTGACCACGCAAACTGTTCATTGAATAAAGACCGCTGCGCTGAAAGAGAAAAGAACAAAGACAAATTCAACTGTCAAATTCATTCCCCTCAATACTGAATTCTTTGTACTACTTGAAAAAAGACCGCTGCGCTGAAAGAAAATAGAACAAAGACAAGTTCGACTGTCAAATTCATTCCCCGCAATACTGAATACTTTGTACCGAATACTTCGTACTACTTAAAAAAAGACCAGTAAACTGTCAAAATTAAATTTACAAGATCCACCAATTCCTTTTTACTTATTACTTTGTATTACATCACTAGCTACCAATTACCTATCGACCGCTCTTTGCCCATTGCAAAATCCAAAGCCCTTATGCTCCGATTGCTAAAACCAACTACAACATCCAAAAAAAGAAATCATTTTATTATTTTTAATTAGTCTAAATTAATTTTATGTTTGTGATGTTGCTTTTGATACCACGGCTATTATGGTCTGTATTCGAAGCTTGCTTGTCCTCTACCAACATACCGCTTTGCTACTCTATGCAGTAAAGCACGGCACGGACTTTTATTTGGTTAATACTACACTACTAAAACAACCGTTATGCACCAAGATATTGAACCCTTATATTACAACGAAATCGGAATCTCCTTTTTTTGGAAAAAAGTGAAGACCGGCGACACCGCCAAGGTACAATTGGTTTTCCGGGATACCGGACTGCTGCTTAGTGCCCAGGAGCTGAACGTATTTTCCGAAAATGTCAGGGCGCTGATGAGATCCAAATCTTTATGTACGGATTGCCAAAACAAAGAAGGCTGTAGAAGCCTTTTGCTGGAAACCCATTTGACCACACTGAGCTTTGCCATTAGTCCCAGCGAACTGGGCCAATTGCGCGACCTCTTGGAGGGCACGTTGTTTCAACTACAATTGAACGCCTGTCTCGATGACTTGTTATAGGAAGTGACCGTGTGATTAGTGATATTGCGAAAAGAGTTCGGTAGCCTTATTGTATGCCGCTTCAAAAGCCATCCAATCCACCCCGGTCTTTGCTTTTTCGGTCGTAAAATAGGAGAGCATTTTCTCTGTGGGCATATTTCCGGTAAGCTCGTCCTTGGCCATAGGGCAACCGCCAAACCCTTGTACCGCACCGTCAAAACGACGACATCCGGCTTTGTAGGCGGCATCGACCTTTTCGTGCCATTTGGTAGGGGTCGTATGCAAATGGGCCCCAAACTCGATTTCGGGATATTGGGGTATCAGGTTTGAAAACAAGTAATCGATGGTTTCCGGGTCGGAAGTGCCAACAGTATCGGACAAGGATAAAATTCTGGCCCCCATATCGGCAAGTCGTTCCGTCCACTCCCCCACTACTTCCACGCTCCAAGGATCACCGTACGGATTTCCGAACCCCATAGAAATGTAAGTGACCACTTGTTTTCCGCTCCCAGCGGCTATCTCATGGATTTCTTTTAGGGTCGCTACGGATTGGGCTATGGTTTTATGCGTGTTCCGCATCTGAAAGTTTTCGGAAATGGAAAAGGGATACCCCAGATAATCTATGGCCCCGTGTACACTAGCATCTTTAGCTCCCCGAACATTCGCCACAATGGCCAACAACTTGCTTGTAGTTTTGGAGCGGTCCAATAAGGAAAGTACCTCCGCGGTATCGATCATCTGCGGAATGGCCTTGGGCGACACAAAACTTCCAAAATCGATGGTATCGAAGCCACAACCCAGCAAGGCCTGTAGGTAGCGTACCTTTTTTTCCGTCGGAATAAAGGTCTTTATTCCTTGCATGGCGTCCCTAGGACATTCGATAACTTTTACGGTTTCCGGCATGGGTACAAGGTATTGAAAAAGGGTGGTAACGGCAACACTCGTAACGCCCTATCGATTGCCGGAGATCGGTATATCCGACCAAGGGCATTTCTTTCTATAGGCTTTATTCCCACTTTCAACTCCGAACATCAGTTCGAAAACAACAGGTATGCGGCTATGGAAAGCAATACGACCACTTGAAACCATTTCACATAACTTCCTATACCGACCTTACCTGCCAAGCGGTCGGAAATGGAACCCGCTAACATTGCAATACTACCGAACGTTATTGCTGAAACGAGCATAAAAAGCAAACCCAGCACATAAAACTGTAGCAAGGGCGACATGGTATCACTGAATAGGAACGCGGGAAAAAATGCGATAAAAAAGAGGGTCACTTTGGGGTTCAACACGTTCATTAAAAAACCTTGCCGAAAAAGTCGTACTAAATTCTTATCCGAAGTGGCATCTTTGGTTAGGGGTAGGGTCATTTTTGACCGTATGGTCTGCCATGCCAGGTAAATAAGATAGCAAGCACCAAAAACTTTGATAAAAACGAACAGCCTGTTGTTCGCCTTTAAAACGGCCGATACCCCAAACGCCAATAAGGTGGTGTGCACCAAACAACCCGATATGAGTCCGGCCGTGGTCGCCAAGCCATTTCGTCGCCCATTGGAAATACTTTGTGTGAACACATAAATGTTGTCAGGGCCCGGAGCGATGGCCAGTACCAGGGTGGCACCGATAAATGTCGTAAGTATTTCGTAATCCATATTCACGTCCCGCGTGTTTAAAACCGATTGCAAACATTAAAAATAGTAACTAGTAGTTACCTTGTAATCCCGCTATTTCTGGCTTGTAGAACAAACAAAATACAAATTCCATCAAACTTTCCATCAATTTCATATCTTTCCAAAAAATAATTTCATGCGACCACAAACCGTTGCTGCCGTTTTATTTACGGCATTATGTTCCCTTACGCTTATGGCGTTGGGCCAAAACCAAATCGATACCGGCAAAACCACTTTCATGATGGAACAGGATTCCCTTTTACGACATGTGGTCCTTTTTAAATTTAAAGAGGGCACTTCGGATGCAAAAATTTTAGAAATAGCGACCGCTTTTAAGGAACTACCGGCAAAGATACCGGAAATCAAGGCTTTTGAATGGGGAACGAACAATAGCCCGGAAGGTTTGGACAAGGGATTTACTCATTGTTTTTTCCTGACTTTTGCCACAGAGGCGGACAGAGCTATTTACTTGCCCCACCCCGACCATAAAGCCTTTGGAGGGTTGCTTAACCCCTATTTGGAAGATGTGTTGGTTACGGATTATTGGGTTCGGCAGTAGTCAACATGCCGTTAGGTCTCAGTCGCCGCTTGTTTTAAGATGGCCTTATTGATGCGTTTTACAAGTGCGGGTCCCTCGTATACAAAACCCGTCCATAGCTGTACCAAATCGGCACCGGCATCCAGTTTTTCAAGGGCGTCCTCAGCGGTCATAATGCCGCCCACTCCTATTATAGGAAAGGATTTTCCGCTATTTTCGGCCAAAAATCGAATCACTTCGGTGCTTCGGTTCCGCAATGGCTTTCCACTAAGCCCTCCTTTTTCTTCCGTAAATACGAGTTCCGATCGCAAATTACGACGGTCCAAGGTAGTATTGGTCGCAATTACCCCATCAATTTTAGTGACATTTACTATTTTGATGATATCCCTGAGCTGGTCGTTCGTCAGGTCCGGAGCTATCTTCAACAAAATAGGTTTTTCCTTTCCTTCCTTGCTCTTGGCGGCCACCTTAACGTTTTCCTTTTTTATTTCCAGCAGCAACTGGGTCAACGGTTCCTTATCCTGCAATTCCCTTAAACCGGGCGTATTTGGAGAACTTACGTTTACCACAAAATAATCGACATGATCGAAAAGGGCATCAAAACAGATCAGGTAGTCCTTGATCGCCATATTGTTCGGGGTAATCTTATTTTTTCCAATGTTCCCACCAATGATTACCCGATGTTTTTTCTTCAATTTTTCTACGGCATCAAAAACGCCCTGATTGTTAAATCCCATTCTATTGATAATGGCCTCGTCGGGTTTTAATCGAAAAAGTCTTTTTTTGGGATTCCCTTCTTGCGGTTTTGGGGTCAACGTTCCTATTTCGATAAATCCAAAACCGAAATCGCTCAGTTCATTATATAACTTGGCGTCCTTATCGAAGCCTGCCGCCAAACCTACCGGATTATCAAATCGTATTCCGAACACCTCTCGTTGCAACCGTTCGTCCTTAATGGTGTATAGTGATCGAAACAGTCCGGAAAAACCAAGTTTTGACAATAGTTTTATCATCCAAAAACTAAGATGATGTACCCTCTCCGGGTCTAGCATAAAAAGGAAAGGACGTAGGACAAACTTGTACATAATTTGGGGTAGGATTTTGTCAAAAGTACAAACTACATCCCATTTACTGTTTTATTTAAGGCGATTTTTTAACAGTGTTGTTCAACAATCGTCTTTCACCAAAAATTATCGATCAGTAGTGGAAAGCGCAGAATATGAAGGCCGTAGAAAATTACCTACCTAGTTAAACGATTAACAGTATTTTCAAAACCCTAAACAAACGTATTGCTTAAGATTATTCTTTCTTTGGAGGAATGCTATCGGTGTAGATGACCGGTGTTACTTTTATAGGTTCCAAAATGGCCTCGGCACAAAGGTCCAGATACAGCTGATATTGTTTCGGATTCAACCCCTGTAAAAAACTCTTATCGGCTTCCCAAGAGGCCTTTACCATTTTCTGTTGTAACATTTTGTATTTCGCTGAAAGCGTGGTCAATTCTTCTTGGGTACTTTGCGGATGATCTTGAAACAATTTTTGAATTTGGTCCTCCACATCTTTTCGAAGCAACGCGAAATCGCCGCTCAAGGTTTCCAATGTAGCCTTTTGGGCAGCATTCAATTGAAACATTTCTGTAATCTCAACAGAATTGCCGCCGGTGACGTTCAGGTTGCATTGTTGGGAATAACCACCGTACGTAAATAGCAGCAACATAATGGTCCACACCAACCATTTTGCTCGTTTTATATCGTTCATATCGTATACATTAGGACCGTTCTTATGTTGTTAACTACAATTCTCGCCAAAAATTATATCAATTGCAAAAAGTGATGTTATTGTGCGTCAATGGAATGAGCCGTTTTGGATTTGTTGTTTACGGCCCAAACAATTGTCCATCACTTGCAATTTATGCCAAAGTGCGTTGGTCATCATGTCCAAAAACGGTACCGTTTTCCGACAAAAATCATTCTCAAGCGAAAAACACCTATAACTGAACCGCTATGCATCCAAAACGCAAAAAATTATTGGAAGAGAATGAAATACTTTTTCAACCTTACTTTAAAGTAGCAGTAAGCGGTTAGTTACTTTATAATCCATAAAAATTGCGGACTGAGATGTTCGACTACCTAATAACTTAAGATTTGAAGCTTCTAGTACTTGTAGGGAAGGCTTGCACGAAAGTGTATCCTTTCAACCAATACTTGTGACCAATGCGTTAAACCGGTAGAACAAATGTCTTTTTGGTCCCTGTTTCCCACTCCTTTTTTTAACTTTATCCTGACATTGGTCTAGTAGCTATCCATTTGGGAATCGGCCGAACAAAAAAACAGCTTATGAACAAAAAGTCCAAAACAGACGGTCCGGCCCTTCGCATCTACATGGACAGTTCTGGAAAATTATTTAAAAAAACACCGGATGGGGATTTAAAACTACTCCCCTCGCTTCCTCAGGAATATGAGGATATGTACTACATTAAATTTGTACAGGCCAACGACATGGACGAACAATTTGGACCATTGAATATTACCGGGGCCATGGATCTTTACTTGAAGTAATACCATTTTAACTTTGAAATGGCGCGTATAGAAATTGAATTAGTTTTTAGTTGTTCGAGGCAAAAAGCCTGTCCCCAGCTTGAACGGGGATCTAAGCATAGCCTTAACTACGGTTATATTTTTTTAACAAAAAAGAGCTGATAAAGAAACGATTTATCAGTGCTGTTTCAAAGTTAAGATGGTATAAGCCCTTCCAAATACCCGATTGCTCAGCGGTGATGACCGTTGACCGAAAATTAGACCTTTTCATCGATAGGATCAAACTATTTACAGGGAAGCTACCGTATAGTATAGCAGGGGTACCCTTACAAAATTATTTCAGAAAAACCTATTACAAACCAAAGCGCACACATGTCAAAAATCGTAAAGATCACCTTGATCGTCGGCGGGGAGACCTTCCTTCCCAAATCGGGCTATAGCATCACCATAGAACAGTCCGTG
>NZ_JBNGOP010000030.1:0-63305 GCF_050589625.1 Maribacter sp. 2-571 | reverse complement strand
AGAGCTGATCGTTTCAAATTGGGTATCCGTCAATTCCATTTAACAAAGATACCTATTTTGTGTTAACACGCCCTAGTAAAAAGTGGTGAGTGAAAATTTGTTCGCTCGCGTTTGCACTTGAATTTGATACTTGAGTTTGAACTTTCCTTCAGCGCAGCGGTCCTTTTTCAAATAAGTATAAAGTAGTTAGTACAAAGTATTGAGTAGGTAGCATTGTGAAGAAAGGGAATAGTGAGCGGGTGATTTTGAACTTGAGCTTGAACTTGTCTTTCGTCTTTGTTCCTTTTTCAATTAGCAATTATCAGTTCGCATTGGCGATTGGTAGTTTGCAGTAATTAGTGCAGTGAGTAAAAAGTGGCTAGTAGGTATTCCTAGTAATTTTGAATTTGAATTTGAATTTGATTTTTGTGTTTGAATTTGAGTTTGACACTTGAGCTTGTCTTTTGTCCTTTACAATATGGTCTCGATCGGATCGTTTTATCGATAATAAACCAGCATTCCACTAAAGGAATAGGCCTCTTGCATGACCTGATCAAACTGCTTGGTCGCTATAAATAGGGTAGCACTCAAATCTTCTTCATTGTCATACAGTATGCGTTGCCAACCGTCTTCGGGTGCTTCTTCCATATCCGATGTGGTTTGCACGTTCAAAACCAATTTTACCACTTTGTCTTCTAAGTACCACTCATAGGAGGCCCTGTCATTTTTTTTCTCAATATCAATATATGGGGTGGGCGTACCGTAGTCCTTTTTTAAGTTGTTTACCAGTTTATCGATATCCGATGCGGTCAGGTCTTCTTGTTGTGCCCCTACGAGATAGGTGTTTTCATCTGCAAGATCCGTACATAAAAGAATTTTCCGAAACACCAGATCCCCATACGCGGCCACTTTGGTGTCCGAAGAAAAGGACGATTGGCTGTACCGCACATATTCGAAAGGTTCGTCTTGGTCGTCCAGTTCCACCATTTCCTCTTCGGCCCGCATAGAGATGTCCGCTTTGTGCCTGAAATAGGCCTCGTCATTAAAAAAGTTTGGGATATCCAAATCAAAATTAAATCCGTTCAGTTGCAAAGGGGCTTCCCCGAAATGGACGTCTTTGTTCTGTTGACCGCAGGACACGAGTACCACGCCCAAGAACAGTACCAGCCGCTTTTTGAAAACGGTATTTTGAATACGTTTTATAATCATAGGATAAGGATATTTAGTTTTGGAGTGCTTTGCCTTGGGCATCATAGGTGTTTTTTCTGAAAACGTACCGGGTTTCCTCATTTTCCCCTTTGATGTCTATTAAGTCGCCGGCACTTTCGGGGATTTTGGTTACGATAGTCCCTTGTTTGTCTATAAAGGCCCAAACCCCGTCTTCGACTGCTACCAAAGCCCTGTCGCCAATAAAGCTGAACGCATCCTCATACTGGCCCGGTATGGCCGATGTTCCGTCGAGTTGAAGGAATTTGAACATGAAATCGGTACCATCTTCAACCAGTATATAATTGCCCTCGTCAACATATATTTCTCGATACTTTTCTTCCGTTAACGGTTGCCCATCGGCTGTCATCAATCCTTTGTAACGACCAGAGGTATAGGTGAGGAGGGAATTGTTTTCGGTAAAACCCAATGCATACTCCTGAGGTGTTATTTTGTAGTTTCCGTCACCATCGATCAAACCCATCTTTCTGTCCTTGGTTTCCACCAGTGCCATGTTTTCATTGTCCGCCACGGTAACGTCCCTCAAATTCTCGATCAATGGTTCGGCTTTGGCATTCAAGATGGAGCGGCGCGCACGCCCCCGCAACGATTTCATCACGGCAAAGGAATTTCCTATAGGTTCTATATTATCGAATTGAAACGGGAGTACGACTTCGGTATTGTTTTTTAAAACACCCCAATAGTCCAGACTATCCTTAAAAATAGAGCGCTCCTCATCCATCTTTTTCACAAAGGATTTGTGCTGGATTTCGATCAACTCCTTTTTGTCCACATTTAAAAAATAGCTGTTCCTGGGGTAGCTATTAAAATAATTACTTCCATCTACCTGTAATAACTCATTTTTAAATCGGGCGGCTATGAGAACATTACCTTTGGTATCCGCCAAGCCATATTTTTGGGTGATGGAATCCATATATGGGATAAAGGTGTTCGCTTCCAATGGCGAATTATGGGCAATGTTCCTTTTGGAAATGCTATCGTATTCTTTGGCGATGTATACATAGAGTGTTGCGACGGTTGCGGGAAACCCGAGGCTAATGGACTGTTTCTCCGGAGCAAGGACCTGGTGATGGTCTTCAATGAGTTGCTTGATGCCCGAAATCATTTCTTCTACTGGGGCGTCTTCAAAAGTTTTGACATCCGCTTTCATTTGATTTAGCATAACGTGATCTTCAAAAACGGTTTCCGGTATTTGTTGTAACAACGCTATCGCCTCAGGGGCACTTTTTAGGTCTGTGGCCTGTTTCATGAGGTCTAGGGTACGTGTAAGTCGATCCAATACCTCATGTCGGACGACGGTCAACGGAAAAGAGGAGGAAGCGGTATGGTCCATCAATCGGTTATCGGCCGTTACGGCTTGGTATCCCAATACTTTTTGATACTGCAACTGTGGCATTGAAAATTCTACCTCGTTTCCCTTAAAAAGATCGATTTCGGTTATTTTATCCATACTGGCGACATCAGCATCGGACGATAGTTCCAAACGTTCGATCTCGGTCGGAAACAAATACTTTAGCGTCACCATTGCACTATCTACGTTTTGCAGTCCTATCGCCTTAAGGGGTACTGTTTTGCCTTCAAAAAAAATCGTGTCAAAATCAGCGGTAATGATACCACCGTCTACCGCGTCCGGATAGTCCACGTGCAGTTCCGAGTTGGGATGTATGAAGTCTTGCCCCATGCTCAAATCTTCGATATCCTCGGCAAAGGCCAACGCAATGGAGTCCTTTATATTACGGACTTCGAGCGGTGCTGCAATATCAAAATCGGTCTCGTCGTTCCCGTTTCCGCCGGCCGAGAAACCAAATGAAAAATACAGTTGTGTGTTTTCGGCATCCCCTAACACGGTATCCAAATAAGCGATATCGGATTCGAGAGCGGTATGAAGCGCTTCAATGGACTTGGAAGTATTGTTCTGCAAGTATTCAGAAAGCGTTGCGCTCTCCTCGAACGAATCCGAAGGCTGGCACGAATGGCCCAAAAGCAATAAAAAGACACATGAAATTAGAATGGGAATTTTGCTCATAGGGTATACTTTTTTGTCGATCGCTGTTGGTTTTTTCTTTAATCTCTTAATTGTCGGTGTCCAGGTCTAGGTTTCATGAAAATCTCAAAAGAGACTTGAGAAGACACCATTGTACTTTTCATAAACGGGGGTTTCATCGGATATTGTATGTGTGGTAAAGAGAATGTTTTGAAGTTTTGCCCGGGTTTTCCGTGCTCATCTGGTTGAAATGATTACGATAAAATATCAGTTCCGTTCCTCGATATACATTTGCCGCACTTTTTTAAAAAGGTCCGAAGAATAGACAAAACCGGTTACCGCTTCGTTGTCGGTCTTGAAAATTTCATGTTTGGTGCCTTCCCATTCTTTTAATCCGTTTTTGAGAAAGAGAATTTTTTCCCCTATCTGCATTACCGAATTCATATCATGGGTGTTGATGATGGTCACGATGTGGTATTCTTCGGTGATCTCTTTGATCAAGTTGTCGATAAGGATTGCCGTTTTGGGATCAAGACCCGAGTTGGGTTCGTCGCAAAAGAGGTATTTTGGGTTCATTACGATTGCCCTTGCAATGGCAACCCGCTTTTGCATACCTCCTGAAATTTCGGAGGGAAATTTATGATGGGCATCGATCAAGTTGACCCTTTTCAATACCGTATCTACCCGATCTTGCATTTCAGATTTGGATTGCTTGGTAAACATTTCCAAAGGGAACTGAACGTTCCCGGCCACGGTAAGGCTATCGAACAATGCACTTCCCTGAAAAACCATGCCCATTTCCTGTCGAAGATCACGTTGTTCGTCCCCACTGAGGTTGGCGTACACTTTATCATCATAAACAATATCGCCCACCTCTGGCGAAAAAAGGCCCAACAGACATTTAAGGAATACTGTTTTACCGGAACCGCTCTGCCCGATTACCAAATTGGTCTTTCCCTTTTCGAAAGTGGTGGTAATTCCCTTTAAAATATGGGCTTCCCCAAACGATTTATGAATGTCCTTTACTTCGATCATTAGCCTAATAAAAGTTGTGTTAGTATATAATTGAGAATAATGATCACCACACTCGTCCAAACAAAGGCCGTGGTACTGGCTTTACCCACCTCTAGCGCCCCCCCTTTCATATAAAAACCGTGAAAAGCGGGTACGGTGGCAATTACAATGGCAAAGAGCAAGGTTTTTATAAAGGCATAGGCGATGTGAAAAGGGATGAAATCAAGTGTTAGACCTGTTACGAAATCGGCATTGGTTAAAAAACCACCGAATACCCCGGCAAGCCAACCCCCGAAAATACCGACGTACATGGCTATAGCGATTGCAAAAGGGTAAAACAACATTGCAATGATCTTTGGGAAAACCAAATAATTCAAGGCATTTACCCCCATTACCTCCAAGGCATCGATCTGTTCGGTTACCCGCATGGTACCAATGCTGGAGGTGATGTAAGATCCTACCTTGCCCGCCATGATAATTGAAACAAAAGTGGGGGCGAATTCTAAAATAACGGATTGCCGGGTGGCAAAGGCAATGAGATTTTTTGGTATCAGCGGATTGTTAAGGTTCAGGGCGGTCTGTATGGTCACTACCGCACCGATAAAAAAGGATATAAAAATGATGATGCCCAAAGAACTGTATACGAGCTCATCGATTTCCTTAAGGATCAGCGTCTTCATTATACGCCATTTTGTCGGCTTTTTAAAGACTTCACGCAGCATTAAAAAGTAACTGCCGATTTGAGCAAGATAGTTCATGAAACAAAAATTGACTTCTTCGGGTAAAAATAACAATAAAGGCTATCATTTAACCTTGATTTAAAATATTAAGATTGAATTTACTTACTTTTATACCCTTAATAGATACTGGAATGTTAAAGAATGCCCCTTGGATTACCCTACTGTTTTTTTTCTTGTTTTTCACTACACATAACACCTTTTCGCAACGAAAATCCAAAAACGGTTCCAAGGCTACTACGGCTTCAGAAATGAAGGTGCGGCCCAAACTGGTCGTCGGTATCGTAGTAGATCAAATGCGCTATGATTACCTGACCCGGTTTTGGGACCATTATGGTGATGGGGGTTTCAAACGGTTGGTAAACAATGGGTTCAATTGTAAAAACAATCACTTTAATTATTCGCCCACCAGTACCGGTCCCGGACATGCTTCCATATATACCGGTACCACCCCGGCTACCCACGGTATTATTGGCAACAATTGGTACGAAAAGGGAAGTGCTACCGAGGTGTATTGTGCCTCCGATAACGAATATACCGCTGTAGGTACCGATTCCGATACCGGTCGCATGTCGCCCAAGCGAATGTTGGTCAGTACCATTACCGATGAACTTCGGCTGCATACCCAAATGCGGGGCAAAACCATTGCCATTGCCTTAAAAGATCGGGGAGCCGTACTTCCCGGAGGGTTTACGGCCAATGCCGCATACTGGTTTCACGGTATGGAGGAAGGCCATTGGATCAGCAGTACATATTACATGAACGAATTGCCCAAATGGGTAACCGACTTTAATGCTTCCAACGCGGCGGAACAATATAAAAAGCCGTGGACCGCGCTCAAAGCCTTGAACAGCTACACGGAAAGTGGTTTGGACAACAATCCGTTCGAGTCCCTTTTCGAAGGGGAAAAAAGTCCTACGTTTCCTCATGACCTGCCTACATTGTGGGGGGCTAACAATCAGTTCGATATCATTAGGCCGACCCCTTATGGGAACAGTCTAACGGCCGATTTTGCTCTGGCGGCCCTATCCGGTGAAAATTTGGGACAGGACGCCATTACCGATTTTTTGGCAGTGAGTTTTTCCAGTACCGATTATGTAGGACATCATTACGGGGTAAATTCAAAGGAAATACAGGATACCTATTTGCGTTTGGATCAGGATCTGGAACGACTGTTCAAAGGGCTTGACAAAAAAGTAGGTGACGGGACCTATACCGTTTTTTTAACGGCCGATCATGGTGCCATTGACGTGCCCGCTTATCTCAAATCAAGAAAACTGCCTGCGGGCTATATGGAATGGGACGCGCTAAAAGAACGCTTCGGCACCTTTTTACAGTATACATATGGTACCAAGGACATCGTTAAGAATTTTTCGAACGATCAGTTCTTTTTGGACCACAAGATCGTGAACAATCTGGATTTGGACCTGGGAAAGGTACAGGAACGTATGGCCACCGAATTGCTTACCTACGAAGGCATCGACCGGGTGTATACGGGAGTACAAATGCGTAATAATAATTATGTGAAGGGCATTCCGTATATTTTGCAGAACGGTTACCATCAAAAACGTTCGGGAGATGTATTGGTAGTATTGCGCCCCGGTATGGTCACCTATGGCGTTACAGGGTCTACCCATGGTTCTCCACAGGTATACGACACCCATGTTCCGCTGTTGTTCTATGGAATGGGAATCCGTAGCGGTAGCACGGTTAACCGGACCGAAATACCCGATATTGCCCCTACAATGGCCACACTCCTGGGTATTTCCTTTCCTAATGGAACAACGGGCAACCCTATTTCGGAGGTTCTGGAATAAGCGCTAACAAATGGATAAACGTCCCGTAGGTATTTTTGATTCTGGAGTTGGAGGTACTTCCATTTGGAGGGAAATCATCACCCTTTTGCCCAATGAGCATACCATTTATCTTGCCGATAGTGCCAATGCCCCGTACGGTGCCAAAGCTGAAGCGGAAATAAAGCGATTGAGCATTAAAAACACCGAACTGTTGTTAAAAATGGATTGCAAGGCGGTGGTGGTCGCCTGCAATACGGCAACAACCAATGCTATTGCCCATCTTCGTACTTCGTATAACGTACCCTTTATCGGCATTGAGCCCGCAATAAAGCCCGCGGCCTTAAAATCCAAGTCAAAAGTGGTAGGGGTATTGGCCACCAAAGGTACCTTGAGCAGTGCCCTTTTTCATAGCACTTCCGAACTACATGCCGCCGATATTGCCATTATCGAACAGGAAGGTGCCGGTTTGGTACCCTTGATCGAGGCATACGAAGCGGAATCACCCAAAACGGAATCCCTTTTAAAGGAATATTTGGCCCCAATGCTCGTGGCGGGTATCGATCATTTGGTGCTGGGGTGTACCCATTATCCTTATTTGATTCCCTTGTTGCGTAAGTTGTTACCGGCCCATGTGAAAATTATCGATTCCGGCGAAGCGGTGGCCCGTCAAACAAAGGCAGTGTTGACAGAAAGAGCATTGTTGAACAAGGACCAAAAAAAAGGAAATGGTGTTTTCTATACCAACGCGGATGCCACTATTTTAAACCGTTTTGTGTCGGGAACGGCAACGGAGGTAACGGTATCCGAACTCGATTTTTAGGTGTTTTATTTGACCGGCAACTTTCTACGGTAAGATAAAAAAGTGAAGGCAAAGGCGTGGCGCTCGTCTTTAGGATGCAATGTTTCGGACGTCAGTTCCCAGTTTTGCTCCGCTAACTCGGGAAAAAAAGTGTCCGCATCCTTAAAAACGGTATGTACGCGTGTCAGTTCGATACCATCGGCCAAAGGCTCCGCTTGTTTGTATATCTCACCACCACCGATAATATATACCACCTCCTCGTCGGCCACTTTTGCGATGGCCGCTTCCAAAGAATGGGTTACCTCACAACTTTCGTGTTCGATGGTGTAGTCCGTATTTCGGGAAATAACAATATGTCGACGTTTGGGCAGGGGCTTGGGAAAACTCTGGAACGTTTTGCGGCCCATGATTATGGTATGCCCCATCGTTTTTGTTTTAAAATGCTTAAAATCGTCGGGCAAATGCCAAAGCAGCTCATTGTCTTTCCCGAGTGCGTTATTCTCGGCCGCCGCCGCTATCAGTATTAACTTTGCCATATGCTATTTTCACATGATGATAATGGTACGAACAAAAAGTGTCTTTTAAAACAATTTCTGCTACAAAGCGTCTTGAGCACTATCGTTACTATTGGCCCCCTCTTTTTTGTTGATGTTGGATAACGGAAAATCGGTCTCGATTTCCTTTTGTATTTCGGCGATGCGCTTTTTTTGTTTGGCGACCAGCCTTTCCCGTTGCCGTCGCTCCCAGTCGGTTCCCATAAACTTGTGGGTGACCAGTACGTTAAAAGCATGGATAACGAACAAAAACGCCCAAAAGGTTATCGCCCATATAAACCAATCATAGTCCGCACCGTACTTTAAAATTTTGTTGATGAGTACTAGAAAAACACTCCCGATAAGGAAAATGACAAAGTGGGAATACAGTCGTTTTTTTTGCCTGATCCGCTTTTGGGCATGTTCAAGAACATCATGCTGCTCAAGGTCAAGGCTCGGGATATTTTTGTTTTTGGAGAACATCGGTTTCCAGTATCTTTAGGAACAAATATACGGCAAACGCCTTTTTAATGGTATTATGGACGATTATCAAAAACACTTTCCGGTTTTATCGCAAGGGATTTATGCCAATACCGCGGCGTCGGGTTTAATGTACACGGATTTGGTAGCATGGCGGCACCGACACGATCAGCAGTTTTTGGAAGGTGGCAGTAACATGAAAATGAACGCAATGGTGCGGGATATTCCAAAAGTCAGGGAAACGGTCGGGCGGTTCTTTCATTGTAAAACGGAAAATATCGCCCTAGTACCCAATTTCTCCATTGGACTCAACCTTCTATTGGAAGGGCTTGATCTAAAGAGTAAGGTGCTATTGCTTGAAGACGATTACCCATCGGTAAATTGGCCATTTGAAGATAGAGGGTTCAATTGTTTATACGTTGACACCAATGACCGTTTTGAAGACCGGATACGGAAGCTGATACTCGAGGAAGGGATTACCGTTTTCGCCTTTAGCGTGGTACAGTGGGTGGACGGGATTGCCATGGACATCGAATTTTTAAGGGAATTAAAAAAGGAACATCCGGAACTGTTGCTCATAGCCGATGGCACCCAGTTTTGTGGTACGGTGGATTTTAACTTTGAAGAAGGACCTTTTGATGTGTTAGGGGCCAGTGCCTATAAATGGCTGTTGGCCGGATATGGAAATGGATTCGTTTTGCTCAAGGACGGTGTGGAAGAAGCACTACGGTCCCCCTCCACGGGGTTCAATGCCGCTGCTGGAGATCTGGAAGGTAGGGACGACATTGGTTTGGCGAAAAGATTGGAGCCCGGACATTTGGATACCCTTAATTTTGGAAGTCTTCGGGTATCGTTGGAGTTTTTAATGGGAATCGGGATGGGGAAAATAGAAAAGCGTTTAAAGGAACTATCACAAAAGGCGAAAAAAGCGTTCTCTGAATTAAAATTACTGTCCGATGTTGTCGTTTCAAAAACCGAGCACAGTACTATTTTTAACCTTAGAGCCGATGAAAATACGTTTAAAAAATTGCAGAAGAGCGGGGTGATCTGTTCGCAACGCGGAGGGGGTGTTCGGGTGAGTTTTCACTTTTATAACACCGAAAAAGACATTGATGCCATTGTAAAAATCTTAAAAACAAGGGAATAGGGTTTGAACACTTCTAAAATTCAACGTGGTTTTTTTGTTGAAGCTATTTAAAAGTAAGGAAAATATTACCAAATTGATAAAACTGACCTAAGTCATTGGATGCTAGGTTATTTATGCCCTAATTTTGTCAAAAATTTTAAAATTTGAAATCATGGCAGTAGCTAAACAATATTTGAAGACCAAACCAGTATGCAAAGTAACCTTCACCGTACCTGCGGAAGAAGCTAAAAAAGTAGCCGTTGTAGGCGATTTTAACAATTGGAACCCAAAAGGGAGCACCTTGAAAAAACTTAAAAACGGTAATTTCAAAGGTACCTTTGAACTTCCAAAAGAGGGAAGTTACGAGTTCAAATACATCATCGACGGTGATTATGTGAACGAAGCCGAAGCGGACCGTTACCAGTGGAACGATTACGCTGGATCTGAAAATGCCGTTATTGAGCTATAAGCTATAACGGAATTCCAACAAAAAACAAAGACCGGATGTCCTTTTCTTAACGGAGCATCCGGTTTTTTTGTGCTCATCGTCCAGGGATTCCCCAACTTACCAATAACCTATAGCACCCTATGCTTCAATGGTTACCCCTTTCCAAAAGGCGACACGACCTTTGATGCCTTTGGCCAATTCGCTTACTTCCGGATAGTACCATGCAGCGTCTTCGTTTGTTTTGCCCGCGACTTCCAAGGTGTAGTAAGAGGCAACGCCTTTCCAAGGGCAGGTGGTATGGGTATTACTTTCCGAAAAAAACTCTTTTTTAATGCTTTCCGCTGGAAAATAGTGATTGTTCTCTACGACTACGGTATCATCGCTCTCCGCAATGACCGTGTTATTCCATATCGCTTTCATAAAATGTTATAAATTATAAGTGTTATTCAGTAAGACCTGCCTTTTGAGGCTATCGTTTTTCAAAAAGATAATTTTTAAATTGTCCGTCAACATCTGTGAACTGTTCCGTTATCCGAAATCCTGATTTTTCAGAAAGCCATGTAACGGTCTCGTCATCGTATTTCTGGGATATTTCGGTATGAATGGTTTCCCATTTCTTAAAGCCTACAGTGAGTCCAAGTTTTTTAATGTTTACGGTTTGTGGGCTGTTGGCTACCAAATAGCTTTTAGCGGTACCCGACTCGGGGTCATACACCTCCCAATGCAGGAAAGCATCCAGGTCAAAATCTGCCTGTAATTCCGTATTGATGCGTTTCAGAACATTTTTATTAAAGGCCGCCGTAATTCCGGTGGGGTCGTTATACGCATCCAAAATGGTTTGCGGATGTTTCTTTTGGTCGAGTCCGATAAAGAAAAGGTCGCCAGGGGCCATTAACCCTTGTACCTGTTTTAAAAAGCTGATCGCTTGTGGATGCAACAGATTACCAATATTCGACCCTAAAAAGAGAATAACCTTTCGGGTACCGTCCTTGGCGTTGATTTTTTTTAAGGCTTCAAAATAGGTGCCTTGTTGGGTGGCCACAGCAAGCTCTGGAAGTTCTCGTTTTAAGGAGTTTTCCAGACCGTCGAGCACATTTTGGCTGATGTCAATGGGTTCGTAGGTAAATTTGATGCCGCTGTCGACCAATTGTTTGAGCAGAATTTTGGTTTTCTTACCGTCACCGGCGCCCAATTCTATTAAGTTAAAAGGTTCACCTCCGCTGCTAAAGGTATTGCAGATTTCCTGTTTGTACGTGTCAAAAATTTCAAACTCCCTATCGGTCAAATAATATTCGGGCATATCCATGATTTGCTGAAAAAGCGCGTCGCCCTCGGCATCATAAAAATATTTGCTGGACAAGTGTTTGGGATATGCCATAAGTCCCTGATAGACTTCCTCTTCAAAAGGGGTATCAAAAGATGTTGTAAGCTGTGTTTGCATAAAAGTTATGTCGTAAAGGGTATTAAAAGTATGCGTATGATGAACTCGTTTAAACTTTTTGCGTTTAAGCGAAAATTAGTCATTTTTTGGCCATTCGAAGGCTTTTTTGAGTTGCATAGCATGGCTACGGAAAGAAAAAAAGGCAAAGAACGGACGAAAAAGGGCAATTTTTTAGCAAATGGAGAAAGTTTAAACGAGTTCGATATTTAAAATTACTGTTGTACCAGTCGAAAACCCGTAAACTGCCATCGCAGGTCGGTCTGAAAAAAGTTCCTATAGGTCGGTCGTGTATGTTCGATGGGCGTTGCCACGGAGCCGCCCCGCAATACTTTTTGGTTGACCATAAACTTTCCATTGTATTCCCCAAGGGCACCGGCCGCTTTTTGGTAGCCAGGGTAGGGCAAATAGGCACTTTCGGTCCATTCCCATCGACTTCCCCAATTAAAATGTGCCTGCGCCGATTCCCATTCGAACTCGGTAGGCAATCGGCTCCCTTTCCATTGGGCAAAGGCGAAGGCCTCAAAATAGGAGATATGGGTCACCTGGGCCTCCAACGGTACTTTTTGTAATCCTAAAAGGGTATAATGATGCCATTCCCCGTCGATATTGTGCCAGTATAAAGGGGCGGTTATCCCATTTTTTTGTACCCAGTCCCATCCCTCGGCGTGCCAAAGGTCGAAACGGGTGTACCCACCGTCCAGAACAAACGCCATAAATTCGCCGTTGGTTACCAGTTTGTTCGCTATGTTAAAGGCATTCAGGTATACCTTGTGCCTTCCCAATTCGTTGTCGTAACAAAAGGCATCCGAGGCATGTCCGATCTCATAAACGCCTTTGTCCATATTGATCCATTCCGCTTCTTGCGTTTCAGGAACATGTTCGCGGAAAGCATCGGAATATACCGGTAACAAGGGGTTGTTGCCCAAAATATACTTAATGTCGGTCAGTAATAGTTCTTGATGTTGTTTTTCGTGGTGGATACCGATTTCCAATAGCTCCCAAACCGCTTTTGGTTGTTCCCGTTCGAACAGGGCGGTCATGGCCTTGGTTACATGGGATCGGTATTCGTATACTTTTTTTACCGAGGGCCGCGATAGGTTTCCGCGATCTGCGCGAACTACCCGTTTTCCCACGGACTCATAGTAGCTATTGAATACAAAGGAAAAATCATCATTGAAAATACGATAATCGTTCGCATGGGGCTTTAAAATAAATTCCTCGAAAAACCAGGTGGTATGCCCCAAATGCCATTTAGGGGGCGAAACATCTACGATGGGTTGTACCACGTAGTCTTCTATTTCCAATGGCTCACAAATGTTTTCGGTATGGGCCCGTGTTTCCAAAAAGAAGGTCACGAGCGAATCGGTAAGTATCATAAGTCATGTTGTAAACCCTAAAGATACGAAGAACCTTACGGTTGCTATGGCTCCAAAAAGGTCAAAAAATGGTTAAAACGGACCTCAAATACCTTCATTTTTATGGTTGCCACGTACACGGATGTGTTTGCCGGAACAAATAACATTCTGTGGTCGTTACAATTTAGGTCAAAGGTGACTTCTTTTTGGATATGCCAATAGGATAAAATGCTATGGCCAACTCAAATGGCAACCACGCCTTTAATGTGCGGATGCGGGTTGTAATCCACCAAAGTAAAGTCTTCAAAGCTAAAGTCAAGAATATTGGTCTTTTCCGGATTTAGGATCATTTTGGGCAACGGCCGAGGTTCGCGACCCAATTGCAGTTGTACTTGGTCCATGTGGTTGTTGTAGATGTGTGCGTCACCGAAGGTGTGTACAAAATCACCGGCGGCGTATCCACACACTTGGGCCATCATCATGGTAAACAGTGCATAGGAGGCAATGTTAAAAGGGACGCCCAAAAAGATATCGGCACTTCGCTGGTATAGCTGGCAGGATAATTTTCCATCGGCGACATAAAACTGAAAAAAGGCATGGCACGGCGGTAATGCCGCTTTGCCGTTCGCCACGTTCTCGGAAAAGGATTTGGAAGTATCCGGTAACACGCTGGGGTTCCAGGCAGAAACCAACATGCGTCGGCTATTGGGATTGTTTTTTAAAGTGTGGACCACCTCCTTGATCTGATCGATCTCGTCGTTGTTCCAGTTGCGCCATTGCTTCCCGTAAACAGGACCTAAGTCGCCATTTTCATCGGCCCATTCGTTCCAAATACGGACACCATTTTCTTGCAGGTAACCGACATTGGTATCGCCTTTCAAGAACCACAACAGTTCGTAAATAATGGATTTAAGGTGTAATTTTTTAGTGGTCACCATGGGGAAGCCTTCGCTGAGGTCGAACCGCATTTGGTATCCGAACACACTTTTGGTTCCAGTACCTGTACGGTCCCCTTTCTGATAGCCGTTTTCAAGTACGTGGTGCAGTAAGTCGTGGTATTGTTTCATGGGATTATTGGCGCTTGTGCGTATCGCAGTTTGCAGAGATAAATATAGCGCATCGTTACAAGTTGGGCCGTTATAAAAAAAGGGAGTTATAAATAATTATCAACCAAAGGGCGCCCTAATTTTGGGAGCGCATAAAAGAGAACGCTATCGTTCACGTTTCCGCTATTCCCCCTATGGCTACAATACGATTAGCATTCAGTTTTATCTCGAGGCCATGCTCGGTATCGATGGTGTAGTGTATGGGGATTTTGATGGTGTCGTGGTCTAAGATCCGGAGATACAAAACATCTTGTAGCGTAACAAAATGTTTGTCCATTGTGGTAATGCCCAGTGGTGGGGTACCTGATTTGGTTTCGTTTTCATAGTAGTGCGCGTAGAGGCCCAAATACCTTTCAAACGTCTGTGCTTTTATTGCCTCCATTACAGTGTCGATGCCATCGATAAAAGCGGAATATGTTTTCTGAAAAGAATCCAATTGATCGGTCGTGGGCGGTATTTCGATTTCCTCGCCGTCTTCATCGTATTCCGTTCCTAAAAACAACTTAATTTCCTTTTCAGGGAAATAGGGGGAAACAAATTTGACTCCAGGCGAAAAACCGGCCCAGTCTTCTACTATTTCTCCCCAAAATGAATGTTGGATCATTGGTGGTTTTATTTTGGTACTGTTAGGGTGGTACATCCGACACACCTTTTTGTCAAAGTCATGTTTCGTTTTTTCTGGGAACGTTCGGTCTTTGTCTCCTGGGTTTTAATCGGTTTTACCTTTGTTGTCCGAATTACTTTCGTCAATGACTACGAATCAAATACCTTGTGAGCGTTCTGTTTTTTAACTTTTTGATAAGCGCATAAACAGCAATGGAAATCAGAAAAGATATCCCATTACAATTTTTGTGGTCCCAAATTGGGCCATACCCAATGCGAGGCCCGCAATTCCCACTCGTGACCCTTGCGGTTCATATTCATATCCTTGTTCAATATTGATGGCTAGGTAAAGCGTCCATAAAAAAAGCCCCGTTAGGATCAAAATTGCGAAAAACTGCGGTTTTCCATGACGGTAAATTGAAGGTGTTTGTTCGGAGTATGTAAAAGTCGGGAAATGTGTTTTAAGCGAATCGAACACTTCGTCTTTTACTTTTTCGTTTTCCGTTTTGATCTCCTCCGACGAATCTTGTCCATAATTGATTCGGATGTATGTTTTTTCTTCGGGATTCTCGATGCTTCTTATATAGGAATAAGGAATACTAAAAATATCTTCCGGGAAAATACCTTTTTTAGCGTTGGATAACAGGTGGTTTTTATCATGTCCTTTTATCAGGCCATAAATTAATCGGTGTTCCGATAAAGCGATTAATCGGCCAGTATCCGAGCTGGGCAACCAATACGTTCTCATAGGATTCAACATATCAAATATCGATTTCTTTATACTGAAAATAAGTTGTTGTCATTAGGGTAATGGTAGCGTTACCTTTTACTTGGGAGTTTAGACCGTTTCACGCCACGTATTGATTTTTGGGACTATAATTTAATCTTGAAGTTCTAATTTCAACACATCGTTTAAAGGCACTCCCAACTCACTGCCGGCAATTAAAAAGATAGCATCGTTGTATACATTGACACGGTGAGCAAAACGAGAAGAATTCTGTTCTGGTAGTAACGAGGCCTCAAACCACGAAACTCCATCCAAACTATACCAAACATCGAATGGATCTCTTTCCCTACCGAAAATCCACATTCTCCCTTGAAATACTGCCGCAGCGGAAACATTCCTTTTAGAAAAAGCGGCATTTTCGGTAATTGTTTCCCATTGAATTCCATTCGAGCTGGCATACACCGTATTGTTTATTCCATCATTACTGTTTCCGGCGATAACCCATATTTTATCCTTAAAAACCACGGCTTCGTTTACAATCGTAGCATTCAGTTCCGGTGTATCTGTGGCAAGTATCCAGTCCACTCCATTTTCGCTATACCATACGTCGTTGATTCGAGATGGTAGTGGAACCCTATTCGAATCAAAACCGTTGATAATCCACATTTTATCATCAAAAACAACAGTTGAATGTAAAAACCTGGGGTCAAAGGCGGCATTTGCTGTTTCTAAATTCCAGTTGATACCATCCGAACTCGACCAGACATCATTAAGTGCCAGTCCGTTGCTGTCGGTTATGATTTGCCCACCGATGACCCACATTTTATTGTCAAAAACTAGCGAAGTATGGAATTCTCTTCCTGGAAACCCCGCATTTTCGGTAGCCAAATTCCATATAATGCCATCAGTGCTAGACCAAACATCATTTTTGTAGTCTCCGGCAATAACCCAAAGTTTATTGTCGAAAACTAATGTGGTATGTCTACTTCTTGCGGAGAATGCCGCACTCTCTTGAACCGTAGTCACGGAAAGCACGAGTCCCCTGGTCGTAAAAGCCGCCGTCCCCGATTCCGCAGTATTACCTTCGGTATCTTTCGCGATCACCTTCCAATAATAAGTGGTATCGGTATTCAATTTTTCTGTTAAGGTATAGTTCGGGGTATCAAGTCCTTCTGATATAATGGTAGTAGGATTTTCATTTTCGTCCAATAAAAACTGGTAGCGAACCGCATCTTGTTCGGGGTCCACAGCCGTATCCCATGTAAAGGAGGCTAGTAGGTCAACATCAGTGCTATTATCGGCAATGGTCAGGAGGCTGAAGTTTTTGGGCGCCTTGTTTTCCGGTGTTTCGGGAACTTCGCCGGAATTATCGCTTTGGCAGGAAAAAAGGGCCAGAAACAGGCCGCAGAGTAAACAGGTTTGTTTCATTTTTGTTTGGTATTAGGCGAAAATAGGAAAAAGTATTAATTCGATATTACTGCAGGTGGCTATGGGAGACCGACAAATCATCCCAATATCATCCCGGCTATAGTAGCGGAAAGCAATGAGGCCAAGGAACCGCCAAGTACCGCTTTCATACCAAATTCCGACAAGGTTTTTCGCTGCCCGGGCGCCAACGAGCCGATTCCACCGATCTGGATGCCGATAGAGGCAAAATTGGCAAAGCCACAAAGCATATACGTGGCCATGATAACCGATTTGTTGTAGGTAAGGCTTGGTTGAGAAGCCATATTTTTAAGCTCCGCAAGTTGGATGTAGCCAACAAATTCACTGGCGGCCAATTTAATTCCCAATAACTGTCCCATGAGCATGATGTCTTCTTTGGCCACCCCTATCAGCCACATTAGCGGCGCAAAAACAGTTCCAAGAACGGCTTCCAAAGAAAACTTCTCATAGGCCGTATTTTCGGCCATCCAATCATTAAGTGAGGTAAGCTCACCGGTCCAGTCCAAGATGCCATTGATCATGGCTATTATGGCAACAAAGACCAAAAGCATGGCACCTACGTTGACGGCCAGTTTTAAACCCTGAGTAGTGCCATTGGCAATCGCATCCAAAATATTGGCGCCAATTTTATCGCTGGATACATGAACGTCGGTATTGACTTCGTCCGTTTGCGGATATAACATTTTCGAAATGACAATGGCTCCGGGTGCCGCCATGACGGAAGCGGCCAATAAGTGCTTGGCGAACATGAGCTGTAGCGCCTCGTCCTCTCCTCCTAAAAAGCCTATGTAAGCAGCCAAAACAGCTCCGGCAACAGTGGCCATACCCCCGATCATGACCAATAGGATTTCCGATTTGGTCATTTTTTCCAAATAGGCTTTTATTAACAACGGCGCCTCTGTTTGTCCAAGAAAAATATTACCGGCCACAGAAAGACTTTCCGCTCCTGAAATCCCTAAGCTCTTTGAAAGTAGCCAAGCCAATGCACGTACTACTTTTTGGATGATTCCCAGGTAAAATAGCAAAGAGGTCAATGCAGAAAAGAAAATGATTGTGGGCAATACCTGAAAAGCAAAAATGTAACCAAAGGTGTTGGTGTCCACCACCAAACCTTCGAACAAGAACTTACTTCCTGCCCGGGTATATCCCAGAATACTGATAAACACCTCTCCAACCGATTCAAACGCCGTTTGTACGAGGGGTATTTTTAGAACGCCAATGGCGATCAATAGCTGCAGGCCTACGCCGATACCTACCGTTCTCCAGTTAATGGCCTTTCTATTGGAACTGAAAACAAATGCGATCAAAAGCAGTACGACCATTCCCAGTGCCCCTCGCGCAAGACTATTTATACTAAAGCCTTCGCTTGGCAATGCGGTTTTGATGGTAGGTGAACTATCTTGTAAGGCAGGAACAATGGAGGTTTCAAGTGAATCCGAAAAGCCCGTGTCGTGGCCAAATAGGGCAAAAGAGCATAAAAATGCAAACAGCAATATCCCTCTGTTGATCGTTATCATCTGCTTGCGGTGTTAACGGACTGGTGTTAATTTCGTTTTGAGATCTCGTCCCGTAATTTTGCGGCCTTTTCGTAGTCTTCATTGGCAACGGCTTTTTCCAGTTCCTTTCCCAACTCCTCTATGGTAAGCTCCTTATAACCATCGGCCGCCCCAGATTCGATTTCTACCGTTTCTCCCTCTTGAAGAATTTCGTCGACCATAATACTTTCATCGCTATCCTCGGTTTCTTTGTCCTTGGAGGAAAATTTAAGAAAGATTCCCGCTTTGTCCAAAATGGTCTTATACGTGAATATCGGTGCGTTGAACCGTAGCGCCAAGGCTATGGCATCACTTGTTCTCGCATCGATAATTTCCTCTATTTTGTCGCGTTCGCAGATGATACTGGAGTAAAAGACACCATCGACCAATTTATGGATAATGACCTGTTTGACCACAATATCGAAACGATCTGCAAAATTTTTGAACAGATCATGGGTCAGCGGTCTCGGTGGTTTAATTTCCTTTTCCAAGGCGATGGCGATGGACTGCGCCTCAAAAGCACCGATGACGATGGGAAGTTTTCGGTTCCCCTCTATCTCGTTCAAAATAAGAGCATAGGCCCCATTTTGCGTTTGGCTATATGAAATCCCCTTTATTTTTAATCTTACTAAACTCATAATCCTATAACAAAGAGGGCTGTTTAAACAACAGGCGTACTATCATTTAAACAGCCCTTTAAGGCATGCAAATTAACAAAAATTAAGCGTTCTGCGCTTTAAATTCCTTTAATTTTTCGGTAAGCTGCGGTACGATTTCAAAGGCGTCCCCAACAATTCCGTAATCGGCGGCTTTAAAGAAAGGGGCCTCCGGATCGGTATTGATCACTACCTTGGTCTTGGAGGAGCTTACGCCCGCCAAGTGCTGTATGGCACCGGAAATTCCGATGGCAATGTACAGATTGCTCGCAACAGGTTTGCCGGTCTGGCCCACGTGTTCCCCATGGGAACGCCAGCCCATATCCGAAACGGGTTTGGAGCAGGCGGTCGCGGCACCGAGTACGTCGGCCAATTCCTCGAGCATTCCCCAGTTTTCGGGACCTTTTAGTCCGCGACCACCGGAAACGACGATGTCAGCATCCGCAATGGTAGCTTTACCGACCACTTTGTCCACTTCTACCGATTTGGTGGAGAATGCGGAGTCGTCCAAAGTAGGGGAGAAGTCCGCTATCGTTCCCGATACCTTATTTTCAACGGTTCCGAAGGCGTTGTTCGAAACGCCGATCACCTTTTTATCGCTATTGATTTGGGTGTGGGCGAACCCTTTGTTACTAAAAGCGCTCCTTTTTACGATAAAGGGGCTTGTGCTTTCCGGGGCCGCTACCACATTGGGGGCATAACCCGCTTTTGTTTTTGCCGCTACGATAGGGGCCAGGAATTTGGTATCGGCACTGGAGCTCACCACGATGACCTGACTGTTTTCCTGTGCGGCGGCCTGTTCCAATAGTGTTGCGTAGGCCTTGGCGTTGAAGGTGTTCAAACGCTCATCGGAAACCGATAGCACCTTGGTCACGCCATAGTTGGCCAATTCGTCCGCCGAGGCAGCGTTGATGGCCACGGCAGTAACCGATGTACCCAATTGCTGGGCAACCTCATAGGCATAAGAGGCGGTTTCAAAGGCATTCTTTTTAAATTTTCCGTTTTCTGATTCTGTATAAACGAGTACTGACATATTACTTTCTTTAGCCGTTCCCGAACGGTATATTACGACCGGACAAGGAACATTATTTTTTTAAATCGTTGCGTTTTAATATGGTGCTGAGGTCATATAGCTTTTGCTTCGTTATGCAAAAGATCGATCAAGGCGTCTACGTTGTCCACAAGTTTTACCGCTCCTTTTGGGGCCGGTTTTTCAAACTTGACATCCGTTGTTCCCTGCAATGCGGAAACCGGTTCCACTACATTGAGTTGTTTTTTACGGGCCATCATAATACCCCTCATGTTGGGAATGCGAAGATCACTTTCCTCTACAAGCCCCTTTTGTCCACCGATAACCAGGGGGAGGTCCGTGCTAAGGGTCTCTTTTCCACCATCGATCTCCCGGATTGCCTTGGCGCTGTTGCCGTCCACTTCAAGTCCGATACAGGTGTTCACGAAATTCATGTCCAGCAGCGTAGCCAAAATTCCGGGTACCATACCACCGTTGTAGTCAATGGATTCCCTTCCTGCAATAATGAGGTCGTATTCCCCACTTTTCGCTACTTCGGCAAGTTGTTCCGCAACAAAATAGCCATCCGTTGGAAGCGCATTGATACGAATGCCTTCGTCCGCCCCAATAGCAAGCGCTTTTCGCATGGTCGGTTCGACCGAAGCATCGCCTACCGTGGCGATATGCACCGTTGCACCTTGTTTTTCCTTGAACCACATGGCACGTGTTAAACCAAATTCGTCATTGGGATTGATCACGAATTGTACCCCATTGGTGTCAAATTTGGTGTCCCCTTCCGTAAAGTTGATTTTAGAGGTCGTGTCGGGTACGTTACTGATACAGACTAATATTTTCATTCAAATAAATTTTGATCGTTTCGATTATTAGGGTAAAGATAGGGAATTTTGCTCAATTTACTATGCGTGCATAGTAAATTTTGTTGGTTTTTTTGATTCCCTCTACATCCGAATAAGGGTATAATTTGCTATTTTTGCATGCATTTTTACTTAACCATGCAAGAAATATGAAGACACTACAATTTAGGCAAGCCATTGCGGAAGCCATGTCCGAAGAAATGCGAAGGGACGAGAGCATTTATTTGATGGGAGAAGAAGTTGCCGAATACAATGGTGCTTACAAGGCCTCCAAGGGCATGTTGGACGAATTTGGTGAAAAGCGCGTCATCGATACGCCCATTTCCGAATTGGGTTTTGCCGGTATCGGGGTCGGGTCTACTATGACGGGAAACCGACCGATCATCGAGTTCATGACCTTTAATTTTGCGTTGGTCGGTATCGATCAGATCATCAATAATGCGGCCAAGATTCGCCAGATGTCGGGCGGGCAGTTTCCATGCCCAATCGTATTTCGCGGTCCTACCGCTTCCGCCGGTCAACTTGCCGCAACACATTCACAGGCATTCGAGAGTTGGTATGCCAACTGTCCCGGACTAAAGGTAGTAGTGCCCTCCAACCCTGCCGATGCCAAGGGCTTGTTGAAGTCTGCTATACGGGACGACGATCCCGTAATCTTTATGGAATCGGAACAAATGTATGGGGATAAGGGCGAAGTGCCCGAAGGAGAATATACGATTCCGCTCGGCGTGGCCGATTTGAGAAGGGAAGGTACCGATGTCACTATCGTTTCTTTTGGAAAAATCATCAAAGAAGCCGACAAAGCTGCCGATGAATTGGAAAAAGAAGGAATACGTTGTGAGATAATCGATTTGCGGACCGTAAAACCATTGGATTACGAGGCCGTTGTTGCATCGGTGAAGAAAACCAATCGTTTGGTCATTTTAGAGGAAGCGTGGCCATTTGGAAACGTATCCACCGAAATTACCTATCACGTGCAAGAGCACGCTTTTGATTATTTGGACGCTCCCATACAGCGCATCAATACTGCCGATACCCCGGCTCCCTATTCCCCGGTATTGTTGGCGGAATGGCTGCCGAACAAGGGCGATGTGATCAAGGCTGTTAATAAAGTGTTATATAGATAAGAATAAACGCTACGTAAAACTACATTTGCTTCGTCGACCTCATACGTCGACGAAGTTTTTTTTTGTATTACTTGTCGAGCTTTCAAAACACATTTGTGCCAGTTTGTTCCTAAACAAAAAATGGAAACTTAAAATCCGTGGCATACGCTTTGATAGCAATAGGTCGAGAATCGAATGAACCGCATGAAAAATTTTCTTTTACCGATCCTTCTTTTTTACACCGCCTTTGCAATGGCCCAGACCAAGGTCGGTGGTATGGTGGTGGACGAGTTCGATAATCCAGTGGCTTTTGCCAATGTCATCTTTAAGGACTCCTACGAAGGAACCATAACCAATGATGATGGCCGATTTTATATGGAATCGGATGCCACCCATAAGACCCTGATCATTTCCTTTATCGGTTATGAGGATTTGGAAATACCGTTGACCTCCAAGGTTACCTATAACATGCAGGTTCGTTTAAAGGAGTCCAGTGAGCAGTTAAAGGAAGTGATCGTATTTAGCGGAAAGCAGTCGAAAAAAAATAACCCTGCTGTCGATATCCTCAAAAAAATATGGGCCAAGAAAAGACAGAACGGGATACGGCAATTTAAGCAGTATGCCTATGATAAGTACGAGAAAGTAGAATTTGACCTGAATACTATAGACAGCGCCCTCATGCAGCGCAAAATTTTTAAGGGGCTCGAATTCGTTTTTCAGGATCTGGATACCTCCCGCATCACCGGTAAAACCTATTTGCCCATCTTTTTGAACGAAACCTTTAGCAAGGTGCACGGCGACAATGTGTTGAAGGCCGAAAAAGAACAGATATTAGGGAATAAAAATTCAGGGTTCGATAACAATCAGGCCATTATCGCCTTTGTAGACGATCTGTACCAGGATTATGATGTGTACGACAACTACCTAAAGTTTTTCGATAAAAGTTTTACCAGTCCATTATCCCGAACTGGGGTCGATACCTACAATTACGCCTTGCGGGATAGTGCTTTCATCGACAACAAGTGGTGCTATAACATTGTTTATTATCCTCGAAGAAAGAACGAATTGACCTTCAAGGGCGATTTTTGGGTAAACGATTCTACCTACGCCATAAAAAACATCAACCTAGAGGTTACCAAAAGTGCCAACATCAACTGGGTGAAGGAAATTTACATCGAGCAGGAGTTTGATGTGGTGAACGACTCGGTATTTCTGTTGAAACGCGACTATATGTTGAGCGACTTCAGTTTTCAGAAAAAAGAAAAGTCCCGAGGGGTATACGGAAAACGGACCACCGTGTATAACGATTACCGTTTCGACGAAGAGAAGCCAAAAGAGTTTTATCGTGAAGATCGGAACGCCTTTGATCCTTCCGTAATGAACAAGGACAGTACGTTTTGGGCACAAAACCGTTTGGAAAACCTAAATAAGGATGAAAAGGGAATATACCAATTGCTCGATACCCTGAAAACCGTTCCCAAATTCAAGTCATACTACAATCTGGTCAGTATTTTGGGTTCCGGCTATGTAGAGATCGATAAATGGAACATGGATATCGGTAGCGTATACGATGTTTTTGGCTTTAACGATGCCGAAGGCCCAAGAGTCCGATTGGGGGCACGTACCTATTTTGACGAGAACGATCCTTGGCGGCTCGAAGGCTATATGGCCTATGGTTTTAGCGATAAAAAATTCAAACATGGTATTTCCGGTAAGTTCTTGCTCGACAAGAGAAGCCGGTTGATCGTTTCGGCAGGCCACCGAAGGGATATTGAACAATTGGGAGTCAGCCTTACCGCCACCAACGATGTTTTGGGAAGGAGTATCGCCTCATCGGCCGTACTTACGGTCGGTGCCAATAACCGACTGACCAATATTAACCTGAGTGCGTTCTCCTTGGAAATGGAACCCCTAACGAACTTTCGCTTTCGTTTAGGCTCCACCTATCGCGAACTGCGCTCGGCCTTGCCCGAAGATTTTAGTTTGGACTATATCGATCCGGATATCGGTACGGGAACCGCATCCGAAATAAAACAGTTGGACGTGAATGCCGTAGTGATATACACACCCGGTAAAAAAACGATTGGGTATGGGGTGGAACGCCGCGATATCAATGATACCTACAGTACGCTATTGTTGAATTATACCAGAGGGGTAGAAGGGCCCTTGGGCAGCGATTTCAATTACAATAAGCTACAATTTTCCTATAGCCAGCCCTGGCAGGTAGGCGGTTTTGGTAGATTGTTCAGTACCATTGAATTGGGCAAAACCTTTGGCGATGTTCCTTTGGGGCTTTTAAACGTAATCCCCGGGAATCAGACGCTGTTTTCCAACTATGGTACCTTTGCCAATATGGATTTTTATGAATTCGTCACCGATACATATGCTGCCCTGCATTTGGAACATAATTTTAATGGACGCCTTTTTTCGCGGATTCCCTTTTTGCGAAAACTGAATCTTAGGGAAATTGTTGGGCTTCGCGGTGTTTGGGGGGATCTCTCCGATAGCAACATCGCATTGAACGCGCCCACGAACATTCCATTGATAGCACCTAACGAAACGATTTATTACGAATACTCCTTGGGTATTGGTAATATTTTTAAGGTTTTTAGAATCGATTTTAACTTTCGGGGCAATTATTTGGACAGTCCCAATGCCAGGCCCTTTGCGGTTACCGGCACCTTCGGATTCAATTTTTAACGTTTCATACCAGAAATGGTATCATAAGTCCGTGTAAAGAATACAGTGAAGTAGCTTACCCCGTTGGAAGGATTAAAGCTCAAAATTTGATAGGATGTTGGGCAATTTCCAACTTTTTCGACCGTTTCGAAGATAATCATAAAATACACTAACTGAATTCGTTTAAACTTTTTCCATTTGCTAAAAAATTGCCCTTTTTCGTCTGTTTTTTGCCTTTTTTTCCTTCCGTAGCCCTGCTATGCAACTCAAAAAAGTCTTCAAATGACCAAAAAATGACTAATTTTCGCTTTAACGCAAAAAGTTTAAACGAGTTCACTAAATAGATACGAATGAGTGAAAAGAAAAACGTCGTTTTCGATGTGCTGATCGAAATACCGAAAGGCAGTCGTAACAAATATGAGTACGATTTTACCTTGCATAAGATCCGTTTCGATAGAACCCTATTTTCATCGATGATGTATCCGGGCGATTATGGTTTTGTACCGGAGACCCTAGCGTTGGATAAAGATCCTTTGGATGTTTTGGTTATGGGTACCGAACCTACCTACCCCATGGTGGTCATGGAGGTAAAGCCGATCGGGGTGTTCCATATGACCGATGAAAAGGGACCGGACGAAAAAATCATCTGTGTTCCCGTATCCGATCCCATTTGGAGCAAAAGAAGCGATATTGCCGATATCAACCCGCACCGCTTGAAGGAAATCGAACACTTTTTTCAAGTGTACAAAGACCTGGAAAAGAAAAAGGTCGACGTTGGCGGTTGGGGCAATGCCGAAGAAGCCATCAAAATATACCATCAATGTGTGGAGCGCTACGACCTCAGCGAGCACAAAAAAAAGCGTACTTTCACGATATAGAAAACACCACCGACCGAGCCACTTTTCCCTAAGAAAGTGGCTTTTTTTATTCTGTTCCTTTTTCTTACTTTAGCAGCCGTTAAAAAAAATATAAAACAACTGTACTAAAATGGAATTAATTGTAAAATTTTTACCGGTTTTCGGTGTCTTGGCACTGCTATTCGTATTTGTAAAGAATATGTGGGTCGGCAAACAAGAGGTCGGCGACGCCAAAATGGCGCGTATAGCAAAAAACATTGCTGATGGTGCCATGTCCTTCCTAAAAGCGGAATACAAGATCCTCTCGATTTTTGTTGTGGCGGTAGCCATATTATTGTTTTTTAAGGGGAGTAATGAAACAGGTTCTAACGGCATGGTCGCCGTATCCTTCGTAGTAGGCGCCATTTGTTCCGCGCTTGCCGGATTTATAGGAATGCGTGTTGCTACCAAAGCCAACGTGCGTACAACACAAGCCGCAAGGACTTCTTTGGGCAAGGCCTTGGAAGTCGCCTTCGCCGGTGGAGCCGTAATGGGCCTTGGGGTTGTAGGGCTTGGAGTGCTTGGACTAAGCGGTTTATTTATGGTCTACAGCGGTCAAGGCTGGCAAATCGGGGAAGTATTGAACGTGCTTTCCGGTTTTTCCTTGGGAGCCTCCTCCATTGCATTGTTTGCTAGAGTTGGTGGCGGTATTTATACCAAGGCTGCCGATGTCGGTGCCGATTTGGTAGGAAAGGTAGAAGCGGGTATTCCCGAAGATCACCCTTTGAACCCTGCCACGATCGCCGATAATGTTGGGGATAATGTTGGGGATGTTGCCGGTATGGGAGCAGATCTTTTTGAATCGTATGTAGGGTCTATTATAGGTACCATGGTTTTGGGCGCGTCTTTTGCGCAGATACCTGCTTTTGGTAATGCATTTGACGGTTTGGGAGCTGTTTACTTACCGTTGGTACTGGCCGCAGTTGGTATCATCATGTCCATCATAGGAACCTTTTTTGTAAAAGTAAAGGATGGTGGTAACCCACAGACTGCCTTAAACATTGGGGAATTCGGTTCGGCCGGTCTTATGTTGGTCGCCTCTTATTTCATAATTACGATGATGCTTCCGGAGACCTGGTCTTTTGGAACTGTTGAATATACCTCAATGGGTGTTTTTTACGCGGTAATTGCCGGTTTGGTCGCTGGTTTGGCCGTTGGTAAGGTAACGGAATATTATACCGGTACCGGAACAAAACCGGTAAACTCCATTGTACGTCAATCGGAGACCGGAGCGGCAACAACGATTATTGCCGGACTCGGCGTAGGGATGATGTCGACCATGTTTCCTATTCTTTTGATTGCAGCGGCTATTTTAGTATCCCATCATTTTGCAGGGCTTTACGGAATTGCCATTGCTGCGGTCGGGATGTTGGCCAACACCGGTATTCAATTGGCCGTTGATGCATACGGACCTATTTCGGACAACGCTGGAGGTATCGCCGAAATGGCGGAGTTGCCGAGCGAGGTACGGGAGCGTACCGATAAGCTGGATGCGGTAGGAAATACCACCGCGGCCATCGGTAAAGGATTTGCAATCGCTTCGGCCGCATTAACGGCCTTGGCATTGTTCGCGGCATTCATGCAGACCGCAAATGTAACGGCTATCGATGTTTCCAAACCTACGGTAATGGCAGGTTTGTTGGTGGGTGGTATGTTGCCCTTCGTTTTTTCCGCGCTTTCTATGAACGCGGTAGGGCGTGCGGCCATGGCCATGATCGAGGAAGTAAGAAGACAGTTTAGGGATATCCCACAGTTAAAAGCGGCATTGGAAGTAATGCGCGCAGTGGATTCCGATATGTCCAAAGCATCTGCCGAGCAACGGGCTATTTTTGACGCTGCCGACGGTGTTGCGGAATACGATAAATGTGTGGCGATCTCAACCCAGGCATCTATTAAGGAAATGGTGTTGCCGGGCTTATTGGCAATTGCCGTACCGGTTGCCGTAGGCTTTCTTGGAGGTGCTGAAATGCTTGGAGGTCTTTTGGCCGGTGTTACCACTTGTGGGGTGCTTATGGCCATCTTCCAATCCAATGCGGGAGGTGCTTGGGACAACGCCAAAAAAATGATCGAAGAGCAGGGAAGAAAAGGTACCGATGCCCATAAGGCCGCGGTCGTTGGGGATACCGTTGGTGATCCGTTCAAGGATACTTCTGGACCTTCCCTGAATATCCTTTTAAAATTGATGTCGGTAGTGGCTTTGGTCATCGCACCGAGTATTGCGCTTAGCGTGGAAGGAATGGCTTTCGATGCGGATAACAACGAAAACACCATTGAAATGATTGCGGATGATGCTACCGATGCACTTGCAACGGCTACGGTAAACTACACGAATGTTATAGCTGGTGAAGCCGTTGCGGCCGAAAAAACGATTACCGGAACGCAGGCAGACGTTAAGTCACAATTGCTCGCTTTTGAAGAAGTGGTCAATAATGACCCTAAGCTGACCATTGAAACGGTGGATATTCAGAAGTAATACAAAAACTCCAGACGAGTTTATAAGAGAAAAAAGGGATGCAACTTCAAGTTGCATCCCTTTTTTGTTTTGGAACAAGGTGTTATTGTAATACAAAGGTTATTGGAATACTAAAAGGTACCTTTACCGCTCTTCCACGTTGTTTGCCAGGCGTCATTTTTGGTAGTTTGTCAATGATGCGTGCCGCTTCTTTTTCGAGATTTTTGTTAGGTCCTCTCATGCGAACATTACCTATGCTACCATCTTTTTGGATAACAAAAATTACACTTACTCTTCCTTGTATACCCATTTCTTTTTCTAACTCTGGGTATTGAAAGTTCTTTTGAATGTGCTTGGCAATCATTCCTTCAAAACATGCTTTTTTATCGTTTACTTTTTCACAACCAGGAAAAATAGGAACGTTTTCAACGGCAATAAAAGGTATTTCGTCAGGTTCTTCGATTTCAACGACGTCTAGGTCTTCATATTTCACTTCTTCTTCCGGATCCAGTTCGGTCGTGTCGATCAAGGTCTCCGTTATATCCGCATCGTCCTCTTCAATGGTAATTTCATCTGGGATAACCGGAGCTGGGGGCGGTGGAGGCGGCGGGGTTTTAAATTCCATAAAAGGTACTTCTTCCCACAAATCGTCGGCAACGTTCAGCCCTACCGTATCATAGGTGGTGGTTTCGTACGTTTTCCATTCCAGGGCAATATAGGCCAAGGCCATTACCAATACCAAACCGGTAATGAAGAATAGCCCCCTGTTTCGGTTCAAATCTGCTTTTGGGTTCTTTTTTTGTTCCATTTCTCTTTAAGTTATGAGCCTTTTGGGCTCGGTTTCACAATTGTTCGAAAAAGCCGGCCATCTGTCTAGAATCAATGACCTGTTTTTAGGTGTGGTATTGGCTGTCAAGATAAATGTAGGGCGTTCTTAGGCTTTTTTAAACCAGGAATGAGGGAACGCCCCGTTTGAATGAGCGAATGCTCCCGGAGCAACTAAGGTGGCCGGGGTAGATAGTCTCCAACAGCATATGATCACTTCTTTTTGATCGTTTTGAATGCCCTTGCCCTAGAAATAGGGATACCTTTTCAAAGTTAAAAATGGTATTATCTTTAACCTATGGGAATTTTCGGGAAACAAGACGAGCTACAGATCATCGCTTTTCAGACCTACGGCACCGACAAACACCTTTATGCTCGCGGTCGGGCCTTGGAAGATGAGGAAATCGACCTGGTGGAAAAAGGATGGTATGGCATTTTAAGAAATACCTACAAGCGGTTCGAAACCGATGAAATAAAAAATACTACGCTCAAATTGACCTTGGCGGACGGAAGGACCGTTACCGGGCGTACCGACAACCACGGCTACTATTTGCTGGATGCTTCGATAGCTAATTTGGCGGAACTGACCAATTCGGAAGGCTGGTTGCCCTACGAAATGGCGTATGCCGATGCCAAACTAAAAAGAACGATAAAGCACGAAAACCGTTTTCCCGGGGAAATGCTGATCCCCTCCAAGAAAGCCGACTTTGGAGTGATCAGTGATATTGACGATACTATTTTACACACCGGGGTGGCGTCGTTTTTAAAATGGAAGGCCCTGTATAATACATTTTTTAAAAATGCCTCCATCCGATTGCCATTGAAAGGAGCTGCAGCGTTTTACCATCAGCTGCATCGAGGGGTCAGCGGAAACAACGCCAATCCTATTTTTTACGTAAGCAATAGTCCGTGGAACCTATACCGTTATTTGGAGTTCTTTCTAACAAAGAACACCTTTCCCAAGGGACCTATTTTATTACGAAGTATGGCGGCCACCCTTGGGAATAGAAAAACCGAACAGCCCCATAAGACCCACGAGATAGAAAATATCCTGACCACATATCCCGAACTTCGATTTGTTTTGATAGGGGATAGCGGTGAACACGATGCCGATATTTATAAAGCGATCAACGAGCGGTATCCCGATCGGATATTAGCCATTTATTTAAGGGATGTCGGGCACCGTAAACGTATGGCACGCATACGAAAAATGTTCGAAGGGTATCATACACCGGTCTCTTTTGTGGAAAATAGCGATCAGGCCATCACCCATGCCAAAAAACTAGGGCTTATTTAAACAAGTAAATTTTCCGGGGTAGCTACGTCTAAAACGTATTAAAAAAGGCCGTTGATTTCAGCATCGATCCTATTGATGATGGTTCCCAAATCTTCGGGGTTATCCACAAAATCAAGGTCATCGACATCCACCACTAGCAAGTTTCCCTTCTCATAGGTGTGTACCCAAGCTTCGTACCGTTCGTTCAGTCGGCTCAAATAGTCGATGGATATGGTATTCTCGTACTCCCTTCCACGTTTATGGATCTGCTTTACCAAATTGGGGATAGAGCTCCGGAGGTAGATCAACAGTTCCGGCGGTTGCACCAAACTCTCCATCAGTTCGAACAGGCTTTTATAGTTGGTAAAGTCCCTATTGGTCATGAGGCCCATGGCATGAAGGTTTGGGGCAAAAATAAAAGCGTCCTCATAGATGGTGCGGTCCTGGATGACATTTTTGCCACTTTCCCGAATCGCTAGAATTTGGCGATACCGATGATTTAAAAAATAGATTTGAAGGTTAAAGCTCCATCGCTCCATCTGATTGTAAAAATCGTCCAGATAAGGGTTGTCGACAACTTCTTCAAAGTGGGCTTCCCATTTGTAATGTTTCGCCAATAACTTGGTCAAAGTTGTTTTTCCGGCGCCAATATTTCCTGCAACTGCAATGTGCATTTCCGCTTTTTTTAAAGTTTGGTGGTTTGGTAAAGAGAATAAAACACAATATACGAAGTATATCGAGTTTGGGAAAAAATAAGCCGGGAAATACCAATAAAATTCACATTGCCCCAAAAGGAACCGTCCGTTGTTGAAACTGATGCCAATAGGCCAAAGTTCCTATGGTGGTAAGGGGCAAAATGAAAAAATACTATAGCCGTTTTACGAAAGAAGTTGGGCTTTGGGATAAACCGGAATAACGGTTTTGTCGAAAGCGGTAGTTGTTTCGTTTCCTTGATAGGTTCCTTACTGGATTTTTATAGAAAATCCGGTTGCAAAGGAGAGCCAACAAAAGTATTTTACACCATTTTAACTTTGAAATAATACTAATAAATGGTTTCTTTTTCCCGTATTCTTCGTTAAAAAAAATAACCGTAGCTACGGCTATGCTTAGGTTTTTCGCCTTGAATACCGAAAAAATAATCCAATTTCTATACGTACCATTTCAAAGTTAAAATGGTATTAGTATTTTTGTGCACACAAACAAAGAGGAAGGATTTGACTGATTGCAACCTCTGAGGACCTTAAAAAGTTCTTGTTCACAATTGAACACTTGCCCGCAAGAGGCAGGTAAAAATGCTAAAGCAGTTGGCCGGTAGGAATAGTAACCGGTTTTCTTCTTCAAAGCCAATACGTCAAATCCTTTCCGTCAAAATATTATTTATGTCTTATTTATTTACCTCTGAATCTGTAAGTGAGGGGCACCCGGACAAGGTGGCCGATCAGATAAGTGATGCGTTGTTGGATAACTTTTTGGCCTTTGATCCGGAAAGCAAGGTAGCCTGCGAAACTTTGGTTACAACAGGGCAAGTAGTATTGGCCGGAGAGGTTAAGAGTGGGACGTATTTGGACGTTCAGGATATTGCCCGCCAGGTAATAAATAAGATTGGCTACACCAAAGGCGCCTATCAGTTCAGTGGCGATTCCTGTGGTGTTATTTCGCTGATACACGAACAATCCCAGGACATCAACCAAGGTGTCGATCGTGGCAAAAAAGAGGAGCAGGGTGCCGGCGATCAGGGAATGATGTTCGGTTACGCCACAAAGGAAACCGCTAACTACATGCCGCTTGCCTTGGATATCTCCCATAAAATACTACAGGTGTTGGCCGATTTACGAAAAGCGGGAGACGAGATTGACTACTTAAGGCCCGATGCCAAATCGCAGGTAACCATAGAATATTCCGATAAAAATGCCCCACAACGCATCGATACGATCGTAGTATCCACCCAACACGATGATTTTGATGAAAGTGATGAAAAAATGTTGGCGCGTATAAAAAAGGATATTGTAGAAATACTGATTCCTAAAGTAAAAGAACAATTGCCCGAAAATATTCAAGCGTTGTTCGATGATCAGATTACCTATCATATCAATCCCACGGGCAAGTTCGTAATTGGAGGACCTCATGGGGATACCGGTTTAACGGGAAGAAAAATTATTGTGGACACTTATGGCGGAAAAGGAGCACATGGTGGCGGGGCCTTTAGTGGAAAAGACCCCAGTAAGGTAGATCGTAGTGCGGCATACGCCGCACGCCACGTGGCCAAAAATTTAGTGGCCGCCGGGGTTTCCAATGAAATTTTGGTACAGGTCAGTTACGCAATCGGTGTTGTAGAACCAACATCCATTTTTGTGGATACCTATGGTACCGCGAACGTAGCGTTTACCGATGGGGAAATCGCCCGTAAAGTAGCGCAATTGTTCGATATGCGACCTTTTGCCATAGAAAAACGGTTGAAACTCAGAAACCCGATATATTTGGAATCTGCGGCCTACGGTCATATGGGGAAAACGCCTCGGACGGTAACCAAAGTTTTTGAATCCCCCTACAGCGGACGTGTGGAAAAGGAGGTAGAGCTGTTCACCTGGGAGAAATTGGACATGGTAGAAAAGGTCAAAAACGCATTTAACTGCTAAGTTTTCCGAAAAAATGGGGGATTTTTAAATTCCCCATTTTATATTTGCAACCACAACGTTCAAACACGTATTGAATAGTTATCAAGAAAGGTGGAGGGAATAGACCCTTTGAAACCTTAGCAACCCTTGTCTCCCATAGGCAAGAAGGTGCTAAATTCTATCTTTAATGTCGTATTCGTTAAAAACGGATTGGAGTACATAAAGAGTAGATAACCCTATGAAAATTACCTTCGGTAGCTTTTCACTTTCTTATAGCTTTTTGATTTTACCGTTTCGCAGGTCCGCGATGATGGGTTTGACCGATATCATCTGTAATGCTGTCATTTAAAAAAGGGACAGTGTATTTTTAAGAACCGGTATCCTAAGTATTGGGGTACATAAAGTAAAAGTCATGAGTGATCACAAATTAGCGACAAACGCCCTACATGCAGGGCACGACACCACACAAACCAGTGGAACAAGGGCCGTGCCTATTTTTCAATCGACATCTTACGTGTTCAATAACACGGATCATGCGGCAAACCTATTTTCCCTTGCGGAACTTGGATTCATTTATACGCGTTTGAACAACCCTACCAATCAAATTTTACAGGAGCGTTTGGCCGCGATAGAAGGTGGCGTCGGTGCGGTGGTATTTGCATCGGGAACGGCAGCCATTGCTACAGGTTTGATGACCTTGTTAAGGGCCGGTGATCATATTGTGGCCTCTAGCAGTTTGTATGGCGGAACCTTCAATTTATTGAACGTTACCCTACCCCGATTGGGCATTACCACCACCTTTGTAGATCCCGACGATCCGACCAATTTTGGAAAGGCGGTTCAGGACAATACCAGGGCCATTTTTGTGGAATCGCTTGGAAATCCAAAATTGGATGTACTGGACCTAAAGGCCATTTCAAAAGAGGCCAAGGCCGCTCAGGTTCCCTTTATTGTGGACAACACCGTAGCAACACCGGGCTTGCTGAACCCCATTGAACATGGTGCCAATTTGGTAATACATTCGTTGACCAAATATATTAACGGGAATGGTACCGCTCTTGGCGGTGCGATCATAGATGCTGGAACTTTTGACTGGCAGAATGGGAAATTTCCGGAGTTCACCGAACCTTCGGCAGGATATCACGGTCTGGTATACAGCGAGGCCTTGGGTGCCGCGGCGTTTACCTTTAAACTGATATTGGAAGGCCTTCGCGATTTCGGTGGCGCTATGAGTCCGTTCAATGCCTTTCAGATCATTCAAGGATTGGAAACGCTTCCGATTCGGATCAAACAACACAGTGAAAACGCATTGGCTTTGGCCGAATGGTTACAGGCAAGGTCTGAGGTGGCATGGGTAAATTACCCTGGCCTGAAGGGAAGCAAGTATTTTGACTTGGCGCAAGAATACCTTCCAAAGGGACAGAGCGGCTTGGTCACCTTTGGCGTAAAAGGTGGTTTTGAAGCTGCAAAACAATTGACGGATGCCACCAAGGTGTTCTCCCTGCTCGCCAATATTGGGGACACCAAATCGTTGATCATACATCCGGCCAGTACCACACATCAACAGTTGGACGATGCCGCCCAAGAATCGACCGGTGTTACCAAGGACCTGATACGGCTGTCGGTCGGTCTGGAGGATATCGAAGACCTAAAGGCCGATTTGGAAGCTGCGTTCGCCGCAATAGACAAGTCCGTTTTGGCCTAATGCATATGGCGCCTAAATGCCCAAAACGTTTAGGTGCCCAATTTTTAACACGCTAAGGACCAATACTCGATCCCATGCTGCACCATTTAAAAATACCGGAGTATCGTACCCAAAATGGTACGGTACGGGACATTGCCCTGTCATACCAACTTTTTGGTAAAGCGCTCCACACCGCGCCCATCGTTCTGGTCAACCATGCCTTGACCGGAAACTCCAATGTTACGGGTGACGACGGTTGGTGGTCCGAATTGATCGGGCAGGGAAAGTGTATTGATACCGATACCTATACCATACTGTCGTTCAACATTCCCGGAAACGGATACGATAAATTCACGATCGATAATTACAAGGATTTTGTGGCGGCGGATATGGCGCAAATTTTTCTGATCGGACTCGGTCAGCTTGCGGTTTCAAAATTGTTCGCGATAATAGGCGGTTCCTTGGGAGGTGGTATCGCTTGGGAAATGGCGGCGCTAGATCCGCAAATTACGGAACACCTGATTCCTGTTGCATCCGATTGGAAATCGACGGATTGGTTGATCGCCAACTGTCAAATTCAGGAGCAGTTTTTGGTAAACTCCAAAAAACCGGTACACGATGCCAGAATGCATGCCATGTTGTGCTATCGTACCCCGGAATCGTTCAAAGAGCGATTTAAACGTAGTACGAACGAAGAACTTAAGGTGTTCAACGTGGAAAGTTGGTTGATGCACCACGGACAAAAACTACAGGAAAGGTTTCAGCTGTCGGCCTACAAGCTCATGAACCAACTGTTAAAGACCATTGATGTGACCCGGAACGGCGAACAGCATTTTTTGAACCTTCAGAACAGCAATACCAATATCCATATTATCGGAGTCGATTCCGATTTGTTTTTTACTGCGAAAGAGAACAAGGATACGTTTAAGCAATTGGCCCAGGCCAATAGCAATGTTACCTATGGGGAGGTACATTCCCTACACGGCCATGATGCGTTTTTGATCGAGTTCGATCAAATGGAAAAGTTGTTGTACCCCGTTTTTAACGATCCGGGCATGACAAAAAAAGTCAAGGTCCTAAAATTCGGCGGCAAATCCCTAAGTAATGGTGAGGGGCTGGAACGGGTTTTGGAGATTGTCAAAACAAAAGTAGCGCAGGGCGAACATATCGCCATAGTATTGTCCGCCAGGGAGAAGGCTACCGATCAACTGGAACGAATATTGGACAAGGCGGCCAAAGGCGAAAACTATATTGCAGCTTTTGAGGCGTTCGAAAAGTATCAACAACACACCTTTTCAAATGTAAGCTTGAGTTCGGAGTTCAAGGCATTGGCCCAACTTTTTGAGGGCGTTTCCCTGTTGGGGGATTATAGCCTTAAAATTAAGGATGAGGTATTGGCCTATGGGGAGCTGATCTCCGCAAAATTGATTGCCAAACTCCTGATAGGAAAAGGTGTTGAAGCGTTGTTTTTGGATACGCGGCAGCTCATTGTTACCGACGCCAACTTTGGAAATGCCAAGGTATTGGAAGAGGCTTCCAAGGAGCGGGTGTTGCAGCGGTTCGCAAGGCTTCCCAAAGGTACGGTTCCCGTTGTTACGGGCTTTATCGCCGCAACCGAAAATGGGGAAACGACTACCCTTGGCCGAAACGGCAGTAACTATTCGGCAGCACTTTTGGCCAACTTCCTTGGGGCAGAGGAGCTACAAAATTATACCCATGTAGATGGCATATATACCGCAAATCCCGATTTGGTGCCAGAGGCGAAGCGTATTGCGAACCTTTCATACGGCGAGGCGAACGAGCTTGCCAATTTTGGGGCGACCATTTTACATGCCAAGACCATTATTCCGTTAATAGAACGCAATATTCCGCTGCGCATCCTTAATACCTATAACGGCGATACCGAAGGAACCCTGATCAGTGCAAAATCGAGCAAGGAGGGAATCAAGTCGCTTTCCGTGATCGAGGATGTTGCCCTGGTCAATTTGGAGGGTAGGGGACTACTGGGAAAAGTAGGCATCGATGCCCGTATTTTTAAAACCTTGGAAACGCACAACATCAGTGTCAGCATCATTTCCCAAGGTTCCTCCGAAAGGGGTATTGGCCTGGTGGTAGAACAAAGTAGGGCACAAGATGCCAAAAGAGCATTGGAAAATGAGTTTACCACGGACTTTAAATCCAAGGATATTAATACCATCACCGTTATCGATGCCGTTTCGGTAATCTCAATTGTAGGCCAGGATTTGAGCACATTTCACAAGCCGTACAACGCCTTGATCAAAAATCAGGTGGTACCGTTACTCTTCAACAATACCGTTTCCGGAAAGAACGTGAGTTTGGTGGTTAAAAAGGCCGATATGAACAAGGCCCTCAATGTAATGCACGGTCAAATTTTTGGAATCAGTAAAAAAGTAAACTTGGCCATTTTTGGTCATGGAAACGTTGGCGGCACCCTTATCGATCAGATTTTAAAATCGGCCAAGACCATCGAGAAAAGAAAGGGAATCGATTTAAATGTTTTTGCGGTCGCCAATTCTCGAAAGATACTTCTAAAGCAAAAAGACGCGGGCAAAAACTGGAAATCGGAGATACGAACAAAGGGAATAGCGCACGATGTTTCCGCCGTTTTTCGGTTTGCCAAACAACATCATCTTGAAAACTTGATTGCCGTCGATAACACGGCGAATGTGGATTTTGTTGCGCATTACTTTGATTTTGTTGAAAATGGTTTCGATCTGGTGTCCTCCAATAAGATTGCGAATACCTTAGGTTTCGACTACTATCAGTTATTGCGGGAAGAGCTTGCCCAGCATCAAAAGCAGTATCTGTACGAAACTAATGTAGGCGCCGGTCTGCCGTTGATCGATACCATAAAGTTATTGCACCTGTCAGGAGAGAACATTACCCGGATCAAAGGTGTTTTTTCCGGCTCCTTGAGTTATATTTTCAACACATTTTCAGAGCAGGACGCGCCGTTTTCGGTTATTTTAAAGGAGGCAATGGAAAAAGGGTTTACGGAACCGGATGCGCGGGAAGACCTTTCTGGAAACGATGTGGGCCGAAAATTGTTGATATTGGCCCGAGAGTTGGATCTGAAAAATGAATTTACGGATATCGAAATTGAAAATTTGATTCCCGTTGGCTTGCGCGAGGGTGGCGTTGATACGTTCATACAAAACCTGAACGTGCTGGACACTACTTTTAGCGAGGTGAAAAAAAATCAGAAAGAAGGCCATGTGTTACGCTATATCGGGGACCTGCACGGAAACCTGCAAAAGGAAAAGGGGCTGTTGGACGTAAAACTGGTTTCGGTGCCAAAAGAAAGTGCTCTGGGTCAGGTAAAAGGTTCCGACTCCATAATTGAGATCTATACGGAGTCGTATGGGGAACACCCATTGGTAATCCAAGGAGCCGGTGCCGGTGCCGCGGTTACCGCCCGTGGCGTTTTTGGCGATATACTCAGAATTGCCGAAAAAGGATGACCTCGACTCCGCTCGGTTACCGGGATTTGGAGCCGGTGGGTTTAAAGAAGTTCGTTATAGTATTGTCGGCCTAGTGGGTGAGTTTATAAAAGGATGTTTCAATAATTAGTGGCTGAGCGGAGCCGAAGCCAAAGATAATCACATGATAGGTTTTATGTACATTCTAGAATGTTCTGACGGAAGTTATTACACCGGTAGCACGAAAGATTTGGAAGCTAGAATAATACAGCATCAGGAGGGTAAAGGTGCTAGTCATACTAGAAAGAGACTTCCGGTTAAATTGGTTTATGTAGAACAGTATAATAGCATAGCGAGGGCGTTTTACAGGGAAAAGCAAATACAGGGATGGTCTAGAGCTAAGAAAGAAGCCCTGATAAATGGTGAAATCGATTCTCTGAATGGATTGGCGGAATGCAAAAATGAAACACATTATAGATTTTATAAGGAAAACGATTGATTTCCATGTAGTAATGCAAACTTTAAGTCATAATTGGTATTACAAGAAGGGTTGCCTTCGGCTCCGCTCGGTTGCCATGGTTGCAGGGCAGTTGCATTTACATCAAAAGTGTTCCGGTATCGGTGGCTGAGCGGAGTCGAAGCCACAGGAATCGATGAACAAAACCAAAGACAAAATAAATGAACACAGCTATTTGATAGCCTTTTGATATTGAACACTAGAAAATAGCACGAAACAATAGCATGAATAACAAATTTGAAACAGACGCGATACGCACCCAGATTGAACGCAGTCAATTTTTGGAACACTCGGTACCCATGTACTTGACCTCTAGCTTTGTTTTTGATGATGCAGAGGATATGAGAGCTTCTTTTGCCGAAGAAAAAGAACGGAATATTTATTCCCGATACTCGAATCCAAATTCGTCGGAGTTTGTTGAAAAAGTATGTAAAATGGAGGGCGCCGAGGACGGCTTTGCGTTTGCCTCCGGTATGGCCGCGGTTTTTTCGACCTTTGCGGCACTTTTGAACAGTGGGGACCACATTTTGTCGGCACGCAGTATTTTCGGCTCTACCCATTCGTTGTTCACCAATTTTTTTCCCAAGTGGAATATCGACCATTCCTATTTTCGGATCGATGCCTTGGAGGAAATCGATAATCTGGTTACCAAAAACACCAAGGTGATCTATGCCGAGTCGCCGACCAACCCTGGGGTGGATATTTTGGATTTGGAAAAGTTGGGGGAAATCGCAAAGAAGCATAATCTTATCCTGATCATCGATAATTGTTTTGCTTCCCCATACTTACAACAACCTATAAAGTTTGGTGCCGATTTGGTCATTCATTCGGGAACCAAGTTGATGGATGGTCAAGGTAGGGTACTGGCGGGTGTGACGGTGGGGAGCAAAGAACTCATTGATACCATTTATCGGTTTTCGCGTATCACCGGACCCGCATTGTCGCCGTTTAATGCATGGGTACTTTCCAAGAGTTTGGAAACGCTGGCGGTACGCGTGGATCGGCATTGTGAAAACGCATTGAAATTGGCGGAGTTTTTAGAGGGGCACGAGGGCATCAATTGGGTGCGCTATCCTTTTTTAAAATCACACCCCAAATATGCCATCGCCAAAAAACAGATGAAGGCAGGCGGATGCGTGGTTGCTTTTGAAGTAAAGGGCGGTATAGCGGCCGGCCAACATTTTTTCAACGCCATTCGGCTGTTGTCCCTGTCCGCAAATTTGGGCGATTCCCGTACTATAGTCACACATCCGGCATCTACAACACATAGCAAACTATCTCCCGAAGAACGCCTGTCAGTCGGTATTACCGATGGTATGGTTCGCGTTTCCGTCGGTTTGGAACATATTGACGATATTATAAACGATATCGATCAAGCTCTGTCCTAGAGAACCACGATATTTTTATGCTGATTTGCCCTTAAAATGAACGAGTTGGAATGGCTCATTTTAAGGTAGAAATGGTAATAATGGTGGTAGTGATGCCATCGCAAATGGAAATCGACCATTAGAGCTACATTCGCATTAGCGTTCCAAAGTGATGGTAAGTTTCCCTTCTGTGGTTATTTTTCCTCCGTTGGCCTCAAGGGATTCGTTATAGTCCATGGTCATCACAATTTTGTTTTCCGTTTGTTCCATTACTTTGGCCAAAATCTCTTTTTCCTCGGTGATAAAAACAATATCGCCATCCCGTATTTCCCAAGCAGTAGATTCAAACAAACTATATGCGGGTGCTTCCTGGGTGTATTCTTGTCCTAATAAGGTAGTGATGAGCACTACCGTATACGACCCATTGCTTACCGCTGTTTGCGGGTCCATGTTAAAAGCAAAGGTCATGTCGTAATCTTTTCCGTAAGAGGTGTATTGTTGGGTGATCCGTTGGCCTTCGGCTTCGGTGATGGACAATCCATCGGCAACCTCATAGCCAACAACGTTCCATGTTCCGAGAAGTTCGGTCGTGTCAAGTCCGTTATCTAAAGGGCCCGGTTCATTGGTTTCTTTTTCACAGGAAGCCAACAGCCCTGTTATTAGGAATAGTACAAGCGATAGTTTTTTCATGATAATTAAAATTTGGGTTTTTCGAGAACGGGTCAGCATTACAAAAGGTATTTCGGGAGGTATTTTTTCGACAAAATGCACTGAACTGCATACGTTAGGTTGTTTGGTAAATGGTTTGGGGAATGCTCCTTTTTTTGATTCATGCGAGCCGGCTAGAAGCGCATTTTGATCGTTTATGCAGGAGTGGTCGTTTTACGGGTAGAGGAGCGGTAGCTAGGGTTATCGTCCCTAAGGTGTTGGTTTCAGGGAACGGTTTTATTCGCTATCTTCGTTCAATGCTCTCCAAAAAAACCAAATATGGCCTGAAAGCCATTACGTATCTGGCTGCCCAAAAAGGGAATCAACCCGTGCAGATTTCGGAGATTGCGAAGCATGAAAATATCTCACAAAAGTTTTTGGAGAGTATTTTGTTATCCTTGCGCAAAACCGGTTTTTTAGGTTCAAAAAAAGGAAAGGGCGGGGGATACTACCTCATCAAAGATCCCCAGGAAATACTGCTTACCGATGTCATGAGAATTTTGGAGGGACCAATAGCAATGGTACCTTGTGTAAGTCTCAACTTTTACGAAAAGTGTGAGGATTGTCCCGATGAAAGCAGTTGTTCCGTTCATAAATTAATGTTGCAAGTACGCGATAGTGCTTTGGACGTATACCGTAATAATACCTTGGCGGATTTGATTTAAGATTTTGGTATTCAGTAGTTAGTTGCAGTTCGCAGTCGTTAGTGGTGAGTAAAAAGTAATTGGTAACAAGTGGTTAGCGGTAATTCTTCATGATTTGAGTTTGAACTTGACACTCGAACTTGAACTTGTCTTTTATCCTTGTTCCTTCAGCGCAGCGATCTTTTTTCAATTAGCAATGAACAATTAGCAATTAACAGTGGTTAGTGGTTAGTAAAAAATAATTAGTGACGTATTCTTCTAATTTTGGATTTGACGTTTGAGTTTGAGTTTGAGTTTGAGTTTGAGCTTGAACTTGACACTTGAGTTTGTCTTTTATCCTTGTTCCTTCAGCGCAGCGGTCTTTTTTCAATTAGCAATGAACAATTAGCAATAAACAATGAGTGGTTAGTAAAAAATGATTTGTGGCGTATTCTTCTAATTTTGGATTTGGATCTGAATTTGAGTTTGAGTTTGAGTTTGAGTTTGAACTTGACACTTGCCCTTATACTTACTTTCTCTATTTTCTTTCGTCTTTTAAAGCACCTATTTTAAGTCTTTTCACGAAAAATGCTGAAAAATTCGCAGCGATTCGGCTCTTTTTTTATTAATCTACTAAATCGATAGGGTAAAAGTAATTTTTGAAGTTTTTTAACGTACTACTTAGTAGAATAAAAGTAAGTTTGTTTATCCTATTAAATTTATAGGGTAATAAGATTTAAACTGAATTCCATGATTGTAGACCAACTTGTTCTTGATAAAAAGCCTTCGAAAAGCAACTATGATTCGGACAAGAACTCGGAAAGACCAATTCGCAGTATTGCCAAGGCCGTAAGCTGGAGGGTAATCGGCACTTTGGATACGTTGGTGATTTCCTATCTGTTGACGGGAAAAGTAGCTTTGGCCGCTTCCATTGCCAGTATCGATTTTGTGACCAAAATGATTTTATACTTTTTTCATGAGCGTATTTGGAACACCATAAACTGGGGAAAACAAAAAAAATAATATGGCACTTACACAAAAAGATATAACCGCCTTGAATGCTCGATTTAGGGATGCTGCACCTCAAGAAGTAATTTCATGGGCTATCGATCAGGCCCAAAAAGCGGTGGTGACGACAAACTTTCGCCCCTATGAAGTGGTGATATTACAGGCGGTCACTAAAGTAAAACAAGACATTCCCGTAATATGGTGCGATACGGGGTACAATACGCCGAACACTTACCGGCATGCAGAGGAGCTGATACGTACTTTGGAACTAAATGTAGATTTATACGTTCCCAAACAGACTTCGGCACACCGTGATGTAGTTATGGGAATTCCCGCTATTGACGATCCACGGCACGCCGTGTTTACGGAGCAGGTTAAACTTGAACCTTTCAATCGTGCCATGGAGTCGCACAAGCCCGATGTGTGGTTTACCAACCTAAGAAAAGGACAGACCGCCCTACGAGATTCATTGGATATTTTGAGCTTGGGAAAAAACGGTGTTTTAAAAGTAAGTCCGTTTTACCATTGGAACGATACTGAATTGGATGCTTATTTGGAGGAGCACAACCTTCCGAACGAACATACGTATTTCGATCCCACCAAAGTATTGGAGAACCGGGAATGCGGTTTGCATACCTAAAGGAAGAATAACGACCAACCCTTTACGGGGCTTTAAATAGAAACGAATTAGAATTTAAATAATGGATACAGCACATATTAATCCTTTAGAAAACGAAGCCATTTACATTTTTAGGGAAGTGGCGGCCCAGTTCGAACGTCCCGTTCTTTTGTTTTCAGGGGGGAAAGATTCGATTACCTTGGTGCGCTTGGCGCAAAAAGCATTCTGGCCCGCGAAGATTCCTTTTCCATTAATGCATATCGATACCGGACACAACTTTCCGGAAACCATTGAGTTCAGGGACCGATTGGTGAAAGAATTGGGGCTGGAACTTATTGTGCGAAACGTACAGGATTCCATTGATCAGGGTAAGGTAAAGGAAGAGTCGGGGCGCTATTCCAGCAGAAACTCGTTACAGACGACCACCTTGTTGGATGCCATTGAAGAATTTAAATTCGACGCCTGTATCGGTGGTGCCCGTCGCGACGAGGAGAAGGCACGAGCCAAAGAACGTATTTTTTCGGTACGGGACGACTTTGGACAATGGGACGAAAAAAATCAACGTCCGGAACTTTTTGATATGTTGAACGGACAAATTGAATTGGGGCAGAACGTTCGAGTGTTTCCAATTTCCAATTGGACAGAATTGGATGTTTGGTCCTATATCGAAAAAGAAAATATTGAAATACCCTCGATTTATTTTGCACACAAACGCAAAGTGTTCTTAAGGGACGGACTTATTTGGTCGCATTCCGATTATGTATATCAGGAAGAAGATGAAGAAGTGCTGGAGCGCATGGTGCGTTTTCGTACCGTTGGGGATATGAGCTGCACAGCGGCAGTTTTTTCGGAGGCCAAGGATATTGCTTCCGTAGTTCAGGAAATTCGAGAATCGACCATATCGGAACGAGGCGCAAGGATTGATGACAAACGTTCCGAGGCCGCAATGGAAAAAAGAAAACAACAAGGGTACTTTTAGAGCGTACCAAGTACCAAGTATCAAGCACAAGGTATGACGTGGATAAAAGAATAAAGGTTTTAACAAGACATTCTTTATAACACCTACGTAACATACGATTAAATAGCACAAAATACAGCACATGGAAGTTTTAAAAATAGCAACGGCAGGGAGTGTAGATGATGGTAAAAGTACCCTGATCGGCAGAATACTGTACGATACCAAATCGTTGACGACCGATAAGTTGGAGGCCATAGAAAAGACCAGTAAGAAAAACGGATACGATTATCTCGATTTTTCTTTGGCTACGGACGGCCTTGTTGCGGAAAGGGAGCAGGGCATTACCATTGATGTAGCACATATTTACTTTTCTACTGCGAACAAGAGCTATATCATTGCCGATACTCCCGGTCACGTAGAGTATACCCGTAATATGGTAACCGGCGCCTCCACATCGCAGGCGGCCATAATTTTGATCGACGCCCGAAAAGGTGTTATCGAACAGACCAACCGTCATTTTTTTATCAACAACCTGCTGCGCATCAAAGATGTCGTAGTGGCTATCAACAAGATGGATCTGGTAGATTATTCGGAAGAGCGCTACAACGAAATCAAGGCAGATTTTGAACAGCTTATGGACAAAAGGGAATATCGTGATCAGAAAATTACGTTTATTCCGGTAAGTGCCTTAAAAGGTGACAATGTCGTCAATATATCGGAACGTACGCCATGGTATTCCGGTACCACGCTTTTGGAGCACTTTGAAACGTTGGACCGTAAGGACATCTTCAATGTAGGTACACCGCGGTTTCCGGTACAGTACGTCATCCGCCCAAAAACGGATGCGCACCATGATTTTCGGGGATTTGCCGGTAAGGTATATGGAGGGGAACTGAGCGTTGGGGACGAGGTCGTGGCACTTCCTTCACAAACCCGATCAAAAATTAAGGATATCTATTTCCATGATAAAAAATACCAGACCGCTGCAAGGCGCTCTTCGGTGACCATAACCTTGGAAGACGAAATTAACCTAAGTAGAGGGGATATGTTGGTAAAGGTGAACGATTTGCCAACCATTGAGAAGCGGTTTACCGCTACGGTTTCCTGGATGGATTCGCAGCAACTCACCGTTGGTAACAAGTACATTATACAACATGGGGTCAACAAGGTATTGGCCAAAATAGACAAGGTGCACCATAAGATCGAACCAGATTATTCCGGAGTTGACACCGAAGTGGATTCGTTGGGAATGAACGATATCGCGGAAGTAAGTTTTCAACTGAACAAGCCCATATATTATGACAAGTTCAAGGACCATAGGACCAATGGATCTTTTATTTTGATCGATCCAAATTCGAACAGTACGGTAGGGGCAGGTTTTATAAGTTAGGGAGCATAAGGGTTTCAAATAGCGAGGGGACACGGCGATAGCTGTTGCGGATTCCTTGAATGATTTACCTATAAATCCCATAGGTTTTATATACTAATTGGATGTAATGTCCGACCATTATAGAAAAAGAAATGCAAAGTTTTAGAACAGAGATAGAGGATCCCATTGTAGAGAAGGATATCGTTGAACTGGCAACAAAGATTCAGCGATTCCATGACGGTAAGATCGACGAAGAAAAATTTCGTAGCCTTCGCTTGGCGCGCGGCGTTTATGGTCAGCGACAGCAAGGCGTACAGATGATTCGTATCAAGCTGCCTTACGGTAAGGTTACGGCGCGGCAATTACGTCGTATTTGTGATGTTTCGGACGAGTATTCCCGGGGACGTTTGCACATTACTACAAGACAGGACATCCAGATTCATTATGTGGACCTGAACCGTACACCGGAGCTTTGGGCCGAATTGGAAAAAGATGAGGTAACACTAAGGGAAGCCTGTGGAAATACGGTCAGAAACGTAACCGCAAGTGAAACCGCCGGTATCGATGTGGACGAACCCTTTGATGTTTCCCCATATGCCGATGCCGTGTTCAAATACTTTTTAAGGAATCCGATAAGTCAGGAAATGGGACGGAAGTTCAAGGTTTCCTTTTCGGCTAGCGATGCGGATACCGGTCTTTCCTATATGCACGATTTAGGCTTTATCGCCAAGTTGAGCAATGGTGTTCGAGGTTTCAAAGTGATGCTGGGGGGCGGCTTGGGGTCGCAACCGCGACATGCCGATACCTTGTTCGAATTTTTGCCTACGGACGAAATTATTCCTTTGATGGAAACCGTTGTACGCGTTTTTGACCGCTATGGCGAACGAAAAAGCCGAGCCAAGGCGCGGATGAAATTTTTGTTGAAGGATTTGGGACTCGATGGCTTTAAGGAGCTTTTGGCTGCCGAAAAAACGGCCTTGCCCTTTAGCACCGTTGCTATCGATGCGGACAGCTATCCGAGGGTACAGGTCGCTACCGCTGCCATACCGGAGGTAGCTATTAAGGATGTTAAGGCTTTTGAGCAATGGAAAGCAACCAATGTGATACCGCAAAAACAACCGGGTTACGTTGCCGTAGGCATCAAAGTGTTGCTTGGGGATTTTTATACCGATAAAGCGCGTTTGTTGGCCAATTTGGTCGAACAATATGCGGCCGGTGAGATACGCCTGTCCTTGCGCCAGAATATATTGATACCCTTTGTTGCGGAAAATGCACTGCCCTTTTTCTATACGGCACTTGAAAAGTTGGGTTTTGCCGAAGCGGGGTACAACAAAGCGGTGGATATTACCGCTTGTCCGGGAACCGATACCTGTAATTTGGGAATAGCCAGCAGTACCGGTATCGCCGAAAAACTGGAAAGCGTTATCAAGGAAGAATATCCCCAATATCGTAATAACGCCGATGTGGTGATCAAGATCAGCGGTTGTATGAATGCCTGTGGGCAGCACAATATGGCCCATATCGGGTTTCAAGGGATGAGTATCCGTACCAAGGATAAACTGGTAGCTCCGGCACTACAGGTGCTTTTGGGCGGCGGCAATTTTGGAAACGGTAAAGCGCGCTTTGCGGATAAGGTGGTAAAAATACCGAGCAAGCGTGGGCCACAGGCATTACGACTTATTTTGGACGATTTTGAGGCGAACGGAAATGGCTCGGACTATGCCGTGTACTATACCGAAAAAGGGGAACATTATTTTTACGATCTGTTAAAGCCCTTGACCCAGATCGACAACCTGACACCAGAAGATTTTATCGATTGGGGGACCACGGATACCTATAAAAAAGCGATCGGAGTAGGGGAATGCGCAGGAGTCGTAATCGATTTGGTAGCGACCTTGTTGTTGGAAAGCGAGGAAAAAATAGAACAGGCCCAAGACGCGTTCAACAATGACAGATGGGCGGCCAGCATCTACTATTCCTATACCTCCATGGTCAATTCGGCCAAAGCGTTGCTTACAGCCGAAAAAACCAAGACCAATACCCATGCCGCTATCATTAAGGATTTTGATGAAAAGTTTGTAGCGACCGATAGGATCGCTATTCAGGGCGGTTTTGAAAATTTGGTGTTGCAACTGAACAAGAACGCTCCTAGTGAAGCCTTCGCAAAAAGCTATATGAACGATGCCAAAGTCTTTTTAAAAGCTGCGGAAGCGTTCAGGACCAGCGAACTTCAAGAAGCATAAAATGAAACAGCTGTCCACTGATCAGAACAAGGCAATGCACGGATCCGATTCGGGAACGGCACCAAAACTCACGGTTGTGGGAGCGGGTCCGGGTGATGTAGAGCTCATTACCTTGAAAGCCATAAAAGCATTGCAAAATGCGGATGTGGTGCTGTACGATGCATTGGTAGCCCCCGAGTTGTTGGAGTACGCCCCCGTTGCGGAGCATATTTTTGTTGGAAAACGTAGGGGATGTTACGCGTATCAACAACAACAGATCAATGAACTGATTATAGAACGGGCCCGTTCACATGGGCATGTGGTCCGTTTGAAGGGCGGTGATCCCTTTGTGTTTGGAAGGGGCGCCGAAGAAATGGAGTACGCAGCGGCAAATGGATTGGCGGTACATATGGTTCCGGGAGTGTCCTCATGCTTGGCGGTGCCGGCTTCCCAAAACATACCGGTCACCAAACGTGGGGCCACCGAGAGTTTTTGGGTAATAACGGGAACGACCAAGGCCCATAAACTATCGACAGATGTTGCTTTGGCGGCGAAGAGCGATGCCACCGTTGTCATATTGATGGGAATGGGGAAACTAAATGAAATTGTGTCCTTGTTCGTGGGAGAAAACAAAGGCGATACGCCAATTGCCATCATCCAAAACGGCACGCGACCCGATGAACGCATTGCTATCGGTACTATAGCGGGTATCGAAGCTATTGTGAGGTCGCAAGAACTGAAAAACCCTGCCATAATTATTATTGGGGAAGTGGTTCGCCATAGGGAAAAACTAGCAGGGATTACCAATGCGGTCAATGCGGAGGAAGTACAAATTTGATTTTACGCCATAAGGCCGGGAATCAAAAAAAGAAATAATGTGAGACGGACATCTCTTGGTTCCGATGTTCGTCCGATAACAAAAAGTATAACATCCGGTATTCCGGATATCGTTTAAACAACGTGAATATGATACAGACAGATATTCTTATAATTGGCGCTGGCCCAACAGGACTTTTTACCGTTTTTGAGGCCGGTCTTTTAAAGCTGAAATGCCATCTTATCGATGCTTTGCCGCAAGCGGGAGGGCAATGTTCGGAAATATATCCCAAAAAGCCCATCTATGATATTCCGGCCTTTCCGGAGATTTTGGCGGGTGACCTCGTATCCAACCTGATGGAGCAGATCAAGCCGTTTGACGCAGGATTTACCCTTGGGGAACGCGCGGAAACCTTGGAGAAGCAGGAGGACGGATCCTTTATCGTTACCACGAACAAAGGGACTCGGCATCAAGCACCTGTGGTGGTTATCGCCGGTGGCCTAGGCTCGTTCGAACCAAGAAAGCCGCCCATTGCGAACATCACCGATTTTGAGGATAAAGGGGTAGCCTATATTATTAAAGATCCGGAGGTATATCGTGATAAAAAAGTGGTCATTGCAGGTGGTGGGGACTCCGCTTTGGATTGGTCCATTTTCTTGGCCGATGTTGCTTCCGAAGTTACCTTGGTACACCGAAGAAACGAGTTCAGGGGCGCTTTGGACTCTGTGGAAAAAGCCAGTGTATTGGCCAAACAGGGAAAAATAAAACTGATTACCGAAGCAGAGGTGAAAAAGCTGTATGGCGATGAACACCTTGAAGCGGTAGTGGTGAAGCACAATAAGGAAGAGAAGGGAGAAACGTATGTGGAAGCGGATGCCTTTATTCCATTGTTCGGATTATCGCCCAAATTGGGACCCATTGGTAACTGGGGGTTGGAGATAGAGCGCAATGCCATAAAGGTCAACAACGCCAAAGATTATCAAACCAATATCCCGGGCGTTTTTGCGATAGGTGACGTCAATACCTATGAAGGAAAATTGAAATTGATACTTTCAGGCTTCCATGAGGCCGCCGTCATGTGTCAATATGCCTATCAATTGATCAATCCTGGAAAGCGCTTTGTAATGAAGTATACCACGGTAGGTGGTGTCGAAGGTTTTGATGGCAGTAAAAAAGAAGCAAAAAAAGAAGTAGTACAAAGCATTCTGTAAACCACTTCATTTCCAACGGATTTTAACTTAGGGCCTTCACCATACATAATCGTATCTGAAGGCCTTTTTTGTTCATAGCTTTGTGTGTGGTCTATTACCGATGATCGTAACACCAGGGCAAGGATAAAATGATACAATACCATTTCTATCTTGAAATTACCCATTAAAAATTGCCCTTTTCCTCTTATACTTCAAAATAAAAATCAACCATAGCTACTGCTATGCTTGATTTTTCTTTTTCGCCTAAGCAAAAAATGACGGCTTTTCATTTGGGTGATTTCAAAGCAAAAATGGTATAAATTGGTGGTGGGGCTGGATGATGTAGGGCTAAGTGGTTTTTGCTTTTTTTTTTGGAAAACATGGATTATCGCGATACTTTTAAAAGGTACTGCCATAGTGCATTCTTCTCCGCATAGGATGTAAAAACCGCCTACTTTCCTTGCTTTTGAAAGCCCTGTGGCGTTACTTTGTAATCAGTTCATTAAAAATCTGAAAAGCGTTATCAAGAAAGGTGGAGGGATTAGACCCTTTGAAACCTTAGCAACCCTTTGGTATAGTCCGTATTCTCTCGGAACCTAAGAAGGTGCTACATTCTATCTTAAAGCTATAAAACTGGTATGGACCGGTATGCATTCGGTATGTAAGACCGAACTAAGAATAGATAACAAAAGAGCATATACTCCTACCTTTTACTTGATATCATTTCATCTAGCACTGATGGCCAATGCGCCGTTGGAAGCGGTCGAACGACGAATTTAGAATAAAACTATGCGTGACATTCAAGATATTTTGAAGGAACGGATCCTCATATTGGACGGGGCCATGGGAACCATGTTGCAACGGTATAAATTTCAAGAAGCCGATTTTCGAGGGGAACGATTTAAGGATTGGGAGCATCCGTTACAGGGCAATAACGATTTGTTGTCATTGACCCAACCGGAGGCCATTGCTGCGGTACATGCCAAGTATTTTGAGGCCGGGGCCGATATCGTGGAGACCAATACGTTCTCGGGTACCACCATCGCCATGGCCGATTACCATATGGAAAGTTTGGTGTACGAATTGAACTATGAGTCCGCTCGGATCGCAAGGGAAGTAGCCGATGAATTTACTGCTAAAGAGCCCGATAAACCGCGTTTTGTGGCAGGCAGCATAGGGCCCACGAACAAAACGGCGAGTATGTCGCCCGATGTAAACGATCCCGGGTACAGGGCCATTTCATTCGATGAATTGCGAATAGCGTACAAGCAGCAGGTGGAGGCACTGTTGGACGGAGGTTCCGATATTCTTTTGGTGGAGACCATATTCGATACCCTTAACGCAAAAGCGGCCCTTTTTGCCATAGAGGAAGTAAAGGAAGAACGGCAGATAAATGTGCCGATTATGGTAAGCGGAACCATTACCGATGCATCGGGCAGGACCCTTTCGGGGCAGACGGCCGAAGCGTTTTTAATTTCGATATCCCATATTCCCATATTGTCCGTAGGGTTCAACTGTGCGTTGGGCGCCAGTCAGCTGGTCCCGCACTTGGAGGTGTTGTCCAATCGTACCGATTATGCCGTATCGGCACACCCTAACGCAGGCTTGCCCAATGCCTTTGGAGAGTATGATGAAACGCCCGAGCAAATGGCCGCGCAAATAAAGGAATATGTAGAGAAAGGTCTGGTTAATATCGTAGGTGGATGTTGTGGTACCACCCCCGAACATATTTCTGAAATAGCGACTTTGGTAAAAGCATATCGACCACGGGTTTTAGGGGAAAGACAAATGAGTATATGATACTGGAAATGGCCGAATTGTGCATTAGAGCGGGACAGGCACAAGCCTTCGAGGAGCAGTTTAGGAAGGCAGGGCCGCTAATAGCTTCTATAAAGGGCTATTGTTCCCATGAACTAAAAATAGGTATCGAAAAAAAAGACCGATACCTTTTATTGGTCCATTGGGAAACCTTGGAAGACCATGAAATAGGATTTCGACAATCCGATCAGTATCAGGAATGGAAGCGTTTGTTACATCATTTTTATGAACCCTTCCCAGAAGTATTGCACTATCAATAATGAGTACAGAAACGAATATCGTGAACAACAGTTCTACCGTAACGAATGAAAACCCCAGGTACCTGAAATTATCGGGATTGGAACCTTTGGTGATTACCCCGGAAAGCAATTTTGTGAACGTTGGGGAACGAACGAACGTTGCCGGGTCCAAAAAATTTCTGCGGCTGATCAAGGAGGAAAAATTTGAGGAGGCCTTGGACGTTGCCCGAGAGCAGGTGGAAGGAGGTGCCCAGATCATCGACATCAACATGGACGATGGTTTGATCGATGGCAAGGAGGCCATGGTCAAGTTTCTGAACCTTGTGATCGCAGAACCCGACATTGCCCGGGTACCCATAATGATCGATAGTTCCAAATGGGACATTATTGAAGCGGGACTGCAGGTGGTTCAAGGGAAGTGTGTGGTAAACTCGATCAGTTTAAAAGAGGGCGAGGCACAGTTTATACAACAGGCCAAACTTATAAAACGATATGGGGCCGCGGTAATCGTAATGGCTTTTGACGAAGTTGGGCAGGCCGATAATTACGATCGAAGAATAGAAATTTCCAAAAGGTCATATGACATTTTGGTACATCAGGTGGGTTTTTCGCCCGAGGATATCATTTTTGATTTGAACATCTTTCCGGTCGCTACCGGAATGGACGAACACCGGTTAAATGCCATCGATTTTATCGAGGCCACCCGCTGGGTACGGGAAAATTTACCTTATGCCAGCGTTAGTGGTGGGGTGAGCAATGTATCCTTTAGTTTTCGGGGGAACAATCCCGTTCGGGAAGCCATGCACTCGGTATTCCTATACCATGCCATAAAAGCGGGGATGAATATCGGTATCGTAAACCCTAGCATGTTGGAGGTATATGATGCCATTCCCAAAGACCTACTGGAGCACGTAGAGGACGTTATTTTAAATAGAAGGGACGATGCCACGGAGCGTTTGCTCACCTTTGCGGAATCGGTGGTCGGTAAGGCCAAGGAAAGTACGGTAGACCTTTCCTGGAGGGAAGAACCCTTACAGAACCGGGTGACCCGGGCCTTGGTAAAGGGTATCGATCAATATATTGTCGAAGATGTAGAGGAAGCACGGACAAGCGTGGCCAAACCCATTGAGGTGATCGAGGGTCACTTAATGACGGGGATGAACGTTGTGGGCGATCTGTTCGGTAGCGGTAAAATGTTTCTGCCACAGGTGGTGAAATCGGCACGGGTCATGAAAAAAGCCGTAGCCTACCTATTGCCCTATATTGAAGAGGAAAAACGAAACAACCCGCAGGCCGATCAAGCCGATGGCGCCGGAAAAATTCTAATGGCCACCGTCAAAGGAGATGTGCACGATATCGGCAAGAACATTGTGAGCGTTGTGTTGGCCTGTAATAACTATGAAATTGTTGATCTGGGGGTAATGGTGCCTCCCGAAAAAATTATCGATGCCGCCATTGAACACAATGTGGATATCATTGGTTTGAGCGGACTGATTACCCCGTCATTGGACGAGATGGTGCACTTGGCAAAGGAAATGAACCGTAAAAATTTTCATATTCCCTTGTTGATCGGTGGGGCGACCACCAGCAAGGCCCATACCGCTGTAAAAATAGATCCACAGTATAAAGCGGCGGTGGTACACGTAAACGATGCCTCGCGAGCGGTGACCGTAGTGGGGGACCTGCTGCAAAAAGAAACGGGCGATCGGTACAAAAACGATTTAAAAGAGGAATATGCCGTTTTTCGGGACAAGTTTTTAAAGCGATCCGTTAAAAAGGAATATAAAACGCTTTCCGCGGCAAGGGCCAACAAATTTCAAATCGATTGGGAAAGGGCGTCCATTTCAACCCCCAATACCATGGGCATCCAAGTCATTGAAACTCTGGATCTGGAAAAATTGGTCCCCTTTATCGATTGGACCCCATTTTTTAGAAGTTGGGACCTGCATGGCAAGTATCCCGCAATTTTAACGGATACGGTCGTCGGTACCCAGGCCCAAGAACTGTTCGACGATGCCCAGGAAATGCTCAAAACAATTTTATCCGAAAAGCAGTTGACCGCAAAAGGTGTTTTTGGCCTTTTTCCGGCCAATACCGTAGTAGAAGACGATATTGAGGTACAAGCTGGGGAAGCCACTTACCTGTTTCGGACCCTGCGCCAACAGTTACAACGAAAAGCGGGAGTGCCCGATTATGCGTTGGCCGATTTTATAGCCCCAAAGGAAACGGGAATTTCCGATTACATGGGCTGTTTTTGTGTGACTACAGGTTTTGGGACCGCCGAACTTGCAGCCGGTTATGAGAAAAACCTGGATGACTATAGCGCCATTATGGTCAAGGCCCTTGCGGATCGATTTGCCGAGGCATTTGCGGAATACCTGCACAAAGAGGTGCGTTTGAACCATTGGGGGTATGCCGGCAAGGAGCAACTGAGCAATGAGGAGTTGATCAATGAAAAGTATAAAGGAATACGCCCCGCCCCGGGATACCCTGCCTGTCCCGATCATTTGGAAAAGTTGACCATTTGGGAAGTATTACAGGTAGAGGAACGCATTGGGGTACAATTGACCGAAAGTTTGGCCATGTGGCCGGCAGCTTCGGTAAGCGGATATTATTTTGCGAATCCGGAAGCGCGGTATTTTGGACTGGGAAAAATAAAGGACGACCAAGTTTCTGATTTTGCCTCCAGAAAGGGCATCCCGATTGAGGAGGCCCGCAAGTGGTTGGCGCCAAATATTGCGGAGGAGTAGGGTTGGTTTTACAAAATAGGCCACTTTATGGGTTTATGGTCGCGTTAGGGATTGCGGCATTGTTGGAGCACTCCCATTTTTTTGGGATGCGACTGCCAAAAGCCCGGCCGAAAGGCAACGTCCGAATAAAAATGAAGATATATTAACTTAAAAATAATCTCGAAATCACAGGAGTTCTTTGAAGGCCCTGGAACGGGAAACCGATTATGAAAGTAACCGATCATATAGAAAGCTCAAAAGGGAAAACGCTTTTTTCCTTCGAAATTATACCACCGGTAAAAGGGCGCAGCATTCAGGAGTTGTACGATAATATTGACCCGCTGATGGAGTTCGATCCGCCGTTTATTGATGTGACCACATCGCGTGAGGAGTACGTATACATTGATCGCGAAGGGCTGTTGGACAAAAAGTTGACCCGAATGCGACCGGGAACCGTGGGTATTTGCGCTTCTATAAAACACAAGTACGATGTAGATACCGTGCCGCATGTATTGTGCGGTGGTTTTACAAAGGAGGAAACGGAGTATCTGTTGGTAGACTGTCATTATTTGGGCATCGATAATGTAATGGCGCTAAGGGGCGACGCCATGCGGGAAGAGAAGTATTTTAAGCCGACCAAAGGCGGTCATCCTTTTGCGCTGGACCTTGTAGCGCAAATTCAGGACCTGAACTGTGGCAAATACCTGCATGAGGTAATCGAGACCGACGATTGTTCAAACTTCTGCATCGGTGTAGCGGGATACCCCGAAAAGCATTTGGAGGCACCATCCTTAAAATCGGATCTGATCCGCCTAAAGGAAAAGGTAGATGCCGGGGCGGACTATGTGGTGACGCAAATGTTTTTTGACAATCAGAAGTATTTTGAGTTTGTAGAAGCCGCAAAGGAAATGGGTATTACCGTACCCATTATTCCGGGAATCAAGCCCATTGCCGTAAAACGCCATTTGCAATTGCTCCCCCAAGTTTTTCGGATCGACCTTCCCCAAGATTTGATCGACGGCGTAGAAGCGTGCAAAAATAACAAGGACGTACGTAAGGTAGGGATCGAGTGGGCCATACAGCAGTCCAAAGAATTGAAAGCGGCCGGAGTACCGGTATTGCACTATTATTCCATGGGAAAATCGGATAACATTAAGGCTATTGCAAAGGAGCTGTTTTGATGGGGGTTTGTTTGGTAGTTAGTACTTAGTAGTGAGTATTTAGTAATGAGTAATAAGTATTAAGTGGTGGGTGATTAGTACTAAGTTATACGTTATGAGTTATGAATGATGTTTGAATTTGAGTTTGACACTTGGGCTTGAACTTGTCTTTTGTCTTTGTTCCTTTAGCGCAGCGGTCTTTTTTCAGATTTCGGTAAAAAGTAGTCAGTAATAAGTATTAAGTGATGCGTCATGAGTGATGCTTGAATTTGAGTTTGAGTTTGAGTTTGACACTTGAATTTGAACTTGAACTTGTCTTTTGTCCTTTTCCAAGGAGGTTTCAACTGTACTCGTTTTGTCCGATCGAGCGGAGTCGAGACCTCTCTGTGTTCCTAGGTTCTGGACTGCGCTCGAAGTGACATTTTTCTGGTTTTCCCTCAGTTCGATTGGACGAAGTGCTCTTTTCCATTGTTCTTTCAGCAAAGCGGTCTTTTTTCAAATCTCAGTAAAAAGTAGTGAGTAATAAGTATTAAGTGATGCGTTATGAGTTATGGATAATGTTTGAATTTGAGTTTGAGCTTGAATTTGATATTTGAATTTGAATTTGAATTTGACATTTGAGTTTGAACTTGACACTTGAACTTGAGTTTGACCCTTGATCCGGAAAATCCTTAAAAAACTGGAACGATAAACTTTGAATAGTTTTACCTTTGGACCCCATGAGAACAAGGGTACTTTTTGTATTTCTTTTTTTGGGCATTAAAGCCTTTTCACAAGAACCTTCAAAAACGAAAAGGTACACCTTGGATGTGAATCCGTTTTACGGTTCCATTCTATTGCACAACACCGACATTTCCCATTTGATTACGGAACATCCCGTAGGTGTTATCGTGGGATATAACCGAAAAACGTTTGGTGAAAACGAATGGGAACGCGAATACAACTACCCCGATGCGGGAGCTTCTTTTGTATATCAAGATACCCGAAGCGCTACCTTGGGGAAAACCTACGGCCTGTTCGCACATTATAACTTTTATTTTTTTAAGCGCAACCTTCAGTTTCGGGTGGCACAGGGCCTGGCCTATGCGACCAACCCCTACGATAGGGTTACCAATTTTAGAAACAATGCCTACGGTTCCCGTTTTTTGAGCAGTACCTATATGATGCTGAACTATCACAAGCAACGTATTTTTAGGAATCTTGGGCTGAATGCGGGTATTAGCGTGGTGCATTATTCCAACGCAAACGTCAAAGCTCCCAATACGTCTACCAATACATTGGCCTTTACCTTGGGGCTGGTCTACAATATCGGTGGTACCGATCTGCCCTATGTAAGTCGGGAAAAACAGCAACTTACCGAGCCGTTTCGATACAATCTTGCCTTTCGTTCGGGCATTAACGAGAGCGATAACATCGGCGCTGGACAGTTTCCTTTTTACATCTTTTCGGGTTATGTGGACAAACGCTTGGGCCGTAAAAGTGCCTTGCAGTTGGGCACGGATGTGTTTTTTAGTAATTTTTTAAAGGAACTGATACGGTATCAGAGCATTTCATTTCCAGAAAACGAGATTGCCGCGGATACCGATTTTAAAAGAGTGGGGCTGTTTTTAGGGCATGAACTTTTTATAAATAAACTCAGTATTACCACCCAATTGGGGTACTATATCTATTATCCGTTCGATTTTGAGGGGCGGGTATACAATCGGGTGGGATTAAAACGGTATTTCGGGGACAAGCTATTTGGTGAAATTTCCCTGAAATCCCATGGTGCCGCCGCGGAAGCGGTGGAGTTTGGCATCGGAATTCGACTGTGACCTAAAAAATACTAATGGTAAAAACTAACGTTCGAAAAGGAAATAAGGGATACCGCAACACTAAGGGATTGCTGGACGCGTCCGGTTCCGAAGGCCATTGCGGACCAGGTCGTTTCCCATACATCGTATATTTTTTGACAATACTGTTTTTTGGTTTATTAGTTTCCTGCAATTCCGAATCGGCCCCCGATTGTTTTCAGGCCAGCGGGGATACGGTACGCGATTCGGTAATGGTCGCACCGTTTACCGCAATTACGGTTTTTGAAAACATCACTTTGGTGTTGCAAGAGGGTACGGAGCAAAAAGTTGAAATAGAAACGGGAGCGAATCTAAGGGAGGAAGTAAGCGCCGAGGTCGTAGACGGTAGGTTGTTATTGCGCGATACCAACGATTGTAATTTTTTTAGGGAATACGGAGCAACTACAGTTTATGTTACGTCACCCAATATTACGGAAGTACGAAGCAGTACCGGATGGCCGATCCGTAGTGATGGTGTTTTGGCCTATCCCAATTTACGGTTGATTTCGGAGAGCTTTTCGGACCCGACCTCAGAGACTACCGACGGTGTTTTTGATTTGGATGTCGCTTCGGAAAATTTGCAGGTAACGGTCAATGGAATTGCGTACTTTCAATTAAGGGGCAGCACCGAAACCTTGTCAATTGTTATCGCCGCCGGCGATTCCCGTATCGAAGCGGAAGCGTTGGTAGCACAGAACGTAACCCTCAACCATCGCGGTTCCAATGATATTTTGATCGATCCGCAAGAGACATTGAATGGAGTGATCAGGGGCACGGGAGACGTCATCAGTTTCAGCCGCCCCGAAGCGGTTGCCGTTGAGGAGTTGTATAAGGGGCGATTGGTCTATAAAAATGATACAGGTCGCTAAAAGTGATAGGTGTTCCTATTACACGCATCAGAAACCATTTCAGCGGAGAACATCATTGGTATTTCGGTGGTGCAAGCTGTGAACGGTATCCGTGGTGTATTTCAAAAATAAAACAACGTGAATCCGATCAAGTCTTTTTTTAAGAACTTCTTTGCAAGAAAAAGGGTTCTGGGCGATTCCGAACAACTGACCGGACTCGCCAAGGCCGATGCCCTATTGAATACTTTGGTCAACGAAGGTCGCGTTCCCGGAATATCCGTTACGGTGCTGAAAAATGGTGAAACACTGCTAAAACGCGGATATGGCTACGCGGATATGGAACGGCAAGAACCGGTACATACCGAAAAAACGATTTTTAGGATAGCGAGCGTTTCCAAACCCATTGCAGCTACGGCCTTGGCACATATGGTCGGTGAGGGGCTTATCGATTTGGATGCCTCCTTTTACCGATATGTTCCCGATTATCCCAAAAAAAAGTATGATTTTACCATTCGGCAATTGGCAGGTCATACAGCGGGAATTCGGGGTTACCGGGGAGCGGAGTATGGGTTGAACGAACCCTTTTCAATAGGGGAAGGCGCCGCAATATTCAAGGAAGACCCTTTGATATTCGAACCTGGCACGCAATACCTGTATAACAGTTACGATTGGGTATTGATCGCGCTGGCCATGCAGGAGGCCAGTGGCATCGCTTTTGAGGAATATGTATATAATAAGGTATTGGTACCACTGGGGATGCAGGCCACTTTCGCCCCTGAAAACTACAAGGGAACATCTGGTACAACTCACGGAAACCTTGGCTCCCTCAAGGAACACAATGAACGTGGCTTGACGCCAACTTCCTTTTACAGTAAAAACCGTATTGGTTTTCGAAAGGCCATTCCCGTAAACAATTACTACAAACTGGCTGGGGGAGGCTATTTGTCCACTTCCGAGGATATTGCCAAATTGGGACAGGCCTATTTGGAGGGGAAAGTGCTGACACCGGCATTGATCGAACCGTTCCTGACATCACAACGAATAGCCGACGTTCCTACCTATTATGGTTTGGGTTGGCAGGTAAGCCAGGATAAAAAGGGCCGTTCATTCTACGGACATGTCGGAAATGGGGTGGGGGGCTATTCCAATTTTTTTGTGTACCCCGAAAATCAAATGGTAATCGCCATACTGATCAACTGTACCGACCCGAAAGTACAGGATACCTTGGATGCCGTAATCGATGGTGTGATAAGGGCGGTGGAAACTACGACGGCTTAACTGTGCCGATCATTCTATTTCCAGGAACTGAAAATCGATACTCTGATACAGCTAGGTACGATCGTAGCGGTAACCGACCGTTTTAAGTAAACTATCATATTTTACAGTTCATAACTCCTACTAAATTCATTTTTCGGTATGCCTATTAGTTTATTTTTAGAGATATTTCTTCTGGCGCAAAAGCAGAACGTCATGATTTGGATTTGATGATTTCAAAACTTCATGAAGGGGAGACCGTCCTTGTTTGGAAGCTTGATAGAATTGCACGTAGTATTTCACATTTATTAAAGTTGGTTGACCAATTTGAAAAATTGGGCGTGAAATTTAGAAGTATCAATGATCCGTTTATAGATACCACATCAGCACAGGGTAAATTAGTAATTACGCTTTTTGGAGCTGTAGCTCCATTGGAAAGAGCTATTATTATTGAAAGAACAACTGCTGGGCTTAAAAGTGCAAGGCGAAGGGGAATTTAACTGTGTCGTAAGAAGGGCCTTAATAAGGAGGCCAAACAAAAAGCTATATTGGCAGCCTCGTATTACAAGGAGAATAATCTACCGATAGTTGATATAATGAAACTAGTGGGTATAAAATCTAAACCTACACGCTATAAATATTTGGCCATACAAGGTAGACGGAATTGTAAGGAATTCGGAGTTATTTTTTGGGATAGAGAACAAGAATTAGAAAAAGCTTTTTGTAAAAAACATTCAAAAAAGAGCGTATAATTCTTCTTTTGAGTAAATGTTTGTAAACGCATATTATTCATTTAGATTATAACTATGCTTAGTAAAACCAACTAAACAAAGATTATTTATAACTTACGGCTAACAACACGCGCTATAATTAATGGCCCAAAAACATGTTAGCCTGAAAAAGGGCCACTAATCATAGCGCCATCGTTGGCGGTCATTAAAACAAAAATATGAATAACGAAAAGCAAATACTGAATTTATATCCAATTGACTACCCATTTGAGACCTTAGTCTCGAGGGCAAACTCTGAACCTCCGAAATTAATTCTTAATCCAGATTTTCAAAGAAAATACAAATGGGATAAAGATGGAAATGTCAGAGCTAGTCGGTTTATTGAATCTTGCTTAATGCGAATTCCAATTCCTGCGTGTTATTTTGCCGAAAACGAAAATAACTTTCATAATGTCATTGACGGTGTACAGCGAATAACCACAATCAAGAACTACTTCAATGATGATTTTGCTTTGGAAGGATTAACAATCTATCCAGAACTTAATGAAAAAAGGTTTTCAGAGTTAGGTGATTTGAAAAGCACCTTAGAAAGTACAACTATAAGATGTATAATATTAAGAAAAGAGAATCCTAAAGAACTTGTACACGAAATATTTGCTCGACTTAATCAAGGTGCTGTAAAGTTAACTGATCAAGAAATTAGACACGCAATCTACCCAGGAACATTAGACAGTCTACTAACCGAACTTGGCGAGAACGAATTTATTGCGGAGTTTCAGAATAGTAAAAGTAAAGATGATCGAAGTAATGAAGAATTGATTCTAAGGTTTTTTGCTTTGGACAGCGATTTGGATGATTACGATGGTAAATTATCTGAATACTTGGATAAATATATGTCGAACAACCAGAACATAGAGGTCGAGGACGCTGCAAACTTGAAGGAGACTTTCCTAAATACTCTTGATAAATGCTTAAGAACCTATGAAAGACCATTTGTGGACACAACTTTAGATAAACCAAGACAAAGTGTCGCATATTACGACTTAATAATGCACAGCTTTAAAAGTTTTACTGATGAATTTATAGACCAAAACAAACAAAGTTTGATAGAAAAATTTGAAGAGTTGTGTGGTACCCCTGATTTTCAAAAAACGCTTGCTGGCGGATTACAACATAAATCTTCAATTTTGAAAAGACGTGAATTGTGGAATCAAAAAATTAATGAAATAGATGAAAACTAAAGTCTTTAAAAGTTTTGAGGAAAAACTTGAAGACTTGAGAAAAACTGTAAATGACTGTAATGCAATTATCATTTCCGAGGAGCCTTTAAGTTTTGTATATGAAAATGCAAACTTTCTTACAAAATCATTTTTGATAAGCCTTTGTGGGTATTTGGAAACCTATTTGAAAGATGGATTAGAAATTTTAATAATTGATTACAATGATCGGATAACTCGTGAAAACTTTCCTTACAACTTAATCCGTTGGAGTATTGAAAATAAAGATAAATCAGATTCCAAGGTTCAAAGCTTACTCGACAAGAAAAAAGCTAGGTTTGAAGATTTGTCAATAAAATTAAAAAAGAAAGACCTTGATGCCTTTATTTCAGGTAATCCATTCAGGACTAGGGAACTTTTTGCAATGTTTGGAATAGAATTAGACGGTATTGATGACTTCAAGCAAAAGAAAGATTCTATAAATCAAATTGTGGTTAAAAGAAATAATGTGTTACACCACAATGATGATGCCTCCGATTTATCAAATCAAGATATTATTCAATACATTGATGAAGTAAAATATTATTGTGAAAAACTAGATAACGAAATAGAAAAAAGAATAACGAACCGCCAACACTGTATATGAAATCATAGCACCCTTCGGGATGCTACGCTTCATAGTGTGCCGAGCAAGCAACGAGCGGCAAATTACTCGTTGTGAACTGTAATCAAGATGGTGGAACCGACCCACCAACGTCGTTTTATAGGAGAAGGCGTTAAACCACCTAAAGGTGCTGTTGTAAAGAGCAATGGTATTGAGCGTTTAGGAGACGACTAATCAAGAATTGGTCAGGTATGGATAAAAGAGATGAACGAAAGTGAACCCCTTTTGAGGTGTCGAGAAGTAGGTACACCCTGTCAAAAGCTACGAAGTATGATACGGAGTTAAAGAGTATAGCGACTACCTATTTATCGGCTATACGGCAGGCGTCATTCAGGGGGCATGAATTTTATCTAGGCTTGGTTACGGAACTCGGGAACCTGACTATAAATGCTAAGGGAAATACACAATAGGCCCAACCTAGAGGTAGAATACCGAAGTTATTTTCAGGGACGGACCAACCCGTAGTAGCGTTGAAGTTTCTGTAATGGAAATGGAGCAAAGGGGTTGGGTTATACAGTTGCATTACATTTAACAACTCACTATTTGAGGATGACTTTATGCGATGAAACAAAATCGATACCTATAAGCAAAGCCATGATATGGCAAGCTTACAAGAGAGTGCGAGCCAACAAAGGAAGCGCAGGTATAGACCTGGTCAGTATCGAGCAATTCGAGACCGACCTGTCCGGAAACCTGTATAAGCTCTGGAACCGTATGGCATCGGGAAGCTATTTCCCCCCTCCGGTCAAAGAAGTGGAGATTCCCAAAAAGGACGGAAAAGTCCGAAAACTGGGAATACCTACCGTAAGTGACCGAATTGGACAAATGGTGGTCAAGATGTTTCTAGAACCTCGTTTGGAAAAGGAATTCAGTCAAAATTCATTTGGTTACAGACCTAAAAAGAGTGCGCATCAAGCACTTGAACAGGTCAGGAAAAACTGCTGGAAAACAGACTGGGTGATCGATCTGGACATTAAAGGGTTCTTTGATAACATCGACCACCACAAACTGATGCTTGCCGTAGAGAGACATGTACCCGAAAAATGGGTCAGACTCTATATAGCGCGTTGGCTGGCATGCCCAGTAATGACCAAAACTGGAAAATTGTTCGTAAAACAAGGAAAAGGAACGCCACAGGGCGGTGTAATAAGCCCTTTATTGGCGAACCTCTTTCTACATTACGGGTTTGACAGATGGTTGGAACAGACTGACACAACAGTAAGCTATACACGTTATGCCGACGATGTTATCGTAAACTGTAAAAGTCAAAAGCATGCAGAACAAACACTAAAGGCCATCCAAAACAGAATGCACCGAATTGGGTTGGAGTTACATCCGGAAAAGACCAAAATAGTGTACTGTAAGGATTATCGCAGAAAAGGGAAATACCACAACGTCAAGTTTGATTTTCTAGGCTATTCTTTTCAACCTAGGACGTCCAAATCCAGAAAGCGAAGCGGGCTATTCCTAGGCTTCGATTGTGGCATTGGTATAAGTTCGAGAAAACGCATTGCGGATAAGTTAGGAGAACTTAAAGTGCATAGAATGACCTCCAATAGTATCGTA
>NZ_JBNGOP010000029.1:0-66690 GCF_050589625.1 Maribacter sp. 2-571 | reverse complement strand
TCAAAGAACGGCCGTAACTTGTATATTTTTAAGGTCTTTACAAAGATTACTATTACATTAACCGGACACTATTGACTTTTTACTGATCACTTATTGTTTATTACTAATTGTTCATTGCTAATTGTTCGCTGTCCATTGAATAAAGCGCTTAGCCATTAAATTCCTATTTTTAAGAAAAACCGACACCATGTTGTATGTAATAGCATTATTGATTGCCCTTGTATTTATTGTTATCGGTATTGTACGATGGAAAATACATCCTTTTTTTGTGCTTTTATTGGCGGCCATTGTCTACGGTTTTATCAGCGGAATGTCCGTAGACCGCATTATCGCCTCGGTAAACGATGGTTTTGGCGGGATCATGGGCAAAATTGGACTGCTCATCTTCTTTGGTGTTGCCATTGGCACCGTTTTGGAAAAATCGGGCGGGGCCATGGTCATCGCCAGTCGTATGTTGGGTCTGATCGGCGAAAAATCGGTATACCTCGCCATGTTGCTTACCGGTTATCTTTTATCCATTCCCGTGTTCGCCGATAGCGCCCTGATAATGATGAACCCGCTGAACAAAGCGCTCTCCCACAGGGCCAAACGTTCTTTTGCCGGTACTACGGTCGCCCTGTCTTTGGGATTGATGGCGACCCATGTTATGGTGCCTCCCACACCGGGGCCAATTGCAGCTGCCGGTATTTTGGGAGTAGACTTGGGTAGTGTTATTTTTTGGGGAATCATCGTCAGCTCCTTATCCTTGATCCCCAGTTACTTTTTTGCTGTAAAAGTAGCCGCTAGGGTACATTTGCCCATTGCAATGGAAACCGTTACGGCATCTGGCCATCGTCCAAAGTTGGCAAACGCCTTATTGGCCATTGTGGTCCCTATTGTATTGATCGTATTAAAATCGATTTTCGATTACCCCGACCTTGCGCTAAGCGATCACCCCTTATACCCTTTCGTCTCCTTTTTGGGCGCCCCCGTAATTGCCTTATTGATTGGGGTCGGACTTTCCCTATTATTACCAAAAAACTTGGATGCCAAGGTGTACGCCGCAAACGGTTGGTTCGGGGAAGCCGTAAAAACCGCAGCTCCCATAATACTGATTACCGGAGCTGGAGGGATTTTTGGGAGTATGCTTCAAAATTCGGGTATTGCCGATTTGATCACCACAAATTTTTCGGATTTAAAAATCGGGCTTTTTCTTCCGTTTGTATTGGCCGCCTGTTTGAAGACCACACAGGGATCCTCGACCGTAGCGCTGATCACGACCGCTGCCATTGTAGCCCCAATATTGCCCGAATTGGGACTCGACCCTCCCTTTTTACGAACCATGACGGTACTTGCCATTGGAGCGGGATCTGTGGTTGTCTCCCACGCCAATGACAGTTTTTTTTGGGTACTTACCCAACTCACCGGTATGGACGTCAAACAAGGCAATAAAACCATAACACTAGGCACCTTGGTCCTAGGAGTATCCGGAATGTTGATCGTATTTATATGTTCCAAAATAATGGGTTAGCCCATATTTTGTGAATGGTGAAGGTTGCTCCAAGAACTATGTAAACTCTAGAAACTGTAAATAAGCTCAAGCATTGTAAATGGGTAGCGTTTCCTCTTTTCATTTCGGTCAATCTTTTGCCGGTATGGAATCATCTTGGAATTTTCAATGACTACCTTTATCTAACGTAAAGCAATACCTATGAAAAACATTATCAGAGCGGTTTTGGCCGGCTGGGGAGCAAAAAAAATGGGTGGAGGAAAGTGTGGTTGCATAGGAGTGGTCATCCTTTTTTTTATATTCTATTGGCTACTGGGGTATGTATTTAACTAAATACCGATTTACCTTTAAAATGAGCCATTCCAACTTGTTCATTGTCCACTTGCTTTTCTTGAAAGCATTTTGCGTAGCTACGGCGATGCAAAACCCTTACGGCGTTAGCAAATGAAAAAGCATTGGATAAAAATAAGCATCGTTCTCTTGTCGGTATCGGGCGCGCTTTTGCTTGCAACCCAATTCTGGGCCGAGCACAGTGTGGCATCTTTTTTAGAACGTAAATTACCAAAGCATATTTACTTGGCCTATAGCGATATATCCGTAAATCTTTTTAGTGGGTCGATTACCTTATCCGACGTCGACTGCAGGATAAAAAACAGGGAGAATGACATCACCTATGCTAAAATCGGAATGCCGAGTTTACAACTAAAGCAGCTGTCCTATCCGTCTTTTTTCTATCGTAACGCTATACGACTTGAAAAGCTTCATTTTAACGAACCCCAGATCAGCTATAACCCATATGCTAAAACAACGCGGAACAAGGAGAAGTCTCCCGCAATCGTCCAGTTACGGAAAACCATCGACATCGACCAAATAGTGGTACATCGCGCCACATTTACCATGCTTCAGGAAAATGGGGATAGCCTTCTTATGCATTCCAAAGGAATCGATTTTTCGATTACGGGAGTACGTACCGGACCAAAACAAATACGGAACCCCCTTCCCGTCGTATTCCATTCCTACGAAATGGCCGCTGAGAGCCTATTCTTAAGGCTTAATAAAACCGAGAACCTTACCCTCGGCCGGATGGAGATAAAAAATAGAACGTTACGGATCGATACACTTCGGTTAAACACAAAATATTCCAAAAAGGCCTTATCAAAACTTTTAACGCAAGAGCGGGACCATATTGGGTTGAACATCAACAAGCTCACCGTATCCGCAATAGACTTTGGTTTCGTTCGCAATGACTTTTACCTTCATACCGGCGACGTGGAACTTACGGCACCTCACCTATATCTCTACCGTGACAAAAAAGTTGCCGACAACAACCGTATAAAAAAAATGTACAGTGCCCTGATCGACGACGTTCCCATCATCTTTAGATGTGGTGCGGTCCGTTGGAAACAGGGATACGTTCAATATGAGGAGCAATTACCCGGAAAAAAGGCCCCGGGCCGTTTATTTTTTAATGCCATAGAAGGTGGCATTACCGGTTTGAACAACAATACAGTACCGACAGACAGTATCGTGCTGACCACGAAAGGAGCGTTGATGGGCAGCGCACCGACAACCTTCTCAACTACCTTTTATAAGAACGATGACAAGGGTACCTTTAAGGCCAAGGGCTCTATTGTTTCGTTGGCCGCGGCGAGGATCGATCTTTTTTTAAGACCAAACTTGAACGCAAAGGCCAGCGGAAGTATTCAAAACATGTACTTTACTTTTGGTGGAGACCGCTACGTATCCCGGGGCACCATGAAAATGAAGTACACCGATTTCAAATTTGCACTTTTAAGAGAAAATGGCAGGGAAGTCAACAAGGTGCTTACCTCCTTACTCTCCATTTTTATCGATAAAGAATCGAAGGGTGACGGAGAGGGCTACCGTTACGGTACGATTTCGGCGGAAAGAGATGCTACAAAATCGTTCTTCAATTATGTTTGGAACAGTATCAAAAGTGGCATTTTAAGCGTATTGACCGGCAATGGAAAGAAAGAAAAATAAGAAAATCTACTACGCGTAAACCCCTGTAGTGTATCGAAATCCGGCACACCTAATTCTTGGCGATAAAATGGTGTAAGAAAAGCGATACACCCCCCACTGCGGGTTGTATCCGATGCCAATGGCTTCCAAAGAGTTATTTTTTAAAGTCCAAATGCCAGATCAAAATTTCATTTCGACCTGGTTCCGTTCAGCAAAATTTGGTATCTTTTTATGCGTATGGGGTTGGGCCAATTTCAGATAGCACGTTGTAACCCCTATTAAAAAAAAGCATCACCTATGAAACGAATTTGCTTATTGCTTTGTTGTTTGACAGTTGCCGGTACGGTATTTTCCCAGAAAGATGCCGATAAAACTAAGGTTGAAGGTTGGTACTTTAGGGCGGTCGGCGCCTATCCCGGGGCCATAAGCTTTAAACCACTCGTACTCTTCGGTAACGGGGACTATTATAAAGTAAACACCACTCCTATTGCGGAACTGGACCTTATCAGTTCCAAGGAAAAGGAAGCGGAGCGTTGGGGAAGGTGGAAAAAAACCGGAGAGCGTTATATGTTAACCGCTAACGATGGCAAAACGAACGCCTATGATCTAAATGCAAAAAATTGGTTTCCCGCCTTTCCCTTCGAGGAATCCCTATCATTACGGGGAACCTATGAAAAAATTTCCGGAGGCGATTTTGGAAACGGTCTTCTGGCCCTATTCGATTCGGAACTAACCTTCTTGGACGACACTCGTTTTACCCATTCCGAAAATAACGGAATACTTACGGCGGGGTCGGATGCTTGGAAAAACAACTCCGATAGCGGTACCTACAAAATTGAGGGACACACCATTAGTTTCCGATATAATGACGGACGTACGACCAAACTGTCCTTTGCCATTGGCGCCCAAGGAGACAATGTGATCGATACCGATATGTTGTTCATTGGAGGTAAAGCCTATATCATCGAGTAACCGGAAAACGACGGGAACAAATCCCGCAACCAACATAGCAATACTATCAAACAATTACTTTGCTCTCCAAGTTGCATCAAAACCCATTTTGACGTGATCAAAAGCGAAAATCTATACGAGTTCGACAGCAAAAGGAGATACTCACTGCACCGAGGGGAATAGCATGGTCCATATCCCTACATATTGCACTAGTGATTCAATGGTTAGGTATTAAAGTTATACCTGGCAAACCACTACGAATTAACAAAGGTTTATTAAACGGCCATGTCCCTAAGCAAAAAAGGTTTTATATTTTTCTGACACCATACCATTTGAAACGTGTCAAAATCAACGTCCTTTTTGGGAGTGTGCTGTGTTTTGCTTGTTTTTCTAGACCCAGATCTCAGTTTTGGTCAAGAAAATAAAGTAAGCGGTAGCGTTCAAAATCGCAACAACGACATTTCCAACGTATTGGTCGTTAACCTAAATTCCAAAAGGTCGACCATCACGGATTCCCTGGGCCGGTTCACCCTCGAGGCCAAACTGAGGGATTCGATTCGATTTTCGGCCGTACAGTTCCGCACCAAGGAAATTGTGGTAACCACATCCATGTTGGGCAAGGATTCGCTGCAGGTAACACTTATCGAAGATGTAATCAACTTATCCGAAGTAGTTGTCACCCCCTATAATTTAAGCGGTAAGATAGCACAGGATTTAAAACGGCTAGATCTAGCCCCTACCCTTAACGCAAAAGCATTGGGCCTGCCAAAGGCCGACGTAGTTCCGATGACCTATGGCGAACGATTGCTCATAGAGGCCGATAGAGGAAAGTATGTTCGTTACTACGGTATTGCCCTGACCATCAATACCCATAAATTATTGAACCGTCTTTCCGGAAGGACCGGATTGTTGGAAGCAAGGGTCGCCCGGGATGCCGATTTACGATTGGAAAAAGAAATCATTGCAAAGTTTTCAAAGAAAACCATCTCGGACGGCTTGGGAATTGCGGAATCGGATGTGGATGCGTTTCTTACGTTTTGTATTTCGCAAGAGGGATTTTCGGCGCTTTCACAAGCTGAGAATAACATCCTGATTTGGGAATATTTGCAAGCCAAAAGTTTGGAATTTAAGCGGTACGATTTACCTAAGGAATACGCGGGCTCCACAAAAAAATACTAAAAAAAATCGCCAACATACTCCCGAAGTTTAAAACGTGCTATAGGAGCAAATTTTTGGCCGATAACAATTTATCCTGAAAATCTATCGGTCTATCGAACCGAATAAAAAGGAGGATATTGAAAAGGATCCCGAAAAAACCTAGCGGTCTCCAACCTCTATCTTCAACGTTTTACCAAGGCCATAGTTTTTCAATCCGCACCGACCAGAAAATCAGTCCTGACGCTCAAAAAAGAGTCCAGGACCATCACAGGCCCACCAAGTACCCACCAGTTGCGTTTCCGAATCAAAACGGAACCATTCTTTCGGTTCATTGGAGCAGTTACCGACCAGTTCATTTTTTTCGGGATACGATAATACCAAATAATCGCCATCCGTTTCGGCCACAATTTCAAAACCTCCGGAGCTTTCCATGATGTTTCCGTCCCGCTCTCTAGTTTTGGTAAAGGTACTATCGGAATGCAGCAACAAAACTTCTTGGTATTCCATATCGTTCCCGCTGATCGGAGGCACATTGGCAATCATCCCGGTCATCGCGGTCAGTTTCCATTTTTGGGGCAAATCTTTTCCCTTTGCGGGAATCGAAATGGTTTTACCGGATTTTTCCGATGTTGAACAGGAGATCAGTACGGTAAGCATACAAAAAGATAGGAGACGTTTCATCTGTTAATATTTATTGTTTTTTAATTGTCAGATGTAATTCGCCAATAATCATTTCGGTTGGTATCAAGAATTGTTATGGCTCATTCCATAATGTAAGCGTTTGGTAATAAGATAACGGCTTCCTTCATCGGTTGCGCGGGCACCTTTGGGTTTATGAGCGTTTTAACATAAAAATGGAGGGCCACGGCACTTTTTTTAACGGATGTACGACTATCAAAACCCCCATACATTCTTCATGTCCGTTCCTCATAGCTTCCCAATGGAATTGGGTATAATTGGTTACTTTTACCCGCTAAAAAATAGTTTACATGAACAAAGCGCTAGAACTGTTCAAATCGTTGATCGGTAAAGATTCCACAACATCCATGTCGCCCTTGATGCGTTGGTTGAACCCTACCCTATTGCTTGCCGAAGAGGGCGTTTTGGAATTCTCTTATGAAATCCGGGAAGAAATGACCAATCCAATGGGCATCCTTCATGGAGGAACCACTGCAGCCATTATTGACGACGCTGTCGGGGCCGCAGTGTTTTCCTTGGGAAAGGAACATTGGTACACAACGGTAAACTTGGCCGTTGATTATTTTGCAGCGGGCAAAATAGGCGACACCATTATCGCCAGGGCAAGCATTGTAAAAAATGGGAACCAAATCATCAACACCTCTTGCGAAATATGGAATAAAGAGCGCACCAGAATGATTGCAAAAGGGCATTCCAACCTCATAAAACTGGAAAAGAGGAAGACATAAGGCTCAATTGACCACAGCCCCCGTTTTCTTTACTATCCGCTGGGAAAAGCGCACCGTTTTCACCCCATCGCCCTTCTCGAACACATACCGATCAAACGTATTTTTCCGGTAAAACTCATGTTGCGATATGGGGAACAAGGGACTTGGCTTTTCCCCTTCCACCGTGCGGTATAATGAACCGTCCACCATGGTGATGGTATGGGGAACGCCCTCGTCAAAAACATATGTTCCCGTCCAACGTTGGAGCTGTTTTTTCTTTAGGGAAATCCCTTGCCCCGATTTGGGAAACGGGGTTCCCATGGCATGGGCCGCCAAACGAATAGCTGTATTTTGAGGGGAGTTGCCGTTCCGGTTGGTCAGTACCACCACGTAAATTTCCGATTCAGGTACATAAACCCCTTGTGCCACGTACCCAAAAATACCGCCACCATGCTCTACGGTCGGTGTTCCCAGTATTTCGTTGCGTTGCCATCCATAACCATAATGGGTAGATTTTCCGTTGGGCAAAACGGTATCGGCGAAGGCCAAAGCCTTACTTTCAGTGGTAATCAACGTATTCTTGCGAATGGCCTGGAACCATAAAAACATATCATCAACACAAGACATTAAAGATCCCGCGGCATAGGGTAAGCTCATGCTCAAATAATCCGCATTGCGGTACCCATTTTTCGTTGGCATGTATCCACTGGCCCGATTTGGTATCAGCTCCGTTTTACTGCCATAATAGGAACGATGCATTCCCAGCGGTTCAAAAATATGTTGCCTTACAAAATCGGCATACGCCATTCCCGAAACCTTTTCAATGATGAAACCCAAAATCACATAACCTGAATTGCTGTAATGCCATTGGGTTCCGGGCTCAAAATCCATAGGTTCATTTTTAAAATGATCGATCAACTCCGTGGGCGTTTTATCTTGCCGCGCAAAAACGTTCAAACCCGGCATTTCCGTGTAACTTTTGATTCCCGAGGTATGGTTCAACAATTGATGAAGCGTTACCTTTCTTCCTGCTAGGGGATAATCGGGCAGATACATGCCAATGGTATCATCAAGGGTCAACTTCCCCTGTTCTTTCAACATGAGCAGACATACCGCCGTAAACTGCTTGGTCATCGAGCCAATTTCAAAAACATGGTCGGTGCGCATGGGCACCTGCAATTCCAAATCGGCCATTCCGAAAGCCTTTCTGTAGTGGATAACATCTTCTTTGGCCACCAATACCACCAGGCCCGGACCATTTTCTTCATACAAGGGGTTTACCAATGTATCAAAGGTTTGTTCCAAGGCCGGGGTTTGGGCCGTACCGATCTGTATCCCTAAAAAAAGTAGTAAAAAAAGTTTCCTATTGGTATTCATGCTATTGATTTTAAAAAAGTATTGTTCTCGTTTTAGAGTGGTGATGATTGGAATAGGTTACAAAAAATCGCTCTTTTTTTCAATAAAAATTAGACATCAGTGATCGAGCATGTGGTGATGTCCCCAAAATCACTTTGTCTCTATGCAATTATTTACGAAAATACTAGCTCGGAAACAACTGTTTAAAGCAGCTTGCTCGGGGATTCTACTTTAGAAAACAGTGGCAAAATCTAAAAAAGAAGTACCTTGTTAACCGAAGGAGGTTACGCTTTTAGTTTGGAACCAAAAATGAAGATTTTTAGGCGTTGATGAAATCTTTTTTAACATCATAGCCCTGGCCACGGTATTCTAAAATGGCAAACGAAGCGCTCAAATTGGGGCCCCGATGCCTTGGGAAGTAAGTAAAAGAAAACCTTGAAACCCCTTCATGCTTAAAACCACCATTATGACCCGTATTAGCTTTCTTTTTTTTGTAGGACTTGCCATTTCCTTGAACGCGCAAGGTACCCTTACCGGGTTTACGCCCGAAACCTCCCAAAAACAGTTACAGCTCGAAGCTGCTTTTGAGGCACAATTGAACCCGGAAAATCTGGACCTTTGGATGCAAAAAATGGCTGCCGAGCCACATTGGGTCGGTACGGAATACGGTCGCAAAAACGCCGAATGGTTAAAAAAGCAATTTACGGCCTGGGGGTATGACACCAAAATTGAAACCTATCATATTTTATTCCCCTATCCAAAACGCCGCTCGGTGCGAATGACGGAACCAACACCTTACACCGCCAAATTGACGGCCGTACCGGTAGCGGGAGACCCCTATACCGGGCAAGGTGATGCACTGTTGCCCAGTTATAATGCCTTCTCCACGGATGGTGATGTCACCGCGGATCTGGTCTTTGTAAATTACGGTATCCCCGAAGATTATGAAACCTTGGAAAAACTGGGAATCGATGTGAAAGGAAAAATTGTCATTGCAAAATATCAGGGTTCGTGGCGGGGAATCAAACCAAAACTGGCCGCTGAAAAAGGTGCTATCGGCTGTCTCATTTACTCCGATCCCAAGGACGATGGCTATGTACGTGGCGATGTATACCCAAAAGGCCCCTTTAAAAATAAGACCGGGGTACAGCGGGGATCGGTCATGGACATGCCCACTTACCCCGGCGATGTTCTGACACCGGGCTATGCGGCCACAAAAAATGCGGAACGGCTAGATCGCAAAGAAGCGCCGACCATTACCAAAATTCCGGTATTGCCCATTTCTTACGAAGATGCGCTCCCCTTATTGACCGCTTTGGAGGGTCCGGTAGTGCCAAAAAGTTGGTCGGGAGGCCTTCCCATTACCTATCATGTAGGTCCGGGACCTGCCAAAGTGAACCTGACCTTGGAATTTAACTGGAGCATAATACCGGCCCATAACGTCATCGCCACGCTAAAGGGAAGTCAATTTCCCGACCAGTGGGTCATGCGGGGGAACCATCACGATGCTTGGGTACATGGCGCCAATGATCCGGTCAGCGGAATGGTCGCCCTAATGGAAGAGGCACGCGCTTTGGGCGAACTGGCCAAAAATGGCAATACGCCAAAACGAACGGTAGTATATTGTGCTTGGGATGCCGAGGAGCCGGGGCTCATCGGCTCCACGGAATGGGTAGAGGACCATAAGCAAATGTTACAACAAAAAGTAGTCGCCTATATCAATTCCGATAGCAATGGTCGCGGGTTCCTCAACGCAGGAGGGTCGCACTCCTTACAACAAATGGTCGGTGAGGTGGCAAATGTGGTGAAAGATCCGCAGACGGGCGTTTCGGTCGGGCAACGCAAAAAAGCATTAAACTTGGTAAAAGGGCGTAAACCGGGATTTCGTTTATACGCCCTTGGATCGGGGTCGGATTATACCCCCTTCATACAACATGCGGGCATAGCGTCCATCAACCTAGGGTACGGTGGTGAAAATGCCGGAGGGGAATACCATACCATTTATGACACCTATCCGCATTATGTACGATTTAAAGATCCGGAATTTGCTTATGGGGTAGCACTGGCGAACACCGCAGGCAGAATTACCATGCGTATGGCCAATGCCGATATTTTACCTTTTGCGTTCGCACCATGGTACGAGACAGTAAACGGTTATTTGGAGAACATCGTAAAATCATGTACTACCTTAAAAAAGGAAGTGGAACAATACAATTTCCTGGTTTCGGAACATGCCTTTGAGTTGGCCGCCGATCCTAAAAAAACCTTTGTGAGACCCAAAAAGAAAGAAGTGGTCCCCGATCTGGATTTTGGTCCGATACAAAAAGAACTGGAAGCTTTAAAAAAGAGTATTGCCACCCTGACCGCTATCGATATCACCATACTTGACAAAAAACAAAAACGCAAACTGAACGGACAATTGTTACTTGCGGAACAGGCACTGACCTCCGACCAAGGACTACCACGACGACCTTGGTACAAACATCAAATTTATGCCCCAGGATTTTATACCGGTTACGGGGTAAAAACACTACCGGGAGTACGGGAAGCTATTGAAGAGGAGCATTGGGACGAAGCGCGGGCACAAATTAGTGTTCTGGCAAAAACACTTCAAAAATTCAATGCCCATATCGAAAAATGCACGCGGGTCTTTAAATGAAGTGGTATTCGCTAAAAGTATCCCAAAAAAGACAAAAAACGGAGGTAAAAACGTTTTTTGTACCACTTGAAAACTGTAGAAATCAATATCTTTTGGCACGTTAAGCTTGAAATAGTATCAATAACACAATAAAGGGGTTTAAACTTTTTCAATACAAAAACTATGGACGAAACCTTTGTACAAATATTCAGCGGAAATAACCTATTGGGAAAACGAATCTTGGGAGAACTTCAAAAAATCGGTATCGACGCCATCGTAAAAGATGAGGCCGAATCGGCACGCCTGGCCGGTTTTAGTAGTGCCATGTTGGACCAGATCACACTTCTTGTGCACCGCGACCAAGAAGAAAAAGCCTTGGAAACCGTTTCTAAAATCGCTCGGGAAACCGAATAACAAAACCCAAAGCACCATGCGAATTTCGACCAGACCCCTTCTTTTTACCACCATTGCCCTTGCTGCCTTTGCTATGGGCTGTAACCTACGGGATGCCAAACCCAAGGAAATCCCCTTGGCCATTCAAGAAGATTCGCTTTTGGGGCATGTAAAGGCCAAAAAAGCTAGGGAAGGTATTGCGGCGGTGTTGGACGAACGGTTATCCCTTACCCTATGGGCTTCCGATTCCCTGGCACCGGATCCGATAGCCATGCAGATCGATGATGCGGGAGCGGTGTACCTTACGCGAACGAACCGACAAAAAAATTCGGAATTTGACATCCGCGGATACCAGCAGTGGATGACCCCTTCCATTGCCCTAACATCGGTTGAAGAACGAAGGGCATTTTTACGGGAAACCTTTTCCTCGGAAAAAAGTTTGGAAAACGAATGGTTGCCCGACCTGAACAACGATACCATACACGATTGGAAAGACTTGGCAGTGGAAAAAGAGGAAGTTTGGAAGTTGCAGGACACCGATGGTGACGGACTTGCAGATCGGTCTACACGTATTCTTGAGGACTTTAATGAAGAAGTTACCGATGTGGCCGGTGCCCTTTTGCTTCGGGAAGACGAAGTATTCGTAGGGGTCGCTCCCCACATGTGGCGGTTACAGGACACCAATGCCGATGGCGTGCTTGATGAAAAGACGGCGATTGCCGAAGGTTTTGCGGTACATATCGGATTTAGCGGTCACGGGATGTCCGGTGCCGTTGAAGGTCCCGATGGAAAAATATATTGGGGTATCGGGGATATCGGGGCGAACATTACTACGGTCGACGGCGCTACACATGCCTACCCGAACCAAGGTGTGATCGTACGTTGTAATCCCGATGGTTCCGATTTTGAGGTGTATGCAAGAGGATTGCGAAATACGCACGAGTTTGTATTCGATGCCTATGGTAATTTGATTTCCTCCGACAATGACGGTGATCATGCCGGAGAAAGCGAGCGCCTGGTACACTTGGTGGAAGGTTCCGATTCCGGCTGGCGCGCCAATTGGCAATACGGAAAATATACCGACCCGGAAAACAATCGCTATAACGTATGGATGGATGAAAAAATGTACATCCCAAGATGGGAGGGCCAGGCGGCCCATATCATCCCACCGATCGCAAACTTTCATAACGGGCCTACCGGAATGGCCTACAACCCAGGTACCGCCCTTGGCAGTGATTGGACGGACCAATTCTTTCTGGTTGAATTTGTGGGGGACCCTGGCAAATCGCACATTTGGTCGTTCGACCTGAAACCCAAAGGCGCCTCTTTTGAGTTGAACAACGAAACCGACGTGCTCAGTGGTATGCTCCCTACCGGTATTCGTTTTGGTCCGGATGGCGCCCTGTATGTGGCCGATTGGATCAACGGTTGGGGTACCAAAAACTACGGACGCGTATGGAAGATGGATACCAAGGAATCCCATAACGACCTTAAAAGGGAACGAAAAGAAACACAACGTTTGATGACCCTCGACTATACCGAACAGGATACCGACAGCCTGCTTTCCTTATTGTCCTACACCGATATGCGGATTCGAAAAAAAGCCCAGTTCGAACTGGCAAAACGTACTTTTTGGGGCTATCGGGCGCTTGAAGATTTTCTTGTGGAAGCCACCGATCAAATGGCCCGTATCCATGCCATATGGGCCATTGGACAAATTGCGGCAAACGATGTCGAAAAAGCGGAACCATTGCTGGCATTATTACGCGATGAAGACCCCGAAGTTATAGCTCAGGCAGCGAAAGTACTTGGTGATGTTCGCTATCGGCCGGCGATTTCAGAACTGCTCCCCTTGTTAACAAAACAAGAACCCCGAATACGGTTTTTTGCCGCACAGGCCCTGGGGCGAATGAAAAGTACCGAAGCCGTTGCTCCGCTTTTAAAAGTTTTGGAAACCAACGCCGATGAGGATGTTTACATACGGCATGCCGCAGTGTTGGCCCTTGCCCGAATCGGTGAGGCCGACCCCTTGATCGCGCTACGTACCAATCCCAACAAAAGTTTGCGTCTTGGGGCCATATTGGCCCTTCGTCGTATGAAGCATCCCGCAGTGGCCGAATTTTTAAACGATACGGACGAATACTTGGTTACCGAGGCGGCAAGGGCCATAAACGATGACCTTTCCATACCTGAAGCCCTCCCCGCATTGGCGAAGATACTATCACGACCGGAATGGAAATCGGAACCGTTGATACGCCGTGCCATAAACGCTGCCTTACGGGTGGGTGGCGATACCGAAATGGACCTGGTGCTGCGTTTTGCAAAAAACGATAGTATGTCCAGTGTATTGCGAGGAGAAGCATTGGCCGCTCTGGGTAGTTGGGCAAGGCCTTCCCTATTGGATCGGGTAGATGGCCGTTACCGGGGACCAATCGTTCGGGACTCCGCAACCATAAAGGCGAAAATGGAAAAAGGAATTCCCGAATTTTTGAACGATTCCAATCCCGACATTTTGATCGGTACGTCTAAAATTATAGCCGCCCTCGGTATTGAGACCCATCATTCCGATCTCATCGTACTACTCAACCGACATCAAGATCCAGGGGTACGCTCCGCGGTGTTGGAAACACTGGCACAGCTAAAGTATACGGATATGGAGCCTTTGCTAAACAGGGGAATGGCCGACCGCTCGCAAGCGGTACGGGAAACGGCCGTAGGGCTATTGGGAAGCTTGGAAATTTCCAAGGAGCGCCTCCCTCAAATGGTAGATGCCCTTTTTAAAAACGGATCGGCCAGGGAACAACAACGCATGCTGTCCGTGTTGGGAACGATGCCCTTGGAAAAAAGCGGACCTGTTTTACACAACTTGCTGCGCAAAGCAAACCGAAACCAAGTACCGGCCGAGGTAACCCTTGATCTTATTGAGGCCGTGGAAGCCACCGGAGATACGGCCTTACTGGCCGATTTACAACAATTAAAAGGAAGCGGACATTCTGTTGAAGCCTATCAAGAAACCTTACATGGCGGCAGTTGGTGGCCGGGATACTCGGTCTTTACCAGCAATCCCACCGCACAATGTGTACGTTGCCATGCGGTAGGTGGTGCGGGCGGACAAGTAGGCCCTCCTTTGGATAATATTGGAAATCTATTGACGCGGAAACAATTACTGGAAGCCCTTATCGAACCTAGTGCGCGCTTGGCGCCGGGGTACGGCACCATTTCCGTTACGCTAAAAAACGGCCAGGAAGTTACCGGAATTCTAGAACGGGAAACCAAGGAGGCCCTAATCGTTCGGACCTCTGATGCCGAGCCTATGGAAATTTCGCATGCGCGGATCCAAAAAAGGGAAAACGCCCCCTCCTCTATGCCAGCCATGGGCCGATTGATCAGCAAAAGGGAATTGCGCGATCTGATCCATTATTTGTCGAGCTTAAGAGAAGAAGAACCCAGTTCTTGACGGGCAAATTTTTTGACTCGCTACAATCTGGAAACGCCCAACTTAGCCGCTTCGAACTCACGAACCATGTCCTTAACGATTTGTTTCGCTGGCCTGATATCGGAGATTAATGCGGACACCTGCCCTATTTCCAATTCCCCTTCCTGCATATCCCCTTCGAACATACCACGTTTGGCTCGGGCCCTGCCCAACAGGTTTTTGAGGTCCTCTTTGGAGGCCCCGTTCTCATAAGCACGTTGTAGGTCCTCATAAAATTTGTTTTTCAACAATCGTACGGGAACCAATTCTTTAAGGGTCAGTTGGGTATCGCCTTCTTTGGCAGCAACCACCTGTTCCTTGAACAGTTGGTGGGAAGAAGCTTCGTTACTGGCCACAAAACGGCTGCCCACCTGTACGCCATCGGCCCCTAATACCATGGCGGCCAACATTGCGGCTCCTGTGGCAATACCACCTGCCGCAATCAAGGGAACCTTTATTTGCGACCGTACTACGGGCAACAGCGTAAACGTGGTGGTTTCGTCCTTTCCATTATGCCCCCCAGCTTCAAAGCCCTCGGCAACAACGGCATCAACACCGGCTGTTTGTGCTTTCAAAGCAAACTTTAGACTACTGACCACATGTACCACCGTAATCCCATGTGTTTTCAAGTGTGCTGTCCATTTCCTTGGATTTCCGGCCGAGGTAAAAACGATCTTTACCCCATTATCGATTATGATGTTCATCAATTGCTCGATATCGGGATACAACAAGGGAACGTTCACCCCAAAGGGTCTTGAGGTGGCCTTTTTACATTTTAGAATATGCTCTTGCAACACCTCGGGATACATGGAACCCGCCCCTAGAAGTCCGAGACCCCCAGCATTGGAAACCGCGGATGCCAATCGATATCCGCTGGCCCAGACCATACCCGCCTGAATGATCGGATGCTCGACTCCAAAAAGTTGGGTAATCCTATTTTCCATAGTATTTAAAAAGTATAAATGTCAGCATGTGAGCACGTATCGATAGGAAGAAACCATTTACATCCGTTGACTTCCATTAGGAAATTACACCGGAACCTATAAGTTCCTCGCCCAAATACCACGCCACGAACTGTCCTTCGGTAATCGCCGATTGTGGGTTGACAAAATCGACATACATACCGCCGTCTACCTTATAAAGAGTTGCGTTCTCCAAAGGTTGTCGATATCGGATACGGGCCTGTACCTCCATTTTGGCATCTATGGCCAAGGAGAGGTCCGGTCGTACCCAGTGCAGCTCTTCATCGGTCACAAAAAGGGTATGGCGATAAAGTCCAGGATGTGCTTTTCCCTGTCCGGTATAGATGACGTTTTCCGTTACATCGGTGGCGATTACGAACAAGGGTTCCTTGGTACCTCCGACATCCAGTCCCTTTCGTTGTCCGTTGGTAAAATAATGGGCGCCCTGATGTTCGCCTACTACTACCCCGTGGTCCAACCGATATTCCGGTTTTCGCGAACGGTACGCCAACTCGTCCACCTTATTGCTAAAAACGGTTTCCGTTTTCATATAAGGTGTGGCATCTGACGGCACCTCAACGATTATGCCTTTTTTTGGTTTCAATTTTTGTTGCAGAAAATCCGGCAAACGCACCTTTCCAATGAAACAAAGACCCTGCGAATCCTTTTTATCAGCGGTCACCAATTCATTTTCGGCCGCTATTTTACGTACCTCCGGTTTGGTAAGTTCCCCTATGGGAAAAAGCGTTTTGGCCAGTTGGCCTTGGGACAGTTGACACAGGAAATAGGACTGGTCCTTATTACCGTCCACTCCGGAAAGCAACTGATGGGTTTCCGTACCGTCGGCATTTGACACCGTTGTTTTGCGACAATAGTGTCCCGTTGCCACATAGTCCGCACCAAGTTGCAATGCCAGTTTTAAGAACACGTCAAATTTTATTTCCCTATTGCAAAGCACATCGGGATTGGGGGTACGGCCCCGTTCGTATTCGTTGAACATATAATCGACGATCTTTTCCTTATATTCCTTGCTCAAGTCGACCGTTTGAAAGGGAATTCCCAATTTTTCGGCAACGATGAGCGCATCATTGCTATCTTCCAACCATGGGCATTCCTCAGAAATCGTTACCGAATCGTCATGCCAATTTTTCATAAATAGACCGATTACTTCATACCCTTGCATTTTTAAAAGGTATGCTGCTACACTGGAATCAACACCGCCAGAGAGTCCGACCACTACTTTTTTCATAATATCATAAAGTGAGTTATACTATTTTAACTGTGAAATCGCGCATATAGAAATTGAATTAATTTTTAGTTGTTCGAGGCAAAAAATGGAAGCATAGCCTTAGCTACGGTTCTATTTTTTAACGAAGAACAGCTGAAAAAGAAGCGATTTATTCGTTCTATTTCAAAGTTAAAATGGTATGGTAAAGGTACTAATACCATTTCTGATGTTAAATCGCCCTTTAAAAATTGTTCTTTTCCGTGTATGCTTCAAAATAAAATCCCTGATTTTTACTTGCGTAATTCAATACCAGAAATGGTATAATCGTAGCGTTTCACTCCTGTTCCTTACACATTTACCTCCGTTTGTTCAGCGTTAAACGTTAATTAAATACTAATGCAAACCGATGTCAGCGGCGATTTATCCCTTGGAAACCGGTCATCGAAAAAAGCTCGATACACCTGTCTATGGAGGGTTTGGCCGTTCCGGATACGGAACATCCGCTTTTTCGAGAATTGTTAAACTTTTTGTAAAAAAGAATAAACAAAAGCAACCCTTCGTTCCACCCTATATCTACCTTATGTTCATTACTTCCTCAAGGACAATAGACATAAGTAGCCCCGATTTAATGAACATCAATGTAAAATGAATTGTATTAACCCTTAAAACAAGTACCATGAAAAAGTTTTTGAAACTGAAATCATTTTTACTCTTAACCGTATTATGCAGTATTTTCGTTTCCTGTAGTGACGACGATAACGACCCTGACCCAAATATGGACGCCACAAACACTATTGTTGAACTCGCCCAGGCTTCGAACGACCTTTCCACTTTGGTGGCAGCTTTGGATCGCGCAGATCTGGTAAGCACCTTAGCTGGAGATGGCAATTTTACTGTATTGGCACCGACCAATGCCGCTTTTGACGCTTTTTTGGCCGACAAAGGTTTTGCCACTCTCGAGGATGTCCCTACCGAAGTATTGGAGCAAATACTACTAGGGCATGTAATAGCCGGCAACGCACCATTGACCGCTGGCGATCTTACCGCCTTGGGAGCAGGGTATGCCAATACGGCCGCGGCCGGAATTGCCGACGGAACCAACATCAGCCTGTATTTTGATACCTCCAGCGGTGTTACTTTCAATGGTGGACCGTCCGTATCAAGTGCCGATAATTTTGCAACCAATGGGGTTGTACATATAATTGATGCGGTAATCGACATTCCTACTGTAGTTACCTTTGTTCAGGCTGACCCAAGGTTTGAAACCTTGTTGAGCGCATTGACGGAATTGACTCCCGATACGGATTTTGCGGCCACCCTTAGCACTGCAAACGGAACGGCTCCGGCTCCATTTACCGTGTTCGCACCGACCGATGAGGCCTTCGCAAAATTGGATGCCATTCCGGCCGAAGATACCTTGACCCCCATTTTACAACATCATGTAGTGGCCGGTGCAAATGTACGCTCGGGAGACCTGACCCCGGACGGGACCACCAATGCTACGACTTTGGAAGGCGATGATATTGCCATAAGCTTGCCAGGTATTACAGGTACTATAGCCAATGTGGTCGATGGTGCAGGTAACACGGGCATCGGAATAGTAGCGGTAGATATACAGGCTGGAAACGGCGTTATCCATGTGCTGGATACGGTACTTATCCCTAACTTGGACAACTAAGTATTTCCGTCAATGCTCGTTGAGCAAAGGCCGCCTTTAAGGGCGGCCTTTTTTTATAGCCTACCTTATCCCAACAGACTAATACCCTGCGTACAAAGGCGAAAACAATCTCACCATTCCCTAGCGAATTTCTAAAATACCGCAAAACGACCTTCCCTCGATATTCTTCCATATAAAGGTCAAACCCAATCCAAAAGCAGCGTTCCTTAGCTGATTTCGATCCGTTTTAGAAGGAAAAAAGCGAACGCACCAACGGTATATTTTTTCCGAAAGTTCATCTGTCTAAGAACCTGGAAAACGCAAATAATACCATTTTAACTTTGAAATCGCGCTTATAGAAATGGAATTATTTTTTAGTCGTTCGAGGCAAAAAGCTTGTCCCCGGCTTGACCTGGGATCTAAGCATAGCCTTAGCTACGGTTATATTTTTTAACGAAGAACAGCTGAAAAAGAAACGATTTATTAGTGTTATTTCAAAGTTAAAATGGTACAAGGTCTGGGATATAAGTCTATATGCCTGTTTTACCTGTTCGTTTTATACAATGAACAAGTGACGGAAGTCGTACGACGGTAGTGGATCATCATTAAAAACTGAAGGAGATTATCTTTTTTAAAAAGCACCTTCAAGTCGTTTTGTTTAAAAAATGATGTAAGATATTATACAATTTACACCCGTAAAGCATTCCAAAAGTCAACGTTTAGGTCTTAAAAAAACCTTAATGAATTAAAAAATAAGTTTCCGGGACAATTTAAAATTTCTTTTATTCTGGCCTGTAACCACTAGTCTGATCGATAAAATACATACGTTGGGCGCTAGTACTCTTTCATTAAAATTGTTAAACTTTTGTAAAAATAAATTAAACAAAAGCAACCCTTTCAATGTTTAATACTCTAACTAATATATTAAACAAAAAATCTGTTCTGTTGAATCAAAACATCACTTTAGATATTAAAAGAAGAAAAAACTGAAACAAAGCGCTATTTCGGTTTAGAATTCAAATCCAAAGAAAGTTACCCGATACAGAACGGCAATCATTAACATAAATAAACAGTTCACACCTAAAAGTTCACTATTATGAAAAAATTTATCCGTTTAAAAAACATGTTACTCCTCGCAACGATCAGCTTGTTCGTACTCTCGTGCGACAAGGATGACAACGAAGCTACCGACAGGGGTGGCGACAGTAGCAATACCATAGCTGCCGTAGCAACTGGGGAGGCCTCCTTATCCTCATTGGTAGGTGCATTGGTACAGGCCGATGCCGGTTTGGTAGAGGCACTTAGCGATACCGACGCTACCTATACTGTATTCGCTCCAACTAACAGTGCCTTTGAAGCTTTATTGGAAGGACTGGACGGATACGATTCCTTGGAAGACTTCGACACTGCCGAGGAAAAAGCCTTGCTCGCTACCATACTCAAATACCATGTTGTTACCGGAATTGCCGCGAAATCGACCGACTTGAGCGATGGACAGGTAATAGGTACCTTACAGGGAGAGGATGTTACCATTAGTTTGGTAGACGATGGCGTTTTTATCAAGGATGCTACAATGGACAAGGCAGAAGTAACCTTGGCCAATGTTGAGGCCAGTAATGGGGTGGTGCACCTTATCGATAAAGTACTATTGCCACAGGAAATTATCGATGCCCTTAATGGTGATGGTGGAATGGATGCCAAAAACTTGGTGGAAATCGTAGTAGAGACCGAAGCATTGTCCATTTTGGAAGCCGCCGTAATTAAAGCCGGTTTGGTGGAAACGCTATCCAGTGAAGGTCCATTTACCGTATTTGCCCCGACCGACGATGCTTTCGTAGCGCTTTTGGGTGCTTTAGGTGATGATTACAACGGTTTGGACGATTTTGATACCGATGCCGAAATGATGTTGCTTACCGATATTCTATTGTACCATGTCATCGCAGGCGCTGAAGTTAAGGCAGCCGATTTAGCCGAAGGTTCCGTTGAGACGGCCCTTACCGGAAATGCTATCGACGTGATCGCTTCTGGTGACACCTTTGTAATCGGAGATGCCTCCGAGGTAGATGCAAACATTACCGCAACGGATATTATGGCCTCTAACGGAGTGGCCCATACGATCGACAAAGTATTGCTTCCACAGTCCGCCATTGATTTTGTAGCTTCTCTTAGCTTGAAGACCATTGTAGAAATTGCCGTTGAAACGGACGATCTGAGCTTATTGGTAGGTGCCCTACAACAAGCGGATGCCGGTTTGGTAGAGACACTTTCCAGTGAAGGACCATTTACGGTGTTCGCCCCTACCAACGATGCCTTTGTTGCACTTCTTGAAGCCTTGGGTGATGATTATAACAGTCTTGCCGATTTTGATACGGAAGACGAGAAAGCCTTATTGGTAAAAGTATTGACCTACCATGTTGTAGCCGATACTGCCGCGTTCGCTGCCGATTTGAGCAACGGTCAAATGATACAGACCGTTCAAGGCGAAAATGTAGGCATCAATATCAAAAACGGAACCGTACATGTTGAGGATGCTACGGACACCAATGCAAGTGTTGTGATTCCCGATGTAGCGGCAAGTAACGGGGTTGTACACGTCATCAACAAAGTACTTTTACCACAGGAAGTATTGGACCTATTGAACCCTCCGACACCGAACATCGTTGGCTTGGCACAATCCGTACCAGATCTTAGTCTTTTGGTAGACGCCTTGATCCAGGCAGATGCCGGTTTGGTGGACGTATTAAGTAGTGAAGGACCCTTTACGGTCTTCGCTCCTACCAATGCCGCTTTTGCCGATTTGCTTGACACGTTAGGACCTGATTACAATAGCTTGGCCGATTTTGACACTGCCGAAGAAAAAGAGCTTTTGGCCACGGTACTTACCTATCATGTAATTGCCGGTGCGGCAGTAGCCTCGGGTGATTTGAGCAATCACCAAGAGTTGGTGACCGTTCAAGGTGAATCCCTGTTCGCGCTTACTTCAAATGGCGTACGTATCCGTGATAGAAGTACGACCGATGCCAATGTTGCCCTGGCCGATCAAATTGCCAGCAACGGTATTGTGCATGTTGTCGACAAAGTGCTTCTGCCGCAAGAAGTATTAGAGGCTCTAGGGCTTCCCGTAAGACATTAAAAAACCATTGACCCTAAGGTTACACACCTACGGTCGGTAACAAATTGGTTGTTGCAAAAAAACTTCCTCGCGATGCAATAGTATCGCTTGGAAGTTTTTCTTTTTCTGATCCAAATCGGCAAACCACAACAAGCACATCATTAGCATACAAAATGCCGCACTTGACAACTAAGTTTATTTTTTAAGGGAAATAAGTCACATATTAGCAATCCCAAATCTTACCATACCAACTTAATCGAAAAAACCCTGACACTAGTGTCAGGGTTTCTTTTTTTATACAAAATGTTTTGAGCGTCACTCTTCTTCTTCCAAAACATCGATTACCTCGTATCCGTCTTCAATGGCACGGTATACCGCATCATTCAATTCATAGGCCGACACCCCCTCAAAATCGATTTCTTGTGCATCTTCCGGCAATTCCGGCACTACCGCACCCTTAGGAGGTGGTACTATTTCGTATTCTTCACCTACTTCTTGATAATATACTCCATCGGCATACCGGTACGCATTGTTACGGACCGCTATTCGAATGGCATTGATGGGCAACACTCTAATGCGGAACCCCCTTGGTGGAAATGCCCTAGCGTAAATGCCTTTTCGTGCTACGAAAAACATCCCCCCAACGGTATGATAGGTGATGTTTCTATAGGCGATGGCCCTTGCACCGGCAGGAAGTCGTCTTAAAGTTCTCCTGGCCACCCTTCTGTTTTTTCTGCGAACTTTGCGTTTTACTTTCTTTCTTGCTTTTCTATTTTTAACACGTACCACTTTTGCTTTGGGACGTCTTACCTGGGCTTCCAACTGCGTGCTCGGCACCAAAAAAAGGAATAAGAGCAGCCCTATGGCGTATTTGAAATTTTTCATGGCTTCTATTTTAAAATTGTACAGAGGTAGGACACCTCATTTTGCAAATGGTTTAATGAACATTGCTTAAACGGAAAAAAATGGCTTTTCGTCTTCCCTGATATCGAAAACAAGTCCAAAAACCATTGATACCATTTTAACCTTGAAATGGCATAACAAAAGGTACCCCAATAAAAAACGGCCCTGATGGGCCGTTTGTAGATTATTGAAAAATATGATGGTACTTAACGCTTTCCCGTTTTCTTTTGTTCCTCGGCCTGTTCCATCATTTCCCGCATTTTTCGCTGGAATTTATTCTCCTTTTTGGGTTTCGCCTTATTTTCTTGAATTTGCGCATGTATTTTATCGTTATCGATGATTACATTTTTAATGACCAACATGATCCCAATGGTAATCAAGTTCGAAATAAAATAGTAAAGGCTTAAACCGGATGCATAGTTGTTGAAGAAAATCAACATCATAAAGGGCATCAGATACATAATGAACTTCATATTCGGCATTCCCGGTTGGGTGGGCATGTTCTGTCCGGTCGTCATCATCATATAAAAGAAGATGGCAATGGAGGCCAAAATGGGAAACAAGCTTACATGGTTACCATAAAAGGTAGAAATTATCGGAATTTGCGCCGTCCACTCAAAAATGGAATCATAGGAAGAAAGGTCTTCCGCCCATAAAAACGACTTTTGTCGCAGCGCGAAGGAGGTCGGGAAAAACATGAAAAGCGCATAAAATATCGGCATTTGCAATAGGGCGGGCACACAACCGCTCATAGGGCTCACCCCGGCCTTATTGTAAAGCTTCATGGTTTCCTGCTGCTTTTTCATTGCGTTGTCCTTGTACTTTTCGCCCAACTCGGTTATCTCCGGCTTCAATACTTTCATTTTCGCTTGGGACATGTACGACTTATAGGTTACCGGTGACATGGCCAATCGCACCAAAATTGTCATCACCACAATAGCGATACCAAAGGGCAAGAAAGAACTCAACAGGCTGTAAAATGGGGTGAACACATAACGGTTGATCCATCCAAAAATACCCCAACCAAAAGGTATGGAATCTACAAGGCCTATATCTTCATACTTTTCCAGCACCGCAACGTCCGTAGGGCCGTAATACCAATTCATCTTTTGGGAAAACTCGCCGGCCGTCAAACTAAGGGGCACTTCGGATTCATATACCTTGGTGTATTGCGCTTTTTTATCCTCTTCGTCCACTAGATTCTTGGAACGGAGGTCTCCTTTTTTAAAATGCTCCTCGGCGACCAAGATCGAACTAAAAAAGTGCTGCCGATACGACAACCATTTGATATCTTCTTCCGTTTCCTCATCATCGCTACCCTCGGAAAGCTTACTGATCTTCCCATCGTCGTGATTATAGGTGAGCCGGCTGTACCTGTTTTCGTATTTTATACTTTTATTATGGCGTATCCCTTTCAACTTCCATTTCAACACGACGGGCCGGTTACCGTCCACAACGCCGTTTAGCCCTTGGGAACGAATGGTAAAATCGACCAGATAATCGTCCGGTTTCATCTCATATCGGTACTCCAAAAATGCATTAGATCCTGTTTTTGCCTTCATCGAAAGCACCTGCACTCCCCCATCACCTTTATCCAACGATGGTTCAAAAAACAGGTCTTTGGTGCTCAGCACCCGATTGTCGACAGTGGTAAAATCGAGCGCGAAGGAAGCGTTACCATCTTTGACCAAATATACCGGTACCGAATCGTAGGTCTTAAACTGCTTCATTCGGGCCTCAATGATCTGCCCTCCCTTGTTTGCGATCTGAAGGTATACCAGATTATTTTCCAAAACGGTCGTCCCTTCGACCGGGGCGTTATAACCAAAAGCACCAATAGTATTTTTGTAAGAGGCGAGCGCGGTAGAATCCTTTAAGTCGAGTTCCGGTCCTTTGGTGGGCTCTTCCGGTTCTTTTTCCACTTCGGCTTCCTTTTCCTTGACTACCTGTTCCTGTTTCGCCTTTTGCGCAGCCTCCTCTTCCGGAGTAGGCTTGTTTTGATAAAACATAAAAATCAAAATTCCAAAAATCAGGACAAACCCGATAATGGAATTGACGTCTATTTTCTTTTCTTCCATGAAATCGTATTTTCTATTGGTTGGCCAAAGTGCGGTTCCGTTACAGGTTCTTCGATGATTATGGCCATTCGGACCGCTGGTTTTGCTGAAGACAGTGGCAAATATATGCCCAAAAGGGCAGTTTATGCCATACTGGCATTAGTTTGTTGTTTTTTATGGACCAAGGCCGCCTGCACAAAACCGACAAAAAGAGGATGTGGGTCGGCAACGGTACTTTTATATTCGGGATGGTACTGCACCCCTATAAACCAAGGATGTTCCGGAAGCTCTACAATTTCAACCAGTCCGGTTTCACTGTTCATTCCAGAAGTCACCATTCCCGCTTTTTCCATTGCCGTCTTGTATTCGTTATTGAATTCATACCGGTGGCGATGCCGTTCCGAAATGGACTCCCGCCCCCCGTATACTTCGCTTACCAGACTGTCCGCTTTTAAGGTACAGGACCACGCCCCTAACCTCATGGTGCCCCCTTTATTGGTAACGCTCTTCTGGGCTTCCATTAAACTGATTACCGGGTTTTCGGTATCCTCGTCCATTTCGGTAGAGTTGGCATTGGCCAATCCTACCACGTTACGGGCATATTCGATTACAGCCATTTGCATTCCCAAACAGATGCCCAAAAAGGGAATTCGGTTTTCACGGGCATATTGCACGGCCTGGATCTTTCCCTCGATACCGCGTTCGCCAAAACCGGGCGCTACCAATATACCGTCCAAACCGTTCATGATCTTCGATAGGTTGTTCGGGTCAATGTGTTCCGAATGTATAGATCGTACCTTTACCCTAACCTCATTTATGGCCCCGGCATGGATGAAAGATTCCAAAATCGATTTATAGGAATCCTGCAACTCTACATATTTCCCGATAAGTCCGATGTTCACTTCATTCTTCGGGTGTTTATGCTTGTATAAAAATTCTTTCCATTGGGTCAAGTCGGGCATGGATGTATCGGTAAGCGCCAATTTTTGTAGCGTTACCCGGTCCAGACCTTCCGCTTGCATCATCACCGGCACATCGTATATGGTAGAGGCGTCGATGGACTGGATGACCGCTTCTCTACGGACATTGCAAAAGAGTGCCAATTTGTCCTTGATATCGTCCGATATTTCATGTTCGGTACGACATACCAAAATATCGGCCTTTATTCCACTCTCCATCAAGGTTTTTACGGAATGTTGTGTCGGTTTGGTTTTCAACTCTCCCGCGGCCGAAAGAAAGGGTACCAAGGTCAAATGGATGACGATGCCGTTGGTATCTCCAAGTTCCCATAGCAATTGACGCACCGCCTCTATGTAGGGCAACGATTCAATATCACCTACCGTACCACCTATTTCCGTAATGACGATGTCGTACTCACCACTATTTCCCAATAACTGAACCCGCTCCTTTATTTCGTTGGTAATGTGCGGGACTACCTGAACGGTTTTCCCCAAAAACTCGCCGCGACGTTCTTTTTCGATAACGCTCTGGTAAATACGACCAGTAGTCACATTATTGGCCTGTGAGGTACTTACGTTTAAAAATCGTTCGTAGTGGCCAAGGTCCAAATCGGTTTCGGCGCCGTCATCGGTTACGTAACACTCCCCATGTTCATAGGGATTTAGCGTCCCAGGATCTACATTGATATAGGGGTCTAGTTTTTGTATGGTGGTCTTATAACCTCTCGCCTGCAATAATTTTGCCAAGGATGCGGCAATGATTCCTTTACCCAACGAGGAAGAAACCCCGCCAGTTACAAAAATGTATTTCGTTTGAGACATGTAGCGTTCGATTGAGTTCGTACCGCCGGCAAAAGTACAAATTGAAGTCTGAAATAGGGTTCATTGAAGGGGAAAATCTTTTTGTATTTTTCGTATCAAAGGTTCCAGACCGTTAATTTTTATTTCGGTCATCTCCTTTAGCAAATTGCCCAACTTCCCCTCCGGGTATCCTTTCTGACGGAACCAAATGAGATATGCTTCCGGCAAGTCGACCAGGTAGCGACCCTTGAACTTTCCGAACGGCATTCGGTAATGGGCCAGTATTTTCAAATTTTCAATATCCGGTGCCATAGTACGGGTAAAGGTAATATTGTTATCTTTAGGAATCATCAAAAGCTTCAAAACCGAAGTGGAACGGTCCACTGTTTTCATGCCAAAGCGTCCTATGTGCAGGAGCAATGGCCGAGACGTTAAAATGGATGGTGCACCCACAAAAAAGCGGAGATGGCTTTACAGACAAAAAATTAAGAAACTACTAGGATCATGAAAAGAAGAACTTTTATCGGCGCCTCGGCAGGTGCTTCCGTCGGCCTATTGACCGGAACGGCACAGGCCATGAAAACAACACTGCTATCCACTTTAGAGTTAAAAGGAAACATACAGCATAGTGCCTGCTATTGGTGTTATGGCTCCATTCCGTTGGAAACCTTTTTACAGGACCTTAACGGATTGGGCGTTAAGGCCATAGACCTTACGGGACCGAAAGAATGGCCGTTATTAAAAAAATACGACATCCATGCGGCGATGTGCTGGGGTGCGGGAATGGGTATCGAAAAGGGTTGGAACGATACCAAACTCCACGAGGAATTGGTGGCCGACTATCTGCAATTGATTCCAAAAGTTGCAGCCGCGGGTTATACCAACCTCATTTGTTTTAGTGGCAATCGCAATGGAATGGACGATGACGAAGGCCTTCAAAATTGTGTAAAAGGACTCAAACAATTATTGCCGACCGCCGAAAAACATGGTGTCGTGCTCCAAATGGAGCTATTGAATTCCAAAGTAGACCACAACGATTATATGTGCGACCGTTCCCGTTGGGGCGTTGCACTTTGCAAGGCGCTCGGATCCGAAAATTTTAAATTGTTGTACGACATTTATCATATGCAGATCATGGAAGGGGACGTCATTAGGACCATTCAAGATTTTCATCCCTATTTTGGCCACTACCATACCGGAGGAAATCCTGGTCGCCATGAAATCAACGACACACAAGAACTAAACTATCCAGCGATCATGAAGGCTATTTTGGATACCGGTTATAAAGGACATGTTGCTCAGGAATTCATTCCTACCTATGAAGATAAAATTGCCGCTTTAAAAGAGGGTATTACCATATGTGACGTATAGAAAGGATGGTAAGACATAAGAATGTTTGAACGGTTCATTGATTACAATCGCCGGTTGAAAGAATGCACCCTGGAGCAAAACCTTCCTTCGATTACTCGACTGTCACACTTGGCGTTAGGCAATCTTCTTGGATGAACTCCTTTTACGGCCAACCGTGTACCGCTGCTTTTATGCGTTATTGAGAGGGAATTTCGTTCTTCTCCCATGCCCTTTGTATTTTAGATACCATGTGGTTCGTTACTATTTAAGGGATGCTGCGTACCATACGAAAGTGCCGTTTTTTTCGTTGTTATTGATACGTCAAACCGTTCTTTTAGAAGGGGATAACGTGGTTGCGAACCCCCATTTTTGAAGTATGAAATACTTTTTTCTTATTACGATACTCTTGCTGATAACGGGCTGTTCTTCCGATGATACGGCAGCATCGGAAACGCCGATAGCATCCGATACCGATGGAGCGATATACTTTCCACCGATAGGCCCGGACGATTGGGAAACCGTTTCTTTGGACGCTCTCGGTTGGGACACGGACGCCGAATCGGCATTGTTGGACTTTTTAGCGGCAAACGGCACCAAGGCCTTTTTACTTTTGAAAGATGGAAAAATTGCTCTGGAAGCATACCCGAACGGTGGGCAAAAAAACGAAGCCCATCCATGGTATTCGGTCGGAAAGACCCTGGTTTCCTTTAGTGCCGGTTTGGCGGTACAACAAAACCGGCTGCTGCTGAACGAGCCTTCCTCCACGTATTTGGGAACGGGGTGGTCCAGCCTGGAAAATACCCAGGAAATAGCGATTACCGTAAAGGATCACCTGCAAATGACCTCCGGTCTTGATTTTAACGTTAGCAATACGAATTGTACGGACGCTGAATGCCTGACCTTTTTGAACACTCCCGGTGGTTTTTGGTATTATCACAACGCGCCGTACACCCTTACACAAAAAATTATTGGCGAAGCGGTGGGCGAAGCGTTCGAGCCTTATTTTGAACGGAACTTAAAGAACATGATCGGCATGGAAGGTGAATGGGTGACACTCGGTTTTGCCAACATCTATTACAGCAATGCCAGAAGCATGGCGCGCTTTGGGCTGTTGAACCTGAACCAAGGTCAGTGGGAAGATACCCCGGTATTGGGCGATTTGGAGTATTTTGAACAAATGACAAGCACTTCGCAACCCATGAACAAGGCGTATGGCTACTTTTGGTGGATAAACGGGGCTGCGGACTATAGACTCCCAGGCTCCGAACAGCAATTTGACGGCAAATTGATTCCGAACGCTCCCGACGATCTGATCGCGGGCCTGGGAAAAAACGACCAAAAATTATATGTTGTACCCAGTGAAGGCATTGTGGTGGTTCGAATGGGAGAAAGTGCGGATGAACCCACCTTGGGGCCTTCCGGATTTGACAATGCCCTATGGGAAAAAATCAACGTCTTGATCAATCGATGAAATCCGAGGGTAGTTTTCTTATTTTTTGCATGGCTTCTACGGCAGCGGCCATTTGCAACAACTGATTTTCCGTAAACGGCTTTCCAATAAACGTTAGCCCAACGGGTTCCCCGGCATCGGTATAGGCCATTGGTATGGTCAAAGCGGGGTATTCCGCCACCGCGGCATATCCCGCATGATAATTGTTGATGGACAGTATCGCGTCAAGCCCGTACTTATCCATGGCCTTATCAAAAAAATGACGCCCGTTGTTTTTCAATCGGCGCTTTATACGCGCCAAGCCCTCCACAGTAGTGGTATCGTCCAACATACCGGTAAAAATTGCCTGGCCGTAGGGGATACGCACCGTGGAATCCTGCGCGTTAAATTGGGCAGCATCCGCTACCGATCGTATTGGTACCTTATTCTTATCGGTCTGGGAAATCAAATATAGGGGAAGATCGTTTCGCATATCAATGTTCAAAATGCTCAAAAAACCTTGTAAGGGTACTTCGAGCGCATCGAACACTGTAACCTTGGCGCCGGCTTCACGCATTTTTTCTATTGTTTTTCGATAACGGTCGTTTTCCTCCATTAAATTTCGAAAAGCCCCAAAATGCTTACCAAGAAGGGAAACGGTTTGAGTGTTCCAATCCAAAAAGGTTTCGGTGCTCACCACCGATTTTTCGTCCGCTTCGTCCCTTCCCAACATGGCGGAAAGCACAATCGCATTATCGATCACATTTTTGGTCATCGGTCCCGGTGTATCCAAGGTACTTGAAATCGGTACAATACCGCTTCTACTTAACAGCCCTACCGTAGGTTTTAGTCCCACCACTGAATTTTTACTGCTCGGGGATAAAATGGACCCGGAGGTTTCGGTACCGATTGCAGCTGCGGCATAGTTGACCGCTACGGAAGTACCGCTTCCCGAACTGGAACCGCCCGTTTCAAAAACCATTCGTCCATAGGGGTTCAAGGTTTGCCCGCCAATGGCGCTGTAGCCTACCGGGCAACCCTCACAGAGAAAATAGGCCCATTCGCTCAAATTCACTTTCCCCAAGATCAACGCTCCTTTTGATTTGAGTTGCCGTACGATAAAAGCGTCGGAAGCGTTATTATCACGTAAGGCGATGGCACCGGCAGTAGTGGGCATACCGGACGCTCCGATATTATCTTTCAGCAGAATGGGAATCCCATGTATCGGATGCCGTTGTCCGGCAGTGGTACGCTCGTTCAACTTATCCAGTTTTCGGGCTTCGTCGACCACCGATGGGTTCAAGGTGATCACGGTATTAAGATGTGTTTTATTGTTCAGCTCATAGTGGTAGATCCGGTATAAGTAAAACAACACCAACTTTTCATACGTCAGCATTCCCGAAACGATATGCGACTGAATGGTAGGAATGTCCTGTTCCAAAATCAAAGGCTTCAGGGCCCGATAGTCGCCCGCTGTCATTTGGGAGACTTCCTCATACAAAGGGTTAAAGACTTCGTTCTTATCCAACACCTTGCTCTCGATCAGCCGATATCGCATCCGATCAACTTCATGATCTTCGTTGGCACGGAGCGCTTCGGTTTCGTCATACGGCGTCCAAAGTACTGGGGGTGCTATCTCCTTCTTTTCCGTTTTACAACCAAAAAAGAAGGTGATGATGATCGTAACGAGAAGGCCCTTCATTTTGGTTCTTTTTGTAATTGTCGACGCCATCGAAAAATATTTTTTTGATTCATACGTACAAATTCGTCCTTTCCTTCTTTTTCGGCCAACGCCAAACTTTCTTTAGCCGAAGATATCGCGGCTTCATAATCGTGCATGGCAGCTTGTAAAAGTGATCTTACCCGATAAAAATAATACGTATCCCCTTCCAATTGTAAAGCCGTGTTCACATACCCCAAGGCACGTTCGTGGTCCACATCTTGTTCCTGCAGATAGCGTGCCGCTTGGTAGTAGGTTTCCGCAGTAGGTTTTTCAGTGATCGCCGTTTCGATTTGAACAAGCATTTTTGCGTGTGTTGCCACTGTCATGGGAACCACTATCTTGGTATGTGCCCAATTCAGTGTCATTTCCATGCCGTTGTGATGAACATTTTCGAAAGAAATAAGAAAGGTCTCGTGATAGGCCTCCGTTTTTTCGGGAAGCACCGTTATTCGAAAAACATCTTCTTCGGGATTATAATTTTTTCTACCATCGCCCCAGTGCCCCGTATTGTAATGAAAAACAATTTCCCATTTTTCTTTATACGGGAAAGCATACAAGGCGTAAGTTCCTTTGGGCAAGGTATTTCCCAATACCGTAATTTCGGAATCTACCGTTAGTTTCGTGGATTCGTTCGCCCCTACCCGCCAAATACGACCGTATGGGACCAAATCTCCAAAAATGATACGCCCTTGGGCCGAGGGTCGGGAATAGGCCACGGATACCGAGGTAAGCCCTACTTCTTGGGTAATTTTAGAAAACGCACTTGCTTTAGGGTGTGCTATCTGAGCGGAAAGCGATGTTCCGAACAATACGAAAACAACAAGCCATTTTGCCCTCAACTTTTGGTATTAAAAAAGGAATCTACAAACTCGTATTTATTGAACACCTGAAGATCTTCTATGCCCTCACCTACCCCAATATACTTTACCGGTATTTGAAACTGATCGGAAATACCGATAACCACACCGCCTTTGGCGGTACCATCGAGCTTGGTTACTGCAAGTGCGGTAACTTCGGTAGCCTTGGTAAATTGTTTCGCCTGTTCAAAGGCATTCTGACCGGTAGATCCGTCCAAAACCAAAAGCACCTCGTGCGGTGTATCGTCCACCACTTTTTGCATCACCCTTTTCACCTTGGTCAGCTCGTTCATCAGATTCACCTTATTGTGCAACCTGCCCGCGGTGTCGATAATTACGACATCGGCATCTTGTGTAACGGCCGAACTTAAGGTATCAAAGGCTACGGAGGCAGGATCACTGCCCATTTTTTGTTTTACGATCGGTATGCCCACGCGATCGGCCCAAACTTGTAATTGGTCTATTGCTGCGGCCCTAAAGGTATCCGCCGCGCCCAATACCACTTTATATCCCTTGTTTTTATACTGATGGGCCAACTTGCCAATAGTGGTCGTTTTGCCCACACCGTTGACGCCTACTACCATAATTACATACGGTTTTACACCGGTAGGCAATTCAACTTCCGTGGCGTCGCCACTGTTGGTCTCCGAAAGCAGCCCGGCAATCTCCTCCCTTAAAATGACGTTCAATTCCTCGGTGCCCATGTACTTGTCCTTGGCGACCCTTGCCTCAATACGTTCGATGACTTTTAAGGTAGTCGCCACCCCTACATCGGAACTTACCAGTACCTCTTCCAGGTTATCGAGTACATCGTCATCTACCTTTGATTTTCCCGCTACGGCCTTACTAAGCTTGCCGAAAAAACTGGTCTTGGATTTTTCCAGTCCCTTATCCAGATTTTCCTTCTTTTTCGAGGAAAAAATATTCTTAAATAAACTCATGTACGGTGTAAACTAAATTCCTTCAAATATAAGAAAGTAAACGGCAAATCGGGAACCCAAAACTAGGAATGCCCCTACGTCTATTTTGATGCATCGCCTTGCACATCGTTCGGTTCCGGTGCAGGCATAAAAAAAGCTGCCCTCTTTCGAAGGCAGCCCTATATATCGTAAAAACGGGAATGGCTACTTTTTGGCCAACCACTCGTTAACGGCCTCTGGCGTCATTATCGATTCCGAAAATGTATACGCTCCGGTCTTTGGCGATTTTACCATTTTGATCGCTTTTGTAAGCCTTTTTGAACTTGTCTGTAAACTTGCTACCGTTTTCTTTGCCATGACTAAATTGTTATGCTATCGAATTTCCCTTTTAAAATTCCAATTACTTAATTTCTTTGTGTACCGTCATTCTCCTCAGAATGGGGTTGTATTTTTTCAACTCCATACGTTCGGGAGTATTCTTTTTGTTTTTCGTGGTAATGTAACGAGATGTTCCCGCCTGTCCGGATTCTTTATGCTCCGTGCACTCCAAGATTACCTGAACCCTATTTCCTTTCTTTGCCATACCTAAACTATTTTAAGGCTTATTTTACCAATCCTTTCTGCTTTGCTTCTTTCAAAACAGCGGAAATTCCTCTTTTGTTGATTATTTTCAATCCTTTTGCAGATACCTTCAACGTTACCCATCGGTCTTCTTCAGGAATATAAAAACGCTTTTTGGAAAGATTCACATCAAATCTTCTCTTGGTCTTGTTGATAGAAAACGATACGTTGTTTCCGGTCATCGCTTTCTTTCCGGTAATTTCGCAAACTTTTGACATTACGCTGATTTTTTTAAACAGGATGCAAATTTATATCATTTTTACCGGACGGACAACATTCTACTTCAGATTTTTGAAATTTCTTTTTGCATCATTTCCAAAGCCTTATGAACGGTCTTTTGGACCACGCGGTCCCGGTGGTTTCCCATCATAAAATGTTCGGCATATATCCCATCCGGCGTTGCTATGGCGATATATACCGTTCCTACCGGTGCCTCGGAATCGCCCTTGGATGGTCCGGCATTTCCCGTGGTGGCGATAGCGTAATCGGAACCCAACAATTCTCGAACGTTCCCGGCCATGGCCATGGCCACTTCTTTGCTTACTACCGAATGATCGGCTATTATCCTTTCCGGAACATTTAGGACGGTTACTTTGGTTTCGGTGGCATAACTCACCACACTCCCCTTAAAATATGCCGATGCTCCCGGAATCGCCGTCAGTTGCTGGGCAATTTTTCCACCCGTGCAGCTCTCTGCGGTGGCCAAGGTGCGTTTCTTTTTCACGAACAATTTGCCTACAACAGCCTCAAGGGTCTCTTCGTCTTCCTCTCCGTATAAAATGTCCTTAATAAGTGGATAAAGTTGTTGCAATTGCGCCTCCATCGTTTTTTCCATGAGCGCCTTGTCCGTCCCTTTCGCACTCAATCGCAGGCGTACTTTTCCCAGATTTGGCAGATAGGCCAATTTTATGGTATCGGGCAAATTTGCTTCCCAATCGGCAATATCCTCGGCGATGGCACTTTCGCCCCTTCCATAGGTAACCAAGGTTCTGTGCAGAATGTGCGGCCTTTCAAAGGTGTCCATTATCTTGGGGACGACCTGATTTTTTATCAGGTTCTTCATTTCAAAAGGAACTCCGGGCAGGGATACATATACCGCATGTTCTCCTTTGATCCACATTCCCGGTGCAGTACCGTATTCATTTTTAAGCACCTCTGCACGGGAAGGCACCATGGCCTGCTGCCGATTGACATCGGAAATGGTCGTGCTTTTAATGTATTTTTCAAAAAGGTATTCAACATGCGCCAAAACCGCCTCGTTCCGCACCAAGGTATCGTTAAAGAACTCGCAAAAAGTATGTTTGGTAATATCGTCCTTGGTCGGCCCCAATCCACCGGTACATATCACGATATCCGCATGGTCACCGGCCGCTTTCAACGCCTTTAAAATATGTTGTCGCTCGTCCTGTACAGAAGTTATTTGGTATACGGAAATGCCTATTTTGTTCAACTCCTTCGCTATAAAAGCGGAATTGGTATCCACAATCTGCCCAATGAGGATTTCGTCCCCAATGGTAATGATTTCAGCCTGCATTAGAGGTTAAAATCTTTCTTCAACTCGGATACTACCTGAGCAATATCCTTTTGTAGTACCGGAAAGATTCTTTCGATTTCGGACATATTGGACTCACTTTTGCCCAAGGTTTCTATTTCCAGGGCGGCGGCACGGGTCTGCTCCATACCTAAAAGATCTACATTTGGTTTGATCTTGTGGGCCAACTTGTACACCTGTTCGTAGTTTTTTCGTTTTAGGGCGCCTTCCAAAAGTTCTAGATCGGTAGGTACTTCCTCCAAAAAAACTGCGATAACAGACTGAACAAATTCCTCGTCCCCCTCGGCCATTTCATTAATCTTATCCAAACTGTAAATCATCACTTAATTTTTAAGTTGAACAATTCATTCCCTTCCAATATACCCGAAAGATAGTCATTTGCCTGTATTTTACCAACCCCCGCAGGTGTTCCGGTAAAAATCACATCTCCCTTTTTTAAGGTGAAAAATTGAGAAACATAGGATACCAGTTCATCTATCTTCCACAGCATCATGGAAGTAGTTCCGTTTTGAACGACCTGCCCATTTTTCAGAAGTGAAAAGTTAAGGTCGTCCACATCGGTATAATCTGACTTTGCCTGCCAATTTCCTATTACGGCCGCGCCATCAAAACCCTTCGCTTTTTCCCAAGGTAACCCTTTTTCCTTGAGTTGTGCCTGCAGGTCCCTGGCCGTAAAGTCAATTCCAAGTCCAATTTCGTCGTAGTAGGTATGTGCAAATTTTTCGTGAATGTGCTTCCCAACTTTTTTGATCTTGACCAACACCTCTACCTCATAATGCACCTCTTGGGTAAACTCGGGAATGTAAAAATCCTGTTCTTTGGGTAAAATAGCGGAATCGGGCTTTATAAATACTACCGGGGCTTCCGGTTTTTCGTTTGCCAATTCGTTAATATGGTCGGTATAGTTACGACCGATACAAATGAGTTTCATACTTCTTTGGGGTTATGTTATCTACGCGCCGTATTACCGCGCTTAGTTTCGCAGTACCTTTAAACTGATCGCCGGTATCAAATTTTCCGCGTAATCCTTTGATTTTGTAACAAAATCGGTCCATTCGCCCATTCCATAGACCATGGCCCTAAAATTTTGGTTTTTAGTAAAGACGGCCCCAAAGGTCGGGGCGAACCGATCTTCTAACACCTTTTGTTTGGATATTGGATGTTCGTATGTATTGGTATACCAATTGCTGGGCACAAAAAGCCATTCCAGCCCGATAAAGACTCCTCCCTTGGGCATTTTCAATTGCAGGTCGGACAAGTCCACGGAAATGTATTCTTGGTTTTTATCGGTTCGTAGTACCATACTTTCCCTCAAAATATCCCTTCCCGGTTTTTTGGTACCGGGTTCCACATCGTAAACGCGAAGTCGGAAACTGGCCGAATCCCTTTTAAAGGCAACGTTCGGCCTTTGGAATATAGTTACCACGTCCAACACCTTTTCTTGTTGCCCAATATTCGGAAAATAGAGTGCAAGTACCCAAGGGGTATCGGACGAGGCAAAACCACTGGACAGACTATAACTGGAAATAGGGTTCAAAAAAATGGCCTTGCTCAGTTTTTTGGAAACGACCACTTCTTCCAAGGCAAAGGATTCGGGCGCCATTTTAAAACGCTTCGCGCGATGCAATTTTGCAGCGGTTACAATAGTGTCATTATATCCCAAAGAAGACAGGTGTACCTGTTTTTCTAGATATGCAGTGGGAACATCGAGATAAAAATGCCCGTTCTCATCAGTGGAAGTCCCTTTTAAGGTATTTAAAAAACTCAGGTTTACATAGGGTATGGGCGCTTTGGTCTTGGCATCGTAAATATGGCCTTCAAACAAGGTTTCTTGAGCGCCGAGCTGCCCTAGGAAAAGAATGGAAAACCAGAAAAAGAGTCGCATTGCCTAAAACTTATTGTTTAAACCGCTTAGCTTAATTTGTGTCAGTACTTTTTTGGTATACAAGGGAAAATCGGCGTTCAATATCCAACCAAAGTATCCCGGCTCCTTCTCGAGCACCTCATGCACTTTTTTGCCCTTGTGTTTCCCAAAGGCGAAAACCTCATTATCCTCTTCATCCAAAGCGATAAAACCGGCAAAGTCCACAAATCTGCGATGCGTGGAAAAAGCGGCCAGCTTTTTTACGTTGTTTTCCAGTTCGGGATAACGGTCCAGTTGCGATAACAACACCTCGTATGTAGCAAGGGTATCGGCCTCGGCGCTATGGGCATCGACCAACTCCTTTCCACAGTAAAACTTATACGCGGCCCCTAAGGTGCGTTTTTCCTTTTTATGAAAGATGGTCTGCACATCGATCGCGGCCATACTTTTCATGTCAAAATCGACATCCGCGCGTAACATCTCTTCCGCCAGCAAAGGAATATCGAAGCGATCGGAATTAAAACCGCCCAAATCACAATCCTTGATCATTTTATAGACATCCTTGGAAAGGTCCTTGAAAGTAGGCTCTTGGGCCACCTGTTCGTCAGTAATCCCATGAATGGCCGAAACCTCTTCGGGTATGGGCATTTCAGGATTTACCAACCATGTTTTACTTTCCTTGTTGCCGTTCGGGTATACCTTTAGGATAGCGATTTCGACTATACGGTCCTTGGCAATATTGGTTCCCGTTGTTTCCAAATCGAAGAAACAAATGGGGCGGGTCAGTTGTAGTTGCATTTGGGAATTATTTCGGCAAATATAGTGGTTTAGATGCGTATTAAAATGGGAAAGCTCCAGCTTAGCAACGTACTTTTATGGTAATTGCACCGTCAAATCTTGCAAGTCCCACTAAAAGGCAGGGAAAGCCAAAGTTTATTGAGCATATTATAATAGCAGTCGCTACTGGGAATGTTTCAACATCATGCTAAAACAGTTACTCAATTGTTCTCATTTTACTTTGTACGTTGTGTAAGGCGCTCCCAAAAAGTGCCTTTGTTAAGATGGGGTGAAACCTTTCCCATAAGAGCGCGCCCACGCTTTTTATTTGGCAACGAAAAAATCGGTTTTTATGCCGCAATGAAGGCGCTGTTGGAAAGCTTATATTTCCCTATTAGGATCCCAGGCCTCTAGATTATCGGCTATCGCTTTGGCAAACATACTACCGAGCGCTCCGTTTACCACACGATGGTCGTAACTATGCGATAGGTACATTTTACTTCGGATACCGATAAAGTCGCCTTCTTCCGTTTCAATTACCGCGGGCACCTTTCTTATGGCGCCCAGTGCCAAAATTCCAACTTGTGGCTGGTTGATGATGGGCGTACCGAAAACACTGCCAAAGGTTCCTACATTGGTTACCGTATAGGTACCATCCTGGATTTCGTCGGGTTTTAAGGAATTGGAACGCGCACGATCGGCCAGGTCGTTAACTACTTTTGCCATACCGACCAGATTCAATTGGTCCGCATTTTTGATTACGGGAACAATCAAGTTACCATCGGGCAATGCGGCCGCCATTCCTATATTGATATTTTTCTTTTTGATTACCTGGTCGCCCTTTACGGAGATGTTCATTAAAGGATACGTTTTCAATGCTTTGGCAACGGCTTCCATAAAAATTGGGGTAAAGGTCAACTTTTCTCCCTCCCTTTTTTCAAAGCTATCTTTGTTTTTCTTTCGCCAGTTCACCAAATTGGTGACATCCACTTCAATAAAACTCTGAACGTGGGCAGAGGTAGCGACGCTTTCTACCATGTGTTTGGCGATCAATTTGCCCATGCGCGACATTTCGATTACCTCGTCACCGCCTGAAACGGATACCTGCGGCGTTGGTTTGGGGCGTTCCGGCGCCACTTTGACTTCCGTACTGGGCCCACCGCCATTTTGTGATATTACGGGGGTAGCCGCTACCGGAGCGGCACCACTCTTTCGATTTTCGATATAGGCCAAAATATCGTTCTTGGAGACCCTCCCTCCTTTTCCAGAACCCGCAATTGCGTCCAACTCCGCGGTAGACACCCCTTCTTCCTTTGCAATATTCTTTACCAAAGGGGAATAAAAACGGGTATTATCCGATACGCTTTCCGAAGCTGTGGTTGCCTCCTTTTGAACGATTTCAATGCTTTCCTCAATTGCTGTGGCAGCCTCGATGGCTACATCCGAATGGGGCTCCGAATCGGTTTCGTTACCGTTATCTGAAACAGCGACCGTTTCGACGATGGCATCGGTCTCTATAATAGCTATGGTTTCGCCTACTTTAATGATATCGTCAACACCAAAACGTTTTTCCAACAATACCCCCTCCACTTCGCTGGGCACTTCCGAATCTACCTTATCCGTGGCAATTTCCAAAACCGCCTCGTCCATCGCTATGGTATCGCCCACTTCCTTCAACCAAGCGGTCAAAGTTGCTTCGGCAACACTCTCCCCCATTCGCGGTAGTTTCAATTCAAATTTTGACATATTCCTAATTTATATGCTCTTTTATCTATTTCGATTGCAAAAATAGCAAATAATTGCACTCTATTCTGGTTTTTCCCTATCAAAAACCACTTTTCAGGTTCTAAGAGAACCTTCAAATGGAATTCGATTTACGATACTTCTTCCCAAAGTAACTTCATCGGCATATTCCAATTCGTCCCCGACCGATATGCCCCGTGCGATCGTAGAGGTTCGAATATCAAGTCCGTTCAATTGTCTGAAGATATAAAAGTTGGTCGTATCGCCTTCCATAGTGGGGCTCAATGCAAAAACCAATTCCTTGATCTCCCCCAACTTGGCCTTTGCCACCAAGGTGTCTATTTGCAATTCTTGTGGCCCCACACCCTCCATCGGTGATATTTTACCGCCCAACACATGGTACAGGCCTTTAAACTGTCCGGTATTTTCAATGGCCATAACATCCCGAACATCCTCCACCACACATACCACACTACGGTCCCGTTTGGTATTGGAACAAAGTTCGCACAAGGCTACGTCCGAAATGTTGTGGCAATTGCCGCAAAACTTGATATTCTCCTTTAGCTGTACCAATGAACCGGCAAGCAAGGTAGTGCGTTCCGCCGGTTGCTTTAATAGGTGCAATACCAAGCGAAGTGCCGTGCGTTTACCGATTCCCGGTAGTTGGGCCATTTCATTTACAGCGTTCTCCAATAATTTGGAAGAAAAATCCATTTTTCCGTTTTAGTCGCAATTCTTGGTAAAATTACAATCAATTTTCGCTTTATACCATTTTAACTTTAAAATGGTACGTATAGCAATTGAATTGTTTTTTAGTTGTCCAAGGCAAAAGCCTGTCCTCGGCTTGTCCGGGGATCTCAGCACTGCCTTAGCGTGGGTTATATTTTCAAAGAAGAACAGCTGAAAAGTAACCACCGGATTAGCTACTTCAATCCACCCACGGTCGACCATGGAAATTCGATTTTCATTTCATCCCAAAAGAGTTACCGGTCGTATTTCGTACTTTTCGGAAATCAAAAATAGCTTATGCAGCCATTTCACATCATTCTATTGATCGGGGGGTATTTCATTTTGCTTTTGGCAATTGCCTATTTTACGGGGAAAAAGGATTCCAATACCGACTTTTTTAAGGCCGGAAAACGCTCGCCTTGGTTTGTAGTCGCCTTTGGAATGGTAGGCGCATCGCTCTCGGGTGTTACGTTTATCTCCGTTCCGGGTTGGGTAGAAGCTTCCCAGTTCAGTTATATGCAGGTCGTTTTGGGGTATTTTGTCGGTTACCTTATAACAGCTTACGTATTGTTACCTGTGTATTACAAACAAAACGTGACCTCTATTTACGAATATCTAGCACAGCGTTTTGGATTCGTAAGCCATAAAGTAGGCGCCCTGTCCTTTTTTATTTCACGTGTGCTCGGCGCGGCCTTTAGGTTGTTTTTGGTCGCCATTGTATTGCAGCAGTTCGTGTTCGACGCATGGAACGTGCCCTTTGAAGTTACCGTTGCCCTTTCCATTTCACTGATTTGGATCTACACCAAAAAAGGAGGTATTAAAACCATTGTATGGACGGACACCCTTCAGACGCTGTTCATGCTCGTTTCGGTAGGACTATCCATTTACTTTATTCTTGATGAGCTCGGTCTGGATTTTATACAGGTGCTAAGCAGCGATGCGTTGGAAGGATACGATAAAATCTTTTTCACCGACGATATCAACGCTAAAAATCATTTTTTAAAATCGTTTTTAGGCGGAATTTTCATCACTGTTTGCATGACCGGACTGGACCAGGATATGATGCAGAAAAATTTGACCTGTAATACCTTAAAAGATGCGCAAAAAAACATGCTGAGTTTTAGCGTTGTTTTGGTGGTGGTCACCTTCCTGTTCATGGTTTTGGGAGGATTGTTGTTTTTGTATGCAAAAGCGAACCAAATAGCCGTACCGCTAATGAACGGTACACCAAAGTCCGATCTATTGTTTCCGGAAATTGCCTTGAACACCGGCCTGGGGTCCTTGGTAGCGGTTACGTTCATGTTGGGCTTGATCGCGGCGGCATATAGCAGCGCGGATAGTGCCCTGACCTCACTTACCACCTCGTTTTGTGTGGACTTTTTGGGAATAGAAAAAAGGCCAGAGCGCCAACGGCTTCGTCTCAGAAAGACCGTACATATTGGCATGAGCTTGTTACTGATCGTGGTCGTCATTGTTTTTAAGCATGTTCTGGACACCAACGTTATCGATGGTCTGCTGCAAGTTGCCGGCTTCACCTACGGCCCCCTGTTGGGGTTGTTCTCCTTTGGGATATTCACCAAGTTACAAGTGAAAGATCGTTATGTTTGGGTCGTTGCCTTGACCTCCGTAGTAATGATTTTTTGTATTTCCCAAATACCGGCGAAGTTTTTGGGCGGATATCAAATAGGATACGAATTATTGCCGCTAAACGGACTGTTCACGTTTATAGGACTGCTAGCAATTCGTAAAACGACCAACAATTCTTACAAAAATGTAACGTAAACACTTATAAATCTTTGAGTTGAACATTTTTGAAATGTTAAATTTTTCTCGGCCGGATATCCTGAATCTTACTTTCACTCCCAATACTGTCCGGTAGACAACAACACTAGAGTACAGGCAATCACCACTGCTATCCCCCTATTTTCCAGTATTTTATAAAATTCAGGGTTTTCCGTGCCCGGATTAAAAATGACCCTTTTGGGATGTAGCTCCAGTATTTGTCGATAATACCCCGCTTGGCGCTTTGGGTTCATGTACAAAGTAACGGTATGAATATTTTGAAAATCATCCAAATTGGTCTTAATTTGTACATCCCTTATGTTACCCCCTTTAATACCAAATGCTTCAGTTTTAAGGTTATGGCTTCTTAAACGATTCACCGCCATATTACTGTATCTTTGGGGTTTTAAAGAAGCGCCAAAAACGAGTGTTTTTTCCATATTAAGGACTAAGATGTTAAAGTTTGTACAATTACTGTAACGATATTCCAAACTTAACGTCTATTGAAATAAGGTACATCAAAAGAAGATAACGATAAGTCGTTGATATAGCTATATGTTTATAGTTAATGGTTAGTGTTTAGTATAGCAAAATCGACGAAAGAGACCCTGGCAGCAATGTCAGGGTTTTATCGTTTATGCCCTTCCCCATCCGTCTAATTCTGATGAAAACAAAAGAGTAAACCATAACAATATTCAATTCACCGAACTTTTGCATCCGTTGCCGTAATTTCCTTACCATTCAAAATAGTACACTGGGATACTTACCATTTGATAATGGCACTGCCCCACGTAAATCCACTTCCAAAGGCGGCCAATACCACTACATCGCCTTTTTTTACTTTTTCCTGTTCCCAGGCCTCGGTAAGTGCAATGGGTATGGATGCGGCCGTTGTGTTTCCGTAGTTCATAATATTGTTATAGACCTGATCGTCTCGCAACCGAAACTGTTTTTGCACAAATTGCGATATTCTTAGGTTGGCCTGGTGGGGCACCAATAGGTCAATATCCCCTGCATTCATATTGTTTGCGGCCAAGCCTTCGTTGATGACCTCGCTAAAGCGGACTACGGCATTCTTAAACACGAACTGTCCGTTCATATAGGGAAAATACGATTCGTCGTCCGCATCATTGTCGGCAATGATATCGGTCACCCATCGTTTGCCCATTCCCGGGGCGATCAAACTGAGTTCTTCGGCGTGTTGCCCCTCGGAATGTAAGTGTGTGGATAAAATTCCCGAGTCGCGGTTTTCCTCACGGGACAATACCGCTGCTCCGGCACCATCTCCAAAAATAACGGAAACCCCTCTACCGCGTGTGGTCATATCCAATCCGTGGGAATGCAGTTCGGAACCGATGACCAATACATTTTTGTACATCCCACTTTTAATATATTGATCGGCAACGGAAAGGGCATAGATAAAACCGGAACATTGGTTTCTAACATCGAGCGCCCCTACGGTTTTAATACCGAGATCGCGCTGTACCAATACCCCTGGACCTGGAAAGTAATAATCCGGACTCAAGGTTGCAAAAATGATAAAGTCGATATCGTCTTTGTCGATACCCGCACGATCGATGGCCACCTTGGCGGCTTTAACGCCCATGGTAGTGGTGGTATCGCCATCCCCTTTGACCACATGACGCCTTTCCTTGATTCCCGTGCGCTCCTGAATCCAAGCATCATTGGTGTCCATTACCTTGGAGAGGTCGTTGTTGGTCACTACATTTTCGGGCACGTAATGTCCTAACCCTATAATTTTTGAATTGTACATACTTTGGTTGATTGTGTTGCGGTATACGGAACGATTAAACTTCAGACTAATATACTGAAAATTATATCGCTCCTTTAGCTGGTATTAACTTTGGTCTGCCAAATACTTGCGAAAGTGGTTAACATCTACTTTTGCCCTAAGATCGTGCAATAGATTGTATAGCCCAAAGAAGGTTCTGTTCATATACAGGAAATGCTTGGATCCTCGATTGCCGTTCATCCTCCGTAGCTGTTCGTCTTTTGAAAAACGCTCACTAAGGGAGGCGATCCGCATCCAAAATTCATCTGCGCCAAAATCGAACTCCTCCGCATTAAAAGGTGCCGTAAAAAGCGTGAGCAGCTCTCTAAAAAGGTCGGTGAAGAAGGTAGTTTCTTTTGGTGTATCCGTAGGGGTCAGAATCTCTAGCTGAACCAATTTCTCGCGAAAGAGGTCATCGTTATCTATGTTTTCCTTTTTTGCCAACTCAAAATAGGGATAGTAAAAAGAATCGGGCACTTCCTTGATGCATCCAAAATCAATGGCTATCAACCTTCCGGCATCGCTGATCAAAAAGTTACCGGGATGGGGATCGGCATGCACCTTGCGCAAACCATGGATCTGAAACATATAAAAATCCCATAGGGTCTGTCCCAAGCGATTGCCCATTTCGGGGGTGAAATCGGTTTTGGCGAACTCGCTCAAATGCATCCCCTGCATCCATTGCATGGTAATGATTTTTTCACTGGACATTTCCTCATAGTATTCCGGAAATTCCAAATTTTCGATGTGGGCGCAGGCCTGGGTAATTTCTTTGCTCTGCTGCACCTCAAGGATATAATTGGTCTCCTCAATAAGCTTATACTCTACCTCCTTAAAATATTTATCGGAATCCTTTCCCTTAATATTGAACATCCGTATCGCTATCGGCTTTACCAAGGCAAGGTCGCTACTGATGCTTTTGGCGACACCAGGATATTGAATTTTAACCGCTAGCTGTTTGCCGTCCTTGGTGGCCTTATGCACCTGACCGATACTTGCGGCATTTACCGAATCTTTTTCGAACGTGTCAAAAATATCCTCTGGATATTTTCCCAAATATTTTTTAAAGGTTTTGCGCACTAAAGGGGCCGACAATGGGGGAACTGAAAATTGGGATAAGGAAAACTTTTCTACATAAGCATTGGGCAGCAGGTTTTTTTCCATACTCAACATCTGCGCCACTTTGAGTGCGCTACCTTTCAAACTTTTAAGTCCGTCATAGATATCACCGGCATTATCCTCGTCCAGTTCGGCACGGTCCATTTCAGGATTTACCAGTTTTTTACTGTAGTATTTTACGTAGTTGCCCCCAATTTTGACTCCCGTTTTCACAAGTTTTCCGGCGCGTTCAATTTTACCGGTCGGAATTTTGTCGAGGGTTTTCATAGGCTTTCTTTGGTTTATTCAAACATCGTTTACATCAACATGCGACGATGTCATTATCTGACACATATGGTTTACGGAGCGGTCACGGCATCTTACGCTTAGGCCATTCTTTCCTTGAAGAGGAATTTTCCGAAGTCAATGATATTTTCCAATGGGGTATTATCGAATACGTCAAAAATGGTATTGATCGATTTTTCTATCGCCATATCCGTTTTTTCAAAGCCTGGACTGTTATCGTTCATCCAGAATTTTAAAACAAATACGAACTGTAGCCATGCACCTTCGGAAAATATTTTCGGATTGTGTTGCGTTAATCGAGAGGCCTTTTCGGCATTACCGTCCTCGATCAATTCCTTGGCAAACGAAACAATGTGTTTTTTTAAATCTTTCAACTGGCTCGGCGCACCCATCATATTTTTATCGTGGGCCAACGCAAAAAGCACATAACTTCGATTTAAGGTCATCAATTCGAAAAAAGAATAGAAAAAGGTCAACATTTTTTCTTTGTTCGAAAAGGTCTCGTATTCTTTATTTTTGAGCATAACGCTCTCCGTATTCTCGTAGAACTTTATCCATATCGCTTTTTGCAGTCCTTCGATGGACCCGAAAAAGGAGTAAAATTCCGATTCCTCTATTTTTAGTTCTTTGGCAAATTTGTAGATGGACGTGGGAATTTGTTCTGTCATCAATACATGGTCCATATACCCTGCTATAATCTGGTCTTCGGTTACCTTCTTTTTTGTTTTTGTTGCCATCGGAGTGTGTTTTGTATATCGTTTTTATTCTTGGCCCGCTTGCACTTGCGAGGTCGATTTAAAGATAATAAAAACGTGCCTCGGGGGCGAAGCACGTTTTAAACAACCTAACCAATAAATAATCAAACATGATTATATGTTAAAAATCTTCTTCATAGCAAGATTTTAATCTAATCATACTCAAAGATAATACTGTTTAACTTATTAACTAAAAAATTAAACAAAAAATATTGTTAAACTTTACGACACTTCATTACCAAACCTTAAATGTCAGTTTGTCATGTGTAGGAAGTATGGTATTTTTTTTGACATATGGATACGCGAAGCATGGGTGTTATTTCCATGGCTTTAATAAAACGCAATTCGTTAAAAACATATAAAGCAGTAACAATTATGGCAACAGGTAAAATTAATGTGTCGGTGGACAATATTTTTCCACTGATTAAAAAGTTTCTTTACAGTGACCACGAAATATTTCTAAGAGAGCTCATTTCCAATGCCACCGATGCTACCTTAAAGTTAAAGCACCTTACCGCTATCGGTGAGGCAAAGGTGGAATACGGCAATCCTCTTATCGACATCAAAATCGACAAGGAAGGCAAAAAGATACATTTGATCGATCAAGGTATCGGAATGACGGAGGACGAGGTAAAAAAGTACATCAATGAAGTCGCTTTTTCAGGTGCCGAAGAATTTTTGAACAAATATGAAGACGGTGCCAAAGACGCAGGAATTATCGGCCATTTCGGACTCGGTTTTTACTCCTCCTTTATGGTGGCCCATACCGTGGAAATTATTACCAAGAGCTTTAAGGACGAACCTGCGGTACATTGGTCATGCGATGGATCTCCCGAGTTTACCATAAAGAAAGGAAAAAAAGAAGACCGCGGAACAGAGATCATTCTACATATTGCCGAAGATTCCATAGAGTTTTTGGAAGATTCCCGAATCACCGAACTGTTGACCAAGTACAACAAGTTTATGCCGATACCCATTCGTTTCGGTACCAAAACGGAAACCTTACCAAAACCGGAAGACGCTAAAGAGGAAGATCCCGCTCCTACCAAAGAGGTAGATAACATTATCAACAACCCAAATCCGGCGTGGACAAAGCAACCTGCGGATTTGGAGGATGCCGATTACAGTGGGTTTTACCGCGAACTCTATCCAATGCAGTTCGAAGAACCATTGTTCCATATTCATTTGAATGTAGATTACCCGTTCAACTTAACGGGCATCCTATATTTTCCCAAATTGACCAATGACCTGAATGTCCAGAAAGATAAGATACAATTGTATCAGAATCAGGTTTTTGTCACCGACAATGTGGAAGGTATCGTTCCGGAATTTCTGACCATGCTTCGTGGTGTGATCGACTCTCCGGATATTCCTTTGAACGTATCGCGATCCTATCTGCAGGCTGACGGTGCCGTAAAGAAAATTTCCTCCTACATCACCCGAAAGGTAGCGGATAAGCTCAACTCCCTGTTTAAGAACAGCCGAGAAGATTTTGAACAAAAATGGAACGATATTAAAATCGTCATCGAATATGGCATGCTTTCCGAAGATAAATTCTTTGAAAAGGCGGATAAGTTTGCCCTCTATCCAACGGTGGACGGAAACTATTTCACTTTTGAAGAGTTGCAAGAAAAACTAAAGGATACCCAAACCGATAAAGACGAGAAGTTGGTGATTCTTTATGCATCGGATAAAGATGCGCAACACAGCTATATCGAGGCTGCCAAGACAAAAGGATACGAGGTATTGCTGATGGACTCTCCCATTATCTCTCATTTGATGCAAAAGCTCGAAACTTCAAAGGAAAAAATATCCTTCGCCCGGGTGGATGCCGATCATTTGGATAACCTGATCAAAAAAGAGGATACCCAAATATCCAAACTATCGGATGAGGAAAAGGAAAAGCTGAAAACCAATTTGGAGGAAGTCATCTCCGATAAAAGCTTTACCGTACAGTTGGAAGCGATGGATAGCAGCGCGTCGCCGTTTATCATTACCGAGCCGGAATTTATGCGCCGTATGAAAGACATGCAACGCAGTGGTGGAGGCGGTGGCATGTTCGGAATGGGAGGTATGCCCGAAATGTACAACCTCATCGTAAATACCAATCATGAGCTGGTAGGCGAAATCTTGAATACCAAGACGGCCAAAAAACGGGAACGCCTTATCAACCAGTCAATCGACTTGGCACGTTTGTCAAAAGGCTTGTTAAAAGGTGAGGAACTGACCAACTTTATCAAAAGAAGTTACGAAATGGTAAAGTGATGACCTGAACTATCGGATATTTTAAACCAAAACGCCCTGAATCATATCAGGGCGTTTTCTTTTTGTTATACTATTTTACTTTTGAAATGGTATTGTTCTCAGTATCTGACCGGTAATGGCCAACCTTATGCTATCGCATGCGCTTTTAAAAAAGCTGCCAAATGCTCGGCCAATTCTTCTCCTTTGTCCTCCTGTATAAAGTGCCCGGCCTTTTCAATTGTCCGGTGCGGCATTCCCAGGGCCCCGGGAACCTTCGCCTGAAAATACAGATCGCCTCCCTTCATCAAGGGGTCCGAATCACCAAAAAGGGTAAGAAACGGTTTCTCCCATTTTTCCAAAACCGCCCAGGTAGCGTCGCATGCAGGTAAGGCGTTATCAAAATCCTCCCCATCGAAGGGAACCAGTTTTGGAAATACCCGCGCTCCCGCTTTGTAGGTGTCATCGGGAAAAGGGGCATCATAAGCGGCAATCGCCTGTTCCGACAGTTCCGATACCGTTCCCATTTGAAGTACCCCTCCCGCATGGAAGTTCGGGGTCGTTTGCGAAAAATGACGCCATTTTAAAAAGGCTTCGTTCGCTTTGATGCCCGTTCTTGGGACAAAAGTGTTGGAAGCGGTAATCGTTGCAAAAAGTTCCTGGTTTTCCGCTGCCAAACGCAAACCGCACAGCCCGCCCCAATCTTGGCAAAAAAGATGTATATCGGTCAATTTCAAAGTGGTTACAAGTTGCTTTAACCAAGCCACATGTTTTGCATAACTATACTCTTGCGGAGCACCAAGTTTATCCGATTTGCCAAAACCGATCAGATCCGGAGCGATTACCTGATAGCTCTTCTCCACTAGAATCGGAATCATTTTCCGGTAGAGATACGACCAGCTCGGTTCGCCATGCAACAGTAGTACGGTAGGACCATTACCTTCCTTTACATAATGCATTTTTAGTCCTTGTCCCACTTCGCAAAAATGGGCTTTAAAGGGGTAATCTTCTAAATCGGAGAAACGATTCTCCGAGGTTGTCAGTATCTTCATTTACTTCTTTTTAAGATTCGAACATTAACGAAACAAATTCAGCGACACAGGCCGGTTTCTCGGCCCCTTCAATTGCAATGGTGCAGTCCCATGTAATTTTTGCGCCATTTTCGCCGTAGTCGTCCATCCCTACAATTTTACTCAATAGCCGTACCTTGCTCGAAACGATCACGGGGTTCGGAAAACGTACTTTGTTCAGTCCATAATTAACGCCCATGGTCGCGCTGTTTACCGTAACCACATCTCCCAACATTTTTGACAATAGGGAGACGGAAAGAAATCCATGGGCCACCGGAGCCTTGAAAGGCGAATACTTTTTTGCCTTTTCCACGTCTACATGGATCCATTGAAAATCGTGGGTAGCGGATGCAAACGCATTGATCATTTGTTGGGTAACGGTTACCCATTCACCAACGGGCAACTGTTTTCCGATATGGGTCCGTAACGCGGCTAAATCTTTACAAATGAGGGTTTTCATATGCGCTTATCTTGAAATTCCACCATCGATCGTCAAACAGATACCGGATACGTATCGGGCCTCGTCCGAAGCCAAGTACAGGTATCCATAGGCAATATCGATAGGGTCCGCTGCGGTTTGTAACGGAATCTGTTTTTTAATGGTCTCCAAATGTTCTTCGGGAATCGCTTTTACCATTTCGGTCAGCGTGAAACCGGGTGCCAAGGCGTTTGCGGTAATGCCGTATTTACCTAGCTCCATCGTCCATGTTTTTGACATCGCGATCACGCCAGCTTTGGTGGCCGCATAGTTGGTCTGCCCAAAATTCCCACGAAGCCCAACGTTTGAGGCGGCGGAGACAATTCTGCCGTATCCTGCTTCTTTCATATACCCGGCAACGGCCTGGGTACAGATAAAAACGCCTTTTAGGTTTACATCAATGACCGCGTCCCACTCGGCCTCGCTCATTTTTTGCAGGGTCTTATCTTTTGTAATCCCCGCATTGTTGATCAATATATCGATTTTACCATGTTGGGCATGGATATCCGCTACCGCCTTTTGTACCGCATCCTTGTCCGTAACGGAAATCATTAAAAAACTGGCTTTTCCCCCGTGGGCCGTAATTTGCTCGGCGGTTTGCCCACCTTCCTCCAAAAGGTCCCAAATATACACGGTGGCACCCTCCTTAGCGAATAATTCCGAAACGGCTTTTCCGATGCCACGCGCACCGCCCGTTACTATAGCTACTTTATCTTTTAATCGCATACTTTTTATATTGTACTATTCTTGTTTCCATTCTTGTCCATATCATCCCTAATATGAAATCAACACTAATACCTTGCTTATTCTGAAAAGAAAAGACTGCTCCCAAAACAAACTATTGCTCTTCCATTTCGATGACCGCTTTGCCCTTTACCCGTCTGTGCATCATATCGTCCAAGGCAACGGGTACTTCCTTTAAGGAATACCTTTGGTGTATGTGCGGCCGTATACGACCGTCGGCATACCATTTCATCAGGTCCATGGTATTTTTTTGGTTTTGTCCCGGTGATTTCATGGCAAAACTTCCCCAAAATACACCTACGAGAGCGCATCCTTTTAGCAACGGCAAGTTGAGCGCTATTTTTGGAATATTACCGGCCGCAAAACCAACGATCAAATAACGGCCTCCCCATGCCATTCCGCGAATGGCCGCCTCGGAGTAATCGCCTCCGACCGGATCATAAACGACATCTACGCCCTTACCATCGGTATTTTTCTTTATCGCGGATTTCAGATCTTCCTTGGTATAATTGATCAGTACATCCGCACCATATTCGGCGCATAATGCCAATTTATCATCTGTAGAGGCTGCGGCAATGACCGTTGCTCCCATCAGCTTGCCCAACGCTACGGCCGCGAGCCCTACTCCGCCAGAAGCACCGAGCACCAGCAAGGTTTCCCCTTTTTTAAGCTGCCCCCTATCTTTTAGGGCATGGTAAGAAGTGCCATAGGCCATCATAAAAGAAGCGGCAATGGCATGCTCCATCTGCGGTGGTTTTAAAAAACAAGCGTTGGCCGGAACAATTACTTCCTCGGCAAAGGCGCCGTTCAATACAAATCCGAACACCTCATCGCCCGGGCGCACAGGATCGACCGCTTCGCCGACCGATTTTACGATTCCCGATACATCACTGCCAGGGGTAAACGGTAATTCGGGCTTAAACTGATAAAGCCCCTGTATGATCAGCGTATCGGGAAAGTTTACCCCACTTGCCTTAACGGTCACCACTACTTCCTTAGGGCCGGGCTCGGGAAGTGTTACTTCCTCCAACGTTAAGCTGGAGGGCGGCCCGAAGGTATTGCATACGATTGCTCTCATTGATCTGTTTTTTGTATCCTTTCGAGATGAGTTCGTTATTCTTCCAACACTTTTAATACCAATTTCCCCATTTTTTCCCCGGTAAACAATCGGGCAAATGTTTCTGGAAATTGCTCGATCCCGTCATAAACATCCTCTTTACTTTTTAATTTGCCCTCCATGAGCCATTGTCCCATTTCTTTTGCGGCTTTTTTGTAACCGGCAGCATAGTCGAATACGATCATTCCCTTCATGCTGGCTCGGTTCACTAAAAGTGAAAGGTAATTTTTGGGCCCCCGAACATCCTCTCGATTGTTGTATTGCGAAATGGCACCACAGATGACAACCCTGGAATTCATGCGTAATCGGGAAAGTGCCGCATCCAGGATTTCCCCGCCTACGTTATCAAAATATACATCGATTCCTTTTGGGCATTCCCGTTTTAGGGCCTCATAGATTTCTTCGCTCTTATAATCGATGGCCGCATCAAAACCGAGCTGGTTTACCAGGTAATCACATTTGGCAGGTCCGCCAGCAATCCCCACTACGGTGCAACCTTTAATTTTAGCGATTTGCCCAACGATACTTCCTACCGCTCCGGCCGCTCCGGAAACCAGCACTACATCGCCCTCTTTTATTTTTCCTTCCTGTAAAATTCCGAAATAGGCCGTCATACCGGGCATACCCAAGGTACCGATATACATTGGCAACGGTGCGAGCGAGGCATCTACGGGGTACCAATTTTCACCATCGGTCACCGTGTATTGCTGTACGCCGCCCCAACCGCTCACAAAATCGCCTTCCTTGAATACCGGGTGGTTGTTGGCCTTGATCACTTGGCCCACCGAACCGGCACGCATTACATCGTTCAAGGCTACCGGGGGGATATACGATTTGGCATCGTTCATCCAACCGCGCATTGCGGGATCTAAGGAAATATAGTGCTGTTGTACCAATACCTCTCCATCGCCCGGTGAGGGTATCGGGTTCGTTTCCAACGACCAAGTTGTTGCATCGGGCATTCCCTCAGGTCGTTTTCGTAACATCCATTGTTTGTTCATTTATGCTCTCGTATTAAATTAAATTAATTTTATTTCTTTTGAAGACTATCGACAAATGCTTTCATCTTGGAACGAATTCGCGGCGACCACCACAATTCGATGGCTTCCCCAAGATCTTTTTTAGCATCGTTTTCCAGCTTGTTCCACCAACTACTTCTCAATTTCTGTTTGGTATTCCGGAGTATCCCGGTATCGGCCTTTAAAAACTGGTCCATTTTTTTCTCGGCAACGGGCATTACTTCCTCCAAGGGGACTAGGGCATTGACCAAACCACTGGCCAAGGCTTCCTTGCCATGGAGCAATTTTCCATCCAAAATATACTCATGGGCCTTTCCATTGCCGACCCAAAAAGCATATGCTTCGATCAAATTGTTGGAAATCTGAATGTTTACCGCCACCTCGTTCAATCCAATGGTATAGGCATCGCCCTCGGCCATGATCCTATAGTCGGCCGTTATTGCAAACACGCAGCCTCCTGCCGGTGCGTAGCCCGGTATGGCACAGACCAAAGGTTTGGGGAAACGGGCCATACGAATATGTAAGGCGCCAAAATCCTCAAAGAAAGAAGCGATCTGCGCTTCATTGTACCCGTATAGTTCAATAACATCCAAACCTGCGGAAAAAAAGTGTGGAATGCCCGTGATTATGACCCCTTCCACCTTGGAATTCGTTTCCAAATCGGTGAAAACGGTAGTCAACTCCCGCACCATTTCATGGTTGATGGCATTGACCTTGCCCCTGTTGAGCTGCACGATGGCATAACGTTCCTTGTGTGTTAACTGTATTGTTTTCAAGTGTTTCTTTTAAGGTTTCGGTCCGAACTAACGTATCGGCATTCCGTAAACGCGGTTTTCTATTATAAAGAAGTGCCCCCGTCGAGGGTAATGGTCTGTCCTGTGATAAATTGGGTACTATCGGAGGCCAGCCACACGATCGCCTCGGCAATTTCTATGGCATTTCCGTAACGCTTCATGGGAATGACACTTTTTAAAATATCGTCCATATCGGGCCTTGCCGCACGAAGTTTGTCCAACAGTGCCGATTCGGTATACCCTGGACAAACGGCGTTCACCCGAATATTTTTGGTTGCATACTCCATGGCCGCGGACTTGGTCATCCCAACCACGGCAAACTTACTGGCGCTATAGGACAGATTGTTCGGCGATGCCTTTAACCCTGCCAAGGAAGCCACGTTTACGATATTCCCATACCCTTGTTCCAACATTTGGCCCAGCGCTACTTTCATACAGTAAAAAACACCGGTCTGGTTTACGGCAATTACATTGTCCCAATCCGCCAAGGTCGCATCGGCGGTCTTTGCCATTTTTCTTGGACCGATACCCGCATTGTTTACGATGACATCCAAACGGCCATATTTGGATACCGTATCCTTCACCATGGTTTCCACGGCATTGAAATCGGCCACATTGGTTTCCATCGCACTGGCATCGCCATTGCCGCTCAAAATCCCGTCTACCGTTTTTTGGGCTTTTTCGAGCCGAACGTCCGACACTACCACTTTGGCGCCGTGATCGGCAAAGTGCTTTGCCGTGGCAGCTCCGATACCCGAACCGCCACCTGTTACGAGCACTACTTTATTTTTCACCTTCATAATACTTCAATTTAGGTCCATCGACCGAACTTATTCACAACAGATGATCCTTGAATCGACCAAAGCCTTCTTTCTGATATCGCCCGGATATCCCTCCATCCGTATCAGTTTAAAAAAGTCTGCCTTGGTGGCGTAGGTAACGATCAACATCTCGTCCCATAACTGCTCTTCACGGGGTCCAATAATCGTCAAAGCGGGCCTTGCCTTAAAACTGATCCGTGCATCGATCTTCGCAAAAAAGGGCGTCGCTTTTTCCATGTATTCTTTATAGGTTTCCCTTCCGGTCTTCCCGGTTTCCGGATCCATTTCGGCATATCGCATATAGTTGAGCATATGCAAGGGTTTATCTTCGGGAAACTCGGCTAGCGCCGCCAAGGCTTCCGGATCGATATCGGTATGTAACGTACTTGACATGTTATTCGATTTTATTGGTTTGGATCGCCTTTAAGGCAATATTGCAGCACAACTCCGCGGCTTTGTTGAGCCCTGCAAAACGAGGATCGGTCGTATACCCATGTTTGTATCGGTAATAAATTTGTTGTGCGATGACCGCTATCTTAAAAAGGCCATACACATAATAAAAAACGATATGGTCTACCGTTCTCCCACTTTTTTGGGCATAGCGTTCTACAATTTCCCTTCTACCGGGGTTTCCCTTGAACACCGTTGGCGAAGGAATGCCCTGCTTTACAAAATCATGATCGTTGTGCATGGTCCAATACCCCAAGGAAGTACCAAGGTCCATTAAAGGGTCGCCAAGGGTGGCCATTTCCCAATCCAGTACCGCATTTACTTCTTGCCAGGTGCTGTTCTTGAATACGATGTTATCATACTTGTAATCGTTATGTATCAACCGGTGCTCATATGTTTTCGGTTGCCGTTCTTCCATCCAGCGCATTACTTGGGTTGCGGCAGGTACATCATCCGTGGCAGCTTTGACATATTGTTTTCCCCAATTGGTCACCTGTCGGGAAACATATCCATCCGGTTTGCCAAGATCTCCGAGCCCTACAGCTTTATAATCGACTTGATGGAGTTCCACCATGGTATCCAACCAGGCATTGGCAATGGTATCATATTCCGGTTCGGAGATGTTCCTTTTTTTTGCCTCTTGGAAGTTTAAAATGATTCCGTCGACTTTTTCCATAAGGTAGAACGGCGACCCGATAACCGCTTCATTATCGGTAAAAGCATACATTTCCGGCACTTTTGAAAAAACGGGTCGAACGGCATTTTGTACTTTAAATTCGCGCCCCATGTCATGCCCCCGTTTTATGGCGCCGAAGGGCGGGCGCCGTAATACGTATTCCTTTTCTTCTATGGCCAACAAATAGGTAAGATTGGAATACCCATGCGTAAATTGTGTAATGTGTATCGGGCTATCGATTTCCTTGATCAACCCTTTTTCCTTTAAGAATGCCTTTAAGGCGGATGCATCGAGTTCCTCGCCCTTTCTAACGTTTTGTGCCCCTTGCTTTTGCATTTTATTCGTTTTCGTCCGTTTTCGAACTGTGTTTCGCGATAATCATTTTTCCCAGCTGGTATAGGTGTACCTCATCCGGACCATCGGCAAGCCGCAACATTCGGGCCGCTGCAAAGTAATGGGCAAGTGGCGTATCGGGGCCTACTCCCTTACCACCGTGAATTTGTATGGCGCGATCAATAACCTGAAGTGCCATTTTTGGAGCGATGATCTTTATCATGGCGATCAACTCCTTGGCTTCCTTATTTCCTTTTTTGTCCATTTTGTCGGCCGCGGAAAGGGTCAACAACCTGGCTTGCTCCACCTCACATTGCGATAACGCAATTTCTTGCCTGATGCTGCTAAAATCCTTAAACTTCCTTCCAAACGCTACCCGTTCGGAAACACGAAGGGCCATCATTTCCAGAGCACGTTGGGCCATTCCGGTAAGCCGCATGCAATGGTGTATGCGTCCGGGGCCCAAACGCCCCTGCGCTATTTCGAAACCCCTGCCCTCGCCCAGCAACAAGTTCCCTTTGGGTACACGAACGTTATCCAATACAATTTCGGCATGTCCTTCGGGAGAGTCGTAAAAACCGAAAACCGAAAGCGGTCGTATGATGTTTACCCCCGGGGTATCCATGGGTACCAAGATCATGCTTTGTTGTTGATGGCGGGGCGCGTCAAAATCGGTCTTTCCCATGACAATCGCAATCTTACAATTGGGATCCATTCCGCCCGATGACCACCATTTTCTACCGTTGATGACATAGCTGTCGCCTTCCAAACGAATGGAGGTTTCGATATTGGTGGCATCAGAGGAGGCCACTTCAGGTTCCGTCATTAAAAAAGCGGAGCGAATTTCTCCGTTCATTAAAGGCAAAAGCCATTTTTGTTGTTGGGCGTCGTCTCCATATTTGGCCAACACTTCCATATTACCGGTATCCGGGGCACTGCAGTTAAATACCTCTGACGCCCAAATGACCCGTCCCATTAGGGCTGCCAAAGGCGCGTATTCCAAATTTGTCAATCCCGCGCTCAAGCTTCCGTAGTCTTTTGGGAGAAAGAGGTTCCATAAGCCTGCCTCCCGCGCTTTTTCCTTTAAGTTTTCCAGACCGGGCCATTTTTTCCATCGATTGTCGGGATTTGCGTGGAAGGCGTACACCTCTTGTTCCACCGGAAAAATATGTTGTTCCATGAACAGACTTAAGCGCTGTTGTAATTCTTTTGATCGTTTTGAATATTCAAAGTCCATAGCGTATCGTATTATCCTGCTATAATATATCCACCATCCGCCGTATACACCCCTCCGGTCATATAGGCCCCCGCTTCCGAGGCCAACAGGCAAACGATACCTTCCATTTCCTCGGGCATGCCCATGCGGCCGGATGGAAGCGTTTTCTGTATTTTACCCAATATTTTTTCGTTTTGCCACAATGCGGCGCTAAACTTGGTCTTTATCAGTCCGGGGCAGAGTGCATTGGCTCGAATGCCATGCTTGCCCCATTCTTTTGCCTGATTTTTGGTCAACATCAGCAGCGCCGCCTTACTGGTGCTGTAAAGCCCCAATCCCATTCCGGGACTCAACGCTTCCACAGAAGCGATATTGATGATACTGCCCCCACCACGGGATTGCATGCTGGGAAGCACTTGATTGGAAAGCATCCATGGTGCCTTCACGTTTACATGCATTATTTTATCGAAAATATCCTCCGCCGCATCTTCCAAAGGACCAAAAACGGGATTAATGGCAGCGTTGTTTACCAAAATATCGATACCGCCCAGTTTTGAGACCGTTTCGGTCACCAAATGCTTGCGGGCCTCCTCTTTTCCGATATGACAGGCAATTCCGATAGCCTTTAAACCTGCCTCTTCAAATTCCGACACCACTGCATCACAGGCGTTTTGATCCCGGCTACTGATGACCACCGTAGCGCCATTCTCGGCCAAGCCCCTAGCGATCGCCTTTCCTATTCCTTTACTGGAGCCCGTAATGATTGCGACCTTATCGGTAAGGTCGAACTGCTTTTGGATGTTTGTCATTTGTTCGTGTTGTTTGTTAAAACCCCTTGTAAAGAAAGTATCAGACAAATACTTTTTTACCGGTTTTTACCGTGAGTACTTCGTCATCCATCAACGATTCTGCAAGGCCATTGGTTTTGGGGACTTCGTATTTGAAATAAAATTTCATCGTGTGAATCTTACTTTCATAAAATGCCTCTGAAAATTTGGTCTCTCCCTTTAGCAGACTTTGCTTTGCTTTGGTGGCCATGTCCAGCCATAGCCAGCCAATGGTAACGATACTCAAATATTCCATGAATAGATTGGCATCCGCCAAATAACGTTCGTAATCGCCCTTTTGGGCATAGGGCATCAAAAATGCCAGTATTTCCTTGGCCTGTTTTAATTTTGACCCCAATACTCCTGCCTGTTTCTTTAAATCCTCATATGCGGCAGCGTTGCCGATGGTCTCCATCATTTCCGCGGCCAAAAGTTCCAATGCCTTTCCATTATCCATCGGTATTTTTCGTCCCAAAAGATCTTGCGATTGAATTCCCGTAGTGCCCTCGTATATTGCCGAAATTCTGATATCGCGATAGTACTGCTGTAAGATAAAGTCCGAACAGAAGCCGTAGCCGCCCAGTACTTGAAGTCCGTTATTGACGGCCACCGCGCCGGCTTCGGAAGGATACGTTTTTACTATAGGAATAATGATTTCCAACAGTAAATGGTATTTTTTTCGCTCCTCCTCATCGGCGGTCGCCTGTTTGATATCTTGATAGCGGGACGCCAAAACCACCAAACTCAGGGAGGCCTCGGCAATGGCTTTCTGTAGCAATAACATCCGCCGAACATCGGGGTGTTCTATAATCAGGGTCTGATTTTCATCCGGATTCTTTTTTCCCGTACTGGTCAATTTTCGCCCCTGTGGGCGTTCGTTGGCATACTCTAAGGAGGCTTGGTAAGCGGCCATGGCAATAGCTGCAGCACCGCGCCCGACGGCAATACGCGCGCCGTTCATCATCAAGAACATGTATTTAAGTCCCTTATGGGGTTCACCGACCAACCAACCATGACAATCGCCTTTGTCCCCAAATCCGAGATGTGTGGTGCAATACCCACGTTGTCCCATTTTTTGAAAATCGGCCACGGTCGTTACATCGTTGTACGTTAAATTCCCATCAGTACCGGGCCGATGTTTCGGCACTACAAATAGCGAAATTCCCTTGGTTCCCGCTGGGGCCCCTTCGATTCGCGCCAAAACCAAATGGACGATATTCTCCGCGTATTGGGTATCCCCTCCGGAAATAAAGATTTTCTGGCCCTCTATGCGATATCCACCATCTCCATTGGGTATGGCCTTGGTCGTGATATCGGATAACGAGCTACCGGCCTGAGGTTCCGTAAGGCACATGGTACCGCCCCATTCTCCCGATAACATTTTTGGTACATAGGTATCGTTTAGGTGTTCATCCCCAAAATGAACGATAAGTTCCGCCGCCCCTAGGGTAAGGCCGGCGTAGCCCGGTAGGTGGTTGTTGGCGGCATCCAAAATATAGGCGGCGGTGGTATAGGCCATTCCCGGTAGTTGCAGGCCACCATGGGCGTAATCAAAAGGTGCTGCGATCAACCCCATTTCCCCGCCTTTTTTCATCATTACATCTACCTGCTTGTGCACGATTACGGTACCGTCCTTATGATGGGCAGGTTGTTCGTCCATTTCCTTGAAATAGGGAAACAGCTCCCGATCGGAAAATTCCTTTACCGAGTCGATGAACATCCCCAGCGATTCCTCGTCATGATCTTGAAACCGTTCATAGGCCAACATATCCTTTAAACCATGTACATCGTATAACAGATACTTTAGGGTATCCATATCTAAATATTCCTTTGCCATTTTTGAGGTATTTACAAATTATAATGAAAATTAGTTGATATTTTGAGAAATTCCTGTTAAACTGGTTTAATAAATGCAGAATTGTTTGTGGTGGCTCCTAAACAATACCATTTCTACCTTAAAATTACCCACTGAAAATTGCCCTTCTGCGCTTACACTTCAAAATAAAAAACAACCGTAGCTATTGTTATATCATGGACCAGACCCCTATGGTCATCGGTCATATTATAGGAAAGGACGCTTACACCAAATTGGGAAGGCTAATACCATCATCAAAACAGGACCTATCGAAGGGGAAGGTATCGGGAGAAGTAAATCGTTTAAAAAAACCGATGATGTATACCAATCTTATTGTTCCACCACCCGCTTACGAATTTTCGAAAGCCCCACCGGGGTCAGTCCGAGGTAGGAAGCGATCAGGTACTGGGGAACGCGCTGGAACAGATGGGGACGTTTCTGGAGCAGCCTTAGGTAGCGTTCTTGATGGGAAAGGTTCTTCAGTTGATTATTTCTTCTAAAAAGACGCATAAAACCGTCCTGCATGGACAGGCGACCAAAACGTTCTAGTCCGTGGGAACGATCAAACGCCTTTAGGACATCCGTTTTTGATATGGCGTACACCAAACTGTCTTCGGTGGCCTCCAAGTAAGCGCCCGAAGGTATTTCTTCTATATAGGCGTATAAGTCGGTAAAAAAAGAGCCTTCGGTAAAAAATTCCATCACTTTGGTCCGCGTTTCGTCTTTTTTATAGTAACACACGCAGCCTTTTTCCATATAGTAAAAGTGTGCGATCCGCTCTTCTGGCTTTACCAAAAAATGCCCTTTTCTGATTTCCATTTTTTTATAAAACTGTAACAAAAAATTCAGGTCGTCCTCAGCGACCGGAACATAGGAGCATATTTTCTTTTTGATGTTTTCCAAAAACCAGATGTAATGTGTCGTACAAAGATAGAAAAACAAGTGCTTCTTTACCGTTGCCAAAAGGATATATGGGCATTATAAAAATGGGAAAAAAATACGGGAAAACGGAATGAACTCGTCTTGAGTTTTTCTTTTACCTACCCCCGACGCTTCGGGGTCGCATTTTGCGCCATAATTTCGATATTTTTAGCTTTCGTAGTCCCGAACCCTCGGGAGCTATGCAATCGAAAAATGGCTTCCTTATGACACAAAAGCCGTCATTCTCGGTTCCAAACAAAAACTCAAGACGAGTTCAATAAGAAAACACGATGTTCGCTATCTTTAACCTATGAAATGAGCCATAACAATTCTTGATACCAACCGAAATGATTATTGGCGAATTACATCTGACGATTAAAAAAAAACAATAAATATAAACAGATGAAAATCACTTCTACCAATATAGGGCAACCGACCACCTTTACGTGGAACGGGGCCGAGGAACAAACGGGTATTTTCAAATATCCCGTTGAAGAACCCCTCCAACTGACGCGGACCGATGTAAAAAAAGACACCATAATCGATCGCGTGCACCACGGTGGGGACAACAAGGCCTGTTACCTGTTCTCCGCGGATTATTATCCCTATTGGAAGGAACAGTACCCGACATTAGCATGGGATTGGGGAATGTTCGGTGAAAATTTGACCGTAACCGACCTTGATGAGGCCAAAATACGGGTAGGTGACGTATACCGCATCGGGGAGGCCCTGGTACAGGTTTCTCAGCCGAGGGAGCCCTGTTACAAGTTAGGCGTTCGGTTTAACGATCAGCACATCCTCAAAAGCTTTATCCAGCATGCCCATCCGGGCACCTATGTGCGGGTATTGGAAGAAGGTGCCGTAAAAAAAGGGGATGCGGTGGTTTTGGTGCAACGATCCGAAAACACCTTTACCATTAAAAACTTTTTTGAATTGCTCTATGCAAAACAGAAACGATCCGAGATGATCCAATTGGCCTTGGACAACCCCGCTGTTCCCGAATACAAAAAAGAACGATTTAAAAAATTTTTGTGAAGAAACACCTTGGGCCTTAGCACTCAAAAGTATATTCGCGTCCGCATACCACAACCGTTTAAACCGTACATCATGAAAAAAATAATCGTCTTTGGTTTTGTTCTTTTGGCATTTGTTGCCTGTAAAAATGAGCATAAAACCCCAAAAGCGGAGGTTTTGCCCATTGCCAGTGTTTTTGAATCGTACCATGAAGAAAGCTTGCGATTGAACCCTTTGAACGCCACCTTTCAAGGCGATACCCGTTATAATGATACCTTACCCAATTTTCTTACGGACCAGTTCGAGGAACGGCTAAGCGCCTTTTATTCCGACTACAAATCGAAAATTGCCCAGTATCCCGATAGTACCCTAACAGAAAACGAACGACTGAGCAAGGCCATCATGCGCTGGGAATGCGACATCAACTTGGAAGGCCTCGCTTTTAAGGAATATACCCCTATCGATCAAATGTGGTCCATGAACCTCATGGTGGGGCAATTGGCGGGTGGATCTAGCGCGCAACCCTTCGAAACCGTAGCAGATTATGACAACTGGCTGAAACGCTTGGAAGATTATACCGAATGGCTATACGCGGCAAAAAAACGAATGCAGCAAGGTATGGCCGTCGAAGACGTACTGCCCAGGTCATTGATCAAAAAAGTAATTCCGCAATTGGCAAGTGTAGCCGATACCCCCTTGGAAACCCATTTGTTCTATACCCCGATCAATACCCTTCCCGAAACGTTTTCGGAGGCCGATAAAACCCGTTTGACCGAAGCCTACGGAAAAATGATTACGGAAACCCTGATTCCCGCGTACAAAGACCTGGTAGACTTTATGAAAACGGATTATATGGAGGCCGGTCGAGAGAGTAGCGGCATTCAAGGTATTCCCAATGGGGATGCCTATTATGCACATCAGATAAAATTGTACACTACTACCGATATGACCGCCTCGCAAATACATGAATTGGGTTTGAGCGAAGTAGCCCGTATCTCGGCCGAAATGGAAAAGGTGAAAGAACAGGTCGGTTTTCAGGGGAACTTAAAGGCCTTTTTTGATTATGTGCGCACTAAAAAGGAGTTGATGCCCTTTACCGACCCTCAGCAGGTTATCGCTAATTTTAATGCCATCCATCAAAAAATGAAGCCGCAGGTGGACAAACTTTTTGATCTGCAACCAAAAACAGCCTTTGAAGTGCGACGAACGGAAGCGTTTCGAGAAGCTTCCGCCAGCGCCGAATACAATCCAGGAAGTGTTGACGGTACCCGACCGGGCATTTTTTATGTACCCATTCCCGATGTTACAAAATACAATATGTATTCCGATGAAGACCTCTTTTTGCACGAGGCGATCCCCGGTCATCATTTTCAAATTTCACTGGCACAAGAAAATGAAAGTTTGCCCAAGTTCCGAAAAACGCTTTGGTACAGCGCATATGGCGAAGGATGGGCATTGTATACGGAATCGCTTGGCAAAGAATTGGGGCTATATGAAGATCCTTATCAATATTTTGGGATGCTGGGCGCCGAAATGCATCGGGCCATTCGGCTAGTGGTCGATACCGGAATGCACGCCAAAGGATGGACCAGAGAACGGGCCATTCACTACTCCTTGGATAACGAAGCGGAATCCGAAGCGGGCATCACATCGGAAATCGAACGTTATATGGCTAATCCGGGACAGGCCTTGTCCTACAAAATAGGACAGTTGAAAATAAGGGAACTTCGGGCCAAAGCCGAAAAAGAAATGGGCGATGCCTTTAAAATTACCGAGTTTCACAACCAAGTGCTCCAAAATGGGTCCATGCCACTGGCATTGCTCGAAAGTCAGATCAACGATTGGATAGCCCAGACCAAATAGATGGATTTCTTTACGTACCCCTGGCATCTGTATCTCATGGCCCTTGTTTATATCACGGCCGGAATACTCCATTTTTTAATGCCAAAAATGTACATGCGTATTTTACCCGCTTATTTACCGGGACATCAGTTTTTGGTAAATTTTAGCGGGGTTGTGGAAATTGCGTTGGGAATCGGTCTCTTTTTTGAAGAAAGCCAAAACTGGGCACTTTTTGGAATCATGGCCATGCTTACCTTTTTTCTTCCGGTCCACTTTCATATGCTTTACGATAAAAGAGCTTCCATGGAACTGCCAAAATGGGCGTTACTACTTCGGATACCGCTACAATTCGCATTAATGTACTGGGCCTATTCGTATGTATCCTAAGGTCGATCAATACCATCTCGTGGTCCGCTGATAGTGCGCCAAGTGCGGGAGAAGGCACCGAAATCGGCTCCCTATTCGATGAACCATAAAAAAACCCCTTGCAGCATTATATACAAGGGGTTGTTCAAATCAACTTAAACTAACTAACTACTTTACCACGATCTCTTCATAATAGGTGTGGGATGCATCCCTAACCATAACGGTGTAACTATCGTTCTTGGCATCCTCAAAATTAAAGGCCTTCTGAACAATTTGATCCGCATTGTTCGTCTCCGAAAATAGTCTTCTCCCCTCACTATCATACACCGCAATGGCGATATCTTCCAAATCAAGATTCAATAGATTTACATAAATACGATCTCCTTTTTTACGGAATACCGGCTTATTGGTGCGTTTGGGTTTTGAAATTTCCAAGGTATCACCATCTATGGTCACCGAATAATTAATGCGCTTCAAGCTATCTTCTATGGACACTGTATAGTTACCGGAAATCAAATTGGAGACATCGAACTTTTTAAAGTAAGGTGTCCCGGCAGCGATAACATCACCATATATTTCCTGTAGACGGCTATCCATAATGCGGATCGTGGTCGATTGCTTTGCCGCCTCCATCTCAAATACCAAACTTTGTTCGGTACTGTCGGCCGTAATGTTCAAATCTTTCGCCGATACCATAACGGTAGTAAACAATACGGCGAGCAGTGCAATGGTTTTAAATGTATTTCTCATAACGTTGTTTTTATGGCGTTGTCTAAAACACCGGTTAACAATAAATTACAATACAAACTTATGCCGAACCGATACAACATACCACTTCAGATTTTTCCAGTTTATGTGCTATTTTACCTCGGTAATACATTAGCAAAATGTTAAGGGATAATATTGCATATATTTGAGGTAATTTTGTAATCTTAATTGATTTTGGACGTTGCTAACTTTATCCTATAACAATGGATGATATGATTCAACACAAACCTGCTTTTGAGGCGATCGCTCCAGATTTTGGACACTCCTTTACGTACCAAAAGTTTGACGAGGACCGGTCCAATACAAATGTCCGTTGGCATTACCATCCAGAGATAGAACTGGTATATGTTAATGGTGGTTCTGGAAAAAGACAAATAGGGAGCCACGTTTCATACTATACGGACGGCGACCTCATCTTGATCGGTAGTAATCTGCCACATTGTGGGCTTACGGATAAATTGACCGGAAACAAAAGTGAGACCGTAGTACAAATGAAAGCCGATTTTTTGGGTACGGATTTTTTTACGATTCCCGAAATGAAAAAAATAAAGGCCCTTTTTGATTTGAGCAAATCCGGTATCGCCTTTCATGGGGATATCAAGCGACAGATCGGGGAAAAAATGGAACTGTTACAGCACCAGACCGATTTTCAACGCTTGCTCGCCATCCTGAACATTTTGAACGAACTCGGAAACGCTAAGGATTATAAGGTATTGAATGCCGAAGGATATTCCATTACCGCCGAAGTAAAGGACAACGAACGCATCAATACCGTGTTCAATTATGTAAAGAACAACTTTCGGGAGGAGCTTCCATTGGAGGTAATTGCGGACATGGTCAGCATGACCATTCCATCTTTCTGCCGTTATTTTAAAAAGATTACCAACAAAACCTTTGTACAATTTGTAAACGAATATCGATTGGTACATGCTTCCAAACTTCTGGCGGAACAACCCATGAGCATTACCGATGTCTGTTTTGAGAGCGGATTCAATAACTTTTCGCATTTTAACAAATCGTTCAAGGCGTTTACCGGGCATACCGCATCGGAATACCGAAATCAGTTAAAAACCGTCTTAAGCTAATGGCCTCCCTTTTTTCAGACGGTTTTGCGCTAGAGCTGCCCGATAGCGATATTATGTATTACCCCAACTTTTTAAGTTCGGAAAAGGCTTCTACATACTTTACGACCTTGAAAGAAAACGTACCTTGGCAACAAGATGACATCAAGGTTTTTGGAAAGGTGTATCCGCAACCGCGTTTGACCGCTCTTTTTGGAAACAACGACAAACCATATCGGTATTCGAACATTGTAATGCGGCCCCATCCGTTTTCAAAGGAATTATTAGAAATAAAAAAACGAATCGAGGAAAAAACTACGGCATGTTTTACCAGTTGCCTTGCCAATCTATACCGTGACGGAAAAGATAGTAACGGATGGCACGCCGACAATGAAAAGGAATTGGGAAACAATCCCGTAATCGCTTCCATAACGTTGGGACAAGAACGTTATTTCCATTTAAAACATCGAAAGGACAAACTCCTAAAACACAAAATACTCCTAGAGCACGGCAGCCTTTTGCTGATGCAAGGACCAACACAGCACCATTGGCTCCATCAAATACCTAAAACGGCAAAACCCATCAGGGAACGGATCAATTTAACGTATCGGGTAATCAAGTAACCTAGGATTTCGATTTTCGCTTAAGACGCTTTGTAAACCACGTTGCCCAAAGACTGAGGAAAGTGCAGGTGTCAAGTTTCAAGTTCAAGTGTCAAGTTCAAGTGTCAAACTCAAACTCAAATTCAAAGTCAAAGTCATCCGCCAAGTACTCATTACTTTTTACTCATTACCTTTTACTTTTTTAAGCACCACTAATTACTGCAGACTAGCAACTGCCGCTGCGAACTGATAATTGTTCATGGTCCATTGAAAAAAGACCGCTACGCTCAAAGAACAAGGAGAAAAGACTGAAAAAGTGCAAGTGTCAAGTTCAAGCTCAAGTTCAAAGTCATCCACCAAGTACTCATCACTTTTTACTTTTTTACGCACCACTAAATACTGCAGACTAGCAACTGCCACTGCGAACTGATAATTGTTCATTGCTAATTGTCCATTGAAAAAAGACCGCTACGCTGAAAGAACAAGGAGAAAAGACTGAAAAAGTGCAAGTGTCAAGTTCAAGTGTCAAGCTCAAACTCAAACTCAAATTCAAAGTCATCCGCCAAGTACTTATTACTTTGTACTCAATAGTGTCCGGTTAATGTAATAGTAATCTTTGTAAAGACCTTAAAAATATACAAGTTACGGC